>CAMLGD010000140.1 GCA_946479405.1 uncultured Vogesella sp.
CCCAGCTACGACGAGCGTATCGCGCGGCTGGAGGACAAGTTCAAGCACCTGCTGCGCCTATCCTCGCCGGACTTCCAGGACGAATTCGGCTACGACAAGGATGCGCCGGGTACGGCCAACATGAGCATGGCCACCGCCTGGGTCGGCGAGCAGTTCAAGTGCCTAGCCTATACCCTGGAAATGCCGTTCAAGGACAACGACAATCTGCCGGACGACGATTACGGCTGGAATGGCCAGCGCAGCCTGCGCCTGGGCGAAGCCACCGTCAGTGCCATTTACGGCGTGCTGCAAGAACTGCGCTGATTGCACCGCGCCCAATAAAAACGCCGGCAAGCCACTTGGGGCTGCCGGCGTTTTTACTGCATGAACAGGCTAGTTCGCCTTGATCAGATCGATCTCCACCTGGCACCAGTCCACACCCTTCTCCAGCACCCTTCCCAGGCGCACCTGGAAAGTCTTGCCCTTGGCTCGCATTTCCAGCTCGCGCCCGGCACTGTAAGAGCTGACCGACAGTAGCAAGGTGTTCAACTTCTTGTCGTCGCGCAGGAACGGCACAAACAGGGCGATCTCGCCCTTATTCCAGATCAGCTCGGCCGGCAACACACTGTCAGGCGGCACGCCGTCACTGCGATGCAGCGAGGCCGCCACCGGGCGATTGGACAGCACCTGTATTCCCAGATAGACCCGTTCGGCCTCGGGACGCTGCAGACGCCGGATCAGGCCCAGCGTCCAGCCCGGATCTTCCACTTCGCGGAACGCCATCAAGCCCCCCAGTGCCACCCACTCGTTACCGTGTGACGGCAAATTGACACCGATGCCGGAGGCACTCTTGTTATCCAGCTCCCAAAACGGAAACACCGACGGCGCCTGCACCTGGCTGTAGATATTTTTTTCGCGGCGGCGGCTGCTGACAAAGCCATACACCCGGAACTGCTCCTCTTCGCCGCCATCCTGGGCATAGGCGACCTGCTTGGCCGCCTCATCGGCATCACGCACCAGGCGATGAATGACCCCCAGCCGGTGCGCCACTTCCACGCGCTGACAACCACTACGCACCCGCTCGGCACGCTGGTAATGAAACGGCCGCTCCGCCCACTCCCGCGCCAGATAACGCAACAGCGATGTTTCGCTGGTGGTCATCATCAGGCCCTTGAGCTCCAGCGGCAACACGCCGGATTCACACACCACATGCCAGCGGTCGATCTGCTCGATGATATCGACCGTATTCCAGTAGCGCAGGTTGCCCTGCATATCCACCTGTCGCACCCGGCTGGGCGGCGTGCCTTTGTCCAGATCAACCACAAAACTCGGGTAGCTGCTGACGCTGCGGCGCAAGGTGGCGCGATTGGATACTAGCAGCGCCAATTGATGCGACAACGAAACCTGTCTGGCGGACAAATTGCCGCTGGACAATGCCGCCACCAGTAGTAACGACAGATAAAGATCATGGACCGTCGTTATTTGCCCCTGCTTGAACAGCTCTACCGGGCGCGTATCCAGCCCCAATTGCTCGGCACGGGCAAACAGGCGGTTCAGCGTTTCCCAGAACACCGCATCCGGCTGGGCATGGCGGTAGTACTGCCATAGCGCCTGCTCTGCCAGGTAATGCACCGTCCGGGCAATCGCCAGCAACAGGCTATCGCCCAATTGGCGGATATCCTCCTCCCCCAGCGCCAGGAACCGCTGGTAGGCCGCGACGATCTGGCGATCATAGGCAGTGATGCGACTGCGCAATTGCTCTTCCAGCACTTTGGGCAACCGGCCATTCAACAGGTATTGCGCGCCCAGTTGCTGATGCTGTTGGGCCGCAAGCCCATCCAGTACCAGCAGTGCGGCCAACGTTTGCGGCGCCAGGCTCTCCCCGTGCAGATTGTATTGCCCCAGCAGCTCCACCACCTTCTGGTGCGCACCGGCACCGTGCTCCTGCACTATCTCCCCATACCAGGCGGCGGCGGCTTCCGCATCATCAAGCGGCTGGGCTTTTTTCTTGCTGCCAAAAGATAAAAAATCGAGCTTAGCCATTTGTCATTGTCTCGAATATCAAACCGGTGAAGAGTCTGCCGACTAATTGATAACCGCCAGTATAGTGCAGCCGCCTTATAGGCGTTGCCAAAAACAAAACGCCATGCAAAAGCATGGCGTTTCTATTAGCGGCGAGCGCTAGGCAGCTTACTTAATCAGCAGCTCATCCAGCGAGCGGCCGGCATCCAGCCAGGTAACCACCCACAGCGGCTTACGACCACGACCGGTCCAGGACAGAGAAGCATCTTCCGGATGACGATATTTGGCATCTACCGGCTTACGGGTAGCCGTTGCAACCGCTTTTACCGACTTGGTAGCCAGTTCCTGTAGATCCAGGCCATGGGTGCGAATCAGCTCCATTACCTGTTTGGCAGCTTTTGCTTTCTCTTCGCTTTCACGGCGGCGAATTTCAGCATCAACGTCGGTACGCAATTGCAGCAGAGCCGAAAAATCCAGCGTCGACAGATCCATTTGATTCCCCTTGACGTTTGAGTTTTTAGATTATCGCAAATTAGCCCTTAATCTGAAAAGCGTCAAGTATATTTACAATCGCACCAGCCACATATTCAATCCGCATCCGGAAAAGAATAAGGCAGCGGCAATTGTGTCAATGTAGCGCGCTCATCCGATGCCAGTTTAGGGTTATCACCCCAAGCCCCGGACTGCATCACTAGCAAACATTCGCTGCTACCATCAATTAAGGGTACAGCCATGACAATGCGGCCAATGGTTTGTTCCCCGCTACTAGCCGCAATCAAGGCCGCGCCTTCATTTACCGTCGCCCCTGCAATACGGGCACGATAGAGCCGACGTTTCACTTTCCCCAGATACTGGGTGCGGGCCACAATTTCCTGCCCCGGGTAACAGCCTTTTTTAAAACTGATCCCCCCCAGTAAATCCAGGTTCGCCATTTGCGGTACAAACTCCTCATAGGTCGCCTGACTCACCCACGGCAATCCCGCCTGCACAAACACCAAGTCCCACGCCTGACTACCCACTGCGCGGTGCGTTACCTGCCATTGCGCCAACAAGGCTGCCGGTGTCGCCGTCAGCACGATCCGGATATTTGGTGCGAGCACCGCCACCAGGCCTTCGCCGGCGACAACATCACGCAGAGGCAACACGCCACCGCTGGCAGTTGCCTGCATTACCCCTAATGCCAACATTGAATCATCAATGTTTTCGATTTTCACTTTGGCACGCAGCACAAACATCGACAAACGTTTGCGAAATGTTCCGGCAATATCGCGGCGCAACAACAGATGGAATACACCCTGGCTACCAAACAGCAAAAAACTGGCTTGCATCCGCCCTTTGGCAGTGGAGTAACTTCCCCAGCTCACGCCATTTTCAGCCACAGCCGCCACATCGCAGGAAAACTGGCCCTGCAGGAATGCAGACGCATCCTCGCCCGAAATACGCAGGATGGAAAACTTGCTTAGCCAGCTGCAGGCCGTACCGGCTTCCACTGCGGCCAACTGCTCGGCATACGCCGGCAGGCTCAATTCACCGGCTTCGTTTACTGTGGCCTGGTTTTGTTGCAACCAGTCGGCAATTAATTGCTGCTGCATGATTCGACCTCTTACTTTGCCGCCAATGCGGCCTGATATGATACTCCACCCGGAAACTTGACCGGCTACCGTTCTGCGGGGATAGTGTGCGCCCTCGCAGCGATTGCAGATTTACAATGAAGCAACATCCGTTATTCGCGGCATTCATGGCCATTCTGCTTTGGTCCACGATTGCCAGTCTTGGCGTTTTTACCCAGCGCCTGCCACCATTTCTAGTCACCGCCATTGCCCTGGGTATTGGCAGCCTGCTCTCAATCCGCCATTACCGGCAGTGGCGAGTGTCGGTCAAAGTGCTGGTCATCGGCGTTATCGGCATCTTTGGCTACCACTGCCTGCTATTTACCGCTTTCCGTACCGCCCCGGCACTGGAAGCCAATCTGTTGAACTATCTATGGCCCCTGCTGCTGGTGCTGCTCAGCCCGCTGTTTCGCCTCGGTCGCTTGCACTGGCTGCATATCGTAGCCTCCATTGCCGGCTTTAGCGGTGCAGTGCTCATTGTCACGCAAGGCAAGCTGCAATTACCTGCCACGCTACCGAGTGGTTACCTGTTCGCCATTGCTGCGGCCTTGACCTGGTCATGCTACAGCCTGCTGCTGCGCAAACTCCCCAGCTTCCCCAACACTGCTGTCGGTTGCTTTTGTCTGCTATCGGCCATCCTGGCCGGTATTTGCCATTGGCTTTTCGAGGCGGCGGTAATACCTACGGCACGAGAATGGCTGGCATTGGTCTTGATTGGCCTGGGTCCGTTGGGGCTGGCATTCTTCCTGTGGGACAAAGCCATGAAGCAGGCAGACCCGCGCCAGGTAGGCACCCTGTCATACCTCACCCCCTTGTTATCCACCTTACTGCTGGCACTTAGCGGGTTAGGCAAAATGACGACCATCAGCTGGCTGGCAGGCGCACTGATTCTGGGTGGAGCCACCATCGGTAGTCTGGCATCCAAACGTGGCTAGAAAGTTGCTCCTGTCCACACGTCAAAGATGACGCCAAGTGCGCGTGCCTACAATGCTGTTAGCTGGCTTGCTCTCGATAAGCCAAACTGCCCGCCATTCTAGAGGCTCGCCAGTCAGATAAACACGGCGGTGGCATCAGGGTTATTTGCCCTGATGATGATAGACGCGCTGAGCACCGCGTACTGCATGCAGTGGCGCGGTGGACAGGCGGGTAGAAGCAAAATGATGAATTTGCCGCGATGCGCGACTGGCGATCAAACAGCCAGACAAGCTGGCTTCCAGTGGCAACAGGCAAGGCGTTACTTGCTGCGGCAAGGCAGCAACATATTGCTGCCAGTGCTTTTGCTGCTGCCCCAGCCAACGCTCGCCCAGTACCTGCAGGTCATGATGCATGTCAGCAGAGGCTCGCCATAGCGAGGCTCCAGAGGCCAAAGAGCTTTCCAGTTGCAGCGATAGCTGCTGGCGGCTAGCCAGGGGAGGCTTGCTCCACAGCTGCTGCCAGTAATCACCATTGGTGTCCAGCCAGCGCTGATGCGCGGCCTGAAAAACATCCAGGTACTGCTGCAGCACATTGGCCATAGACCCTCCGCGATTTGCGCATTGTCACAACAGAAATGACCCGGCTATTGCAACTCCGGCACCGGGATATGCCATACCGGCCCCAATTCCCCAACCAGGGCCTGCAGCACCGGATCCGTCGCCTTGTCTGCCGCAAACACAAACTGCAGCTCGGCAGTCTTGACTAGGTCGGGCCAAAGCTCCAGCTCGCCGGCAGCGGCGGCGGCCAAGGCATCTTCTTCACGCAACAACGCCACGCCAACCCCGGCTTTAACCAGTTCCATCGAGGTCAGAAAATAATCGCTTTCGGAGACTTTCTTCGGCGAGATATTCAGCTCACGCCACAACTCGCTGACGATCTTGGACAAGCTGGAGAACTGCGACACCCCCACCCACGGCAACCGCCCCAACTCCCGTGAATTACCGGGCTGCACCCGGGCCAGCCAACCCGGCGGCAAGGCCACGCGCAAGCGCATATTGTCCAGCAGCACGGTATGCACGTTCACATACGGGTTCTTGCCAAGGTAGAAGCCGCCGTCCAGCTCCTTTTTACGTACTGCGTTAAGCACATCACCGGTAACGCCCTGGTGCAGACAGACTTCCAGCAAGGGATAGCGCTCGGTCAGGCGCGCAACCCAGGGGCCGATGCGCAGCAGGTCGGGCATTAATGTAATGCCCAACTGAGCCTTGCCGGTAAGTTGCCCCTTCAGGCTACGCGCCTGATTCAGCAACTGTTTGGCTGCCGCAAGTATCTCCTGCGCCTGCGGCAGCAACTCCTGCCCGGCCCGGGTCAGCACCACACCACCAGCAGTACGCTCGAACAACGGCATACCCACTTCTTCTTCCACCGCCTTGATCTGGGCGGTGACAGCAGGTTGCGACAAATGCAGTACTTCAGCAGCCTGAGTCAGGTGTCCTTGCTGGGCCACGGTGACAAAGGTTCTCAGCTGATAGATTTCCATCCTGCTACCACCCTCCCGATGCGGCCAACCTGTATGCGGCGGCCTGCCAATTATTGGCCTCCATTCTGTACAAGCGCCCGTGCCGCGACAAGGAAAACCGCACAAGCGCCGGATAAAAATCACTTATGCCTGGCATAAATAAAGCAAATGCTCGATTACAATTCATTGATATGAAAGTAATTTTTTCACAATCAGACAAAACCTTATCCATCACATCAAAAAAAACGATTAGCCCCTACTCCTGACGCGCCTTAATTTCCCAGCACGCGATCACGGTCGTTCGATCTTTCGCGATGACAAAGGAGGAAACAATGAACGAGGACATCCTGAAACGGGTGCAAGCCAATCCAAAGTTCGCACAACTGGTACACAAGAAAACCAGCTTCGGATGGCTGCTCAGCATCATCATGCTGGCAATCTACTACGGCTTCATCCTGGTACTTGCCTTCTCCCCGGCCACGCTGGGTGCTTCGCTGTCCGGCGGCATCACCACGGTTGGCATTCCTGTCGGCGTCGCCATCATCCTGTCCGCCTTCGTGCTGACCGGCATTTATGTGCGCAAGGCCAACACCGAGTTCGACGAACTCACCCAGCAGATCGTTGAGGAGGCAAAACAATGAATAAATGGCTGAAACATGCAGCGTTTGCCACGCTGGCCACCCTCCCGGCCGCAGCCATGGCCGCAGGGGCCATTGACGGCGACGTGACCAAGCAGGCGACCAACTGGACCGCCATCATCATGTTCCTGGTATTTGTCGGCGCCACACTGTTCATTACCTACTGGGCGGCGCGTCGTACCCAGTCGGCCTCCGACTTCTATACCGGGGGCGGCGGCATTACCGGGTTCCAGAACGGTCTGGCGATTGCCGGTGACTACATGTCTGCGGCATCGTTCCTGGGTATTTCCGCCATGGTGTTCGAGAAGGGCTATGACGGCCTGATCTACTCCATGGGCTTTCTGGTTGGCTGGCCGATCATCCTGTTCCTGGTGGCCGAGCGCCTGCGCAACCTTGGCAAGTTCACTTTTGCCGACGTGGCCTCCTATCGCCTGCAACAGGGCCCGGTGCGCACCTTTGCCGCCACCGGCACCCTGGTAGTGGTTGCTCTGTACCTGATCGCGCAGATGGTCGGTGCCGGCAAGCTGATCCAGCTGCTGTTCGGCATGAGCTACTCGTCCGCGGTGGTGCTGGTCGGCGTGCTGATGGTGCTGTACGTGACCTTCGGCGGCATGTTGGCCACCACCTGGGTGCAGATCATCAAGGCCGTCATCCTGCTGTGCGGCGCCACCTTCATGGCGTTCATGGTGATGTCCTCGGTCGGTTTCAGCCCTGAAGCACTGTTCCAGAAAGCCACGGCAATCCACGCCAAGGGCATCGCCATCATGTCCCCGGGCAAGGCCGACCCGATCGACTCGATCTCGCTGGGTCTCGCCCTGATGTTCGGTACCGCTGGCCTGCCGCACATCCTGATGCGCTTCTTCACCGTGTCCGACGCCAAGGAAGCCCGCAAGTCGGTGTTCTTCGCCACCGGTTTCATCGGCTACTTCTACATCCTGACCTTCATCATCGGTTTTGGCGCCATCATGCTGGTACTCAACCAGCCGCACTTCATGGAAACCATCGTGAAGAACGGCAAGGAAGTGACCCAGCTGGTGGGCGGCTCCAACATGGCAGCCATCCACCTGGCCAACGCCGTGGGCGGTGACCTGTTCCTGGGCTTCATCTCGGCGGTCGCCTTCGCCACCATCCTGGCAGTGGTCGCCGGCCTGGCCCTGTCCGGCGCCTCGGCGGTATCGCACGACCTGTACGCCTCGGTGATCAAGAAGGGCAAGGCCAACGAAGCCGACGAAATCCGCGTCTCCAAGATCACCACCGTGGTCCTGGGCGTGGTCGCCATCGTGCTGGGCCTCTTGTTCGAGAAGCAGAACATCGCCTTCATGGTCGGTCTGGCGTTCTCGATCGCCGCTTCGGCCAACTTCCCGATCCTGTTCCTGTCGATGTTCTGGAAAGGTCTGACCACCCGCGGCGCGGTGATCGGCGGCTTTATCGGTCTGATCTCGGCGGTGCTGCTGATCGTGTTGGGCCCGGCAGTGTGGGTCGACGTGATGAAGCACGAAGCCGCCATCTTCCCGTACAAGAACCCGGCCATCTTCTCGATGCCCCTGGCCTTCGCCTTCACCTGGCTGTTCTCGGTGCTGGATAACTCGAAGCAGGCCAGCGAAGAAAAAGCCAAGTTCGACGCCCAGTACGTCCGTGCCATGACCGGCATCGGCGCCACCGGTGCGTCCAAGCATTAATCTGCAACTCATGCCCGCCGCACCCGCCAGGGTGCGGCATCCGGCACGCTACAAGGAGAACACAATGTCCACCCTCGAATCGATCCTGAAAGAAACCCGCAGCTTCCCGCCCTCCGACGACTTCCGTCGCAAGGCCGGCATTTCCGGCATGGAAGCCTACAACGCGCTGTGCGAGCAGGCTGACGATCACTACCTGTCGTTCTGGGGGGACTTGGCTCGCGAACAGATCACCTGGAAGAAGCCGTTCTCACGCGTGCTCGACGACAGCAACGCCCCGTTCTTCAAATGGTTCGACGACGGCGTGCTGAACGTTTCCTACAACTGCCTCGACCGCCATCTGCCGCTCAATGCCAACAAGATCGCGCTGATTTTCGAAGCGGATGACGGCGACGTCACCCGCGTCACCTACGCCGAACTGCACCGCCGCGTCTGCCAGTTTGCCAACGGCCTGAAGAGCCTCGGCATCGCCAAGGGCGACCGCGTGGTGATCTACATGCCGATGGTGATCGAAGCCATCGTCGCCATGCAGGCCTGCGCCCGCATCGGCGCCATCCACTCCGTGGTGTTCGGCGGCTTCTCCGCCG
>CAMLGD010000141.1 GCA_946479405.1 uncultured Vogesella sp.
GCGGAAGATCCGGTGGAAATCAACTTGCCGGGCATCAATCAGGTCAACGTGAATGAAAAGGCCGGTTTGACGTTTGCCTCGGCGCTACGGGCCTTCCTGCGTCAGGATCCGGATATCATCATGGTGGGTGAGATTCGCGACTTTGAAACTGCAGATATTGCGATCAAGGCGGCCCAGACCGGGCACTTGGTGTTTTCTACGCTACATACCAACAATGCACCGGCAACGCTTAACCGTTTGCTGAACATGGGGGTAGCACCTTTCAATATTGCCAGCTCGGTGCTGCTGATCATGGCCCAGCGTCTGGCACGACGCTTATGCAGTCATTGCAAGCAGCCGGTAGAAATTCCGCCGGCCGCACTACTGCGCGCCGGCTTCAAGCAAGAAGAGCTGGATGGCAACTGGATGCCTTATGGCCCGGTGGGATGTGACCAGTGCCGAGGCACCGGTTACAAAGGGCGTACCGGCATTTATGAAATTATGCCGATTACCGACGCGATGGTTCGACTGATCATGACTGATGGTAACGCCGTACAGATTAATGACCTGGCACGGGAGGAGGGCATGGTCGACCTGCGCCGTGCCGGGTTGCTGAAAGTGATGCGTGGCGTGACCTCGCTAACCGAAATTGAAGCCGTAACCAACGAATAATCGACAGGATGCAAGCATGGCTGGCACGGTAAGCAAGAAAGCGGTTGCCCATATCTGGAATTGGGAAGGCAAGGATCGTACAGGCAAGTTGATCCGCGGCGAGATTCGGGCGGAGTCCGAAATCGTCGCCAAGGCGCAGTTGCGTCGCCAGGGCATCAATGTCAGCAAGGTAAACAAGCGCAAGCCGAAGTTTGGTCAAAAAGTGACGGAAAAGGACGTTGCGCTGTTCACCCGGCAATTGTCCAGCATGATGAAGGCTGGGGTGCCGTTGCTGCAGGCATTCGACATTGCGGCAAAGGGCCTCAGCAATGCGCTGTTCACCCGCATTCTGCTGGATGTGCGCTCGGAAGTGGAGATCGGTAGCAGCCTGGCAGACGCCTTCCGCAAGTATCCGCTGTATTTTGACGGCCTGTTCTGCAACCTGGTCGCCGCCGGCGAGGCCGGGGGGGTGCTGGATGCGTTGTTGGAAAAGCTGGCTACCTATAAGGAAAAAGTGCTGGCGATCAAAGGCAAGATCAAGTCGGCGCTGGTGTATCCGGCGGCCATTATCGCCACGGCTTTCATTATCACGGCGGTGATCCTGATTTACGTGATTCCGGCGTTCAAGGAGTTGTTTTCCAGCTTTGGTGCCGACTTGCCGACGCCGACGCTGATTGTCATTAAGCTGTCGGATGTGTTTGTTGAATATTGGTGGATAATTTTTGGCACGCTTATTGGGGGCATCTGGGGCATTGCCTATGCCTATAAGCGCTCGCTGAAAATGCAGGAAGGACTTGATCGCATCATTCTGAAGGTGCCGGTGATCGGTGAAGTGGTACGCAAGGCCACGATAGCGCGCTGGTGCCGCACACTATCCACCATGTTTACCGCGGGGGTGCCATTGGTTGAGGCGCTGGATTCGGTGGGCGGCGCGGCGGGCAACAAGGTGTACGCCGATGCCACCAAGGTGATCCAGAATGAAGTGATGACCGGCTCGACGCTGAATGCTTCCATGCAGCGCAGTAACCTGTTTCCCAATATGGTGCTGCAGATGACGGCCATCGGTGAGGAATCCGGTGCGCTGGATGACATGTTGGACAAGGTGGCGGACTTCTACGAAGAAGAGGTCGACAATGCCGTGGCCTCGCTGTCCAGCCTGCTGGAGCCGATGATCATGATCATTCTAGGGGTATTGATTGGTGGGCTGGTGGTTGCCATGTATATGCCAATTTTCAAGATGGGTCAGGTGGTTGGTTGATGCTGGACGCAATCACAATGTTGCCGCAGGCGGCTCAAATCGGGCTGGCACTGGTTTTCGGTTTGCTGGTTGGCAGTTTTCTCAATGTGGTGATCCATCGTTTGCCCAAGATGATGGAGCAGCGCTGGTTGGCCGAATGTGCCGAATTGCAGGGGCAGGAAGCGCCTGCGGCCAACTATAACCTGTTCTTCCCGCCATCTGCCTGCGTGCATTGCCAGGCGCCTATCCGCGCATGGCAGAACATCCCCTTGCTGAGTTTCGCACTGCAGCGCGGTCGTTGCAGTCATTGTGATGGTGCCATCTCTTGGCGTTATCCACTGGTGGAGCTGGTCTCTGGGCTGATGCTGGCCGGCTTCGCCTGGCATTGGGGGCTGGGGACGACATGGCTGTGGGTCAGTGTCTTTGGCCTGGTGTTGCTGGTGCTGACCCTGATTGATGCGGCTACCCAGTTGTTGCCGGATGATCTGACTCTGCCGCTGCTGTGGCTTGGACTGCTCTATAACCTGAATGATGGTTTTGTGCCGCTGGGACAGGCTGTGATCGGTGCGGTGGCCGGTTATCTGACGCTGTGGAGCGTGTACTGGCTGTTCAAGCTGGCGACGGGCAAGGAAGGCATGGGCTATGGCGACTTCAAGTTGCTGGCGGCACTGGGAGCGTGGCTGGGCTGGCAAATGCTGCCGCTCATCATTCTACTGTCGTCACTGGTGGGGGCGCTGGTGGGGATTGGCCTGATGCTGGCTGCTCGCCACGGACGCGGCCAACCTTTACCTTTCGGCCCGTATCTTGCCGCCGCCGGCTTGCTGGTATTGTTGTGGGGCAAGCCGATCATGGCTTGGTATCTGGGTGCTTAAGCCGGTTGTCGGTCTGACCGGCGGCATCGGCTCCGGCAAGTCCACGGTTGCGCAGCTGTTTGCTGGGCATGGCGTGTCCTGCATCGATACCGATGTCGTCGCCCATCAGCTTACCGCCGCTGGCGGCACGGCGATGCCTGCAATTCGTGCGGCTTTTGGCGATGGCATGCTGGATGCACATGGTGCCTTGAATCGCCCAGCCATGCGCCAGTGTGTATTTGCCGATCCATCCGAGCGTTTGCGGCTGGAGGCTATTCTGCATCCGCTGATTCATGCCGAGAGCCTGCGACAGCTGGCGTTGGCTCCTGGGCCTTATGTGTTGCTGGCGGTGCCATTGTTGTTTGAAACCCCGACATTCCAGCGCTTGGTACGGCGGAGTCTGCTGGTGGATTGCCCGGAAGAAATGCAGCAACAGCGCGTGATGGCGCGCAACGGCTTGACCGCAGAGCAGGTGGCGGCGATCATCGCCGCGCAGATGCCGCGCCAGCAAAGGCTGCGACTGGCTGACGATGTTATTCACAATAGCGGCGAGCTGGCTGATTTGGCGCTTCAAGTTGATGACAAACATCGCTATTATCTAGCCTGCTTTGGCTTGCCGGCTCCGGCATGACGTTACGAACCAACGGATACCCGCCGTGACCAGTTTCGAGTTCCCCATCACCGAACGAACCCGTACCTTGCTTCGCCTGGAGCAGGTGTACCAGCGGCTGGTGTTTTTTATTGCGCAGGATGAGGCCAATTGCCATCATGCCGCGCTGATGGCGCTGTTCGAGGTGCTGGAGTCTGCCGGGCGTACCGAGCTGAAATCCGAGTTATTGCAGGAGCTGGAGCGGCAGAAGCTGGCGCTGGAGGCCTTGCGCGATAACCCGGTGATTGCTCAGGACGCACTGGATGCCGTACTGGAGGAGATCGAGCATACGGCTGCCAGCCTGCTTGAGATCAGTGGCAAGTTTGGTCAGCACCTGCGCGAAAACGAATGGCTGATGGCCATCAAGCAGCGCTCGGTGATTCCCGGCGGTACCTGCCAGTTCGATCTGCCGTCTTATCATCTGTGGTTGCAACGGGAAAGCGAGGCCCGCCGTATCGACCTGCTGCGCTGGGCGGCACCGTTGATGCCGACGTCGCGTGCCGCCACGGTGCTGCTCAAGCTGCTGCGGGACAGTGGCAAGCCCTACCAGTACACCGCACGGCGCGGCGCCTTCCAGCAAATGTCCGGCGGCAAGGCGGTACAGCTGATTCGCGTTTCCTACGATGCCCGCCTGCAGATCGTGCCGGAGATTTCGGCCAACAAGTATGCTCTCAATGTCCGCTTCATTCATGCCGGTACTGGCGAGGTTCGCGCCCGCCAGGTGGAGGATGATGTGGATTTCACCCTGACCTACTGCAAGTTCTGAATCATGTCGTCCGAAAAATCAGTTGCCTGTCCGCAGTGTCGCCAAGCTGTCGTTTGGGGACCGCAAAGCCCGTACCGTCCTTTCTGCAGTGAACGCTGCCGGCTGATCGATCTGGGCCAATGGGCGGATGAAAGTTATCGCGTACCGGTATCTGGTGATGATCCTATGCGCGAGCTGGAGCAGCTGTAAGGCTTGCTTGCGCGGCCAACATGACAAAGCCGCCCAACAGGGCGGCTTTGTCGTTGCTGTCAGCCGTGGCTTATACCCGGGCGATAGCGGCGCCCTGGGCAAAGTAGCTGCGTACCCCGGACAGGATGGCGTCAGCCATCTGCTGCTGGAAGTCCGGGTCGATAAGCTTTTGTTCCTCTTCCGGATGGCTGATAAAGGCAGTTTCCACCAGGATGGAGGGGATATCCGGCGCTTTCAGCACCGCGAAACCGGCCTGCTCCACCTTGTCCTTGTGCAGTTTGTTGAGGCTGCTCAGTCTGCCCAGTACGGACTTGCCCAGTTTCAGACTGTCGTTGATGGTGGCAGTCTGGGTCAGGTCCAGCAGGGTATGCGCCAGGTATTTGTCCTTGCCGCCGATTTTAACGCCCCCGACCATGTCGGCATCGTTCTGGGTTTTCGCCAGAAAGCGCGCCATGGTGCTGGTGGCGCCGTTTTCCGATAGCGCAAACACCGATGAGCCGCGCGCCGTGCGGTTGTCCACCGCGTCGGCGTGCACCGAAATGAACAGATCGGCATTCATGCGCCGCGCCTTGGCGACGCGCACGCCCAGCGGCAGGAATACGTCCTCGTCCCGGGTCAGTACCGCGCGCATGTTCTTTTCGCCATCGATCAGCTTTTTCAGTTGGCGGCTGATCTTCAGCACCACATCTTTTTCGCGAATGCCGCTGGGGCCGATGGCGCCAGGGTCTTCGCCGCCATGGCCGGGGTCGATCACGATGGTGACGGTGCGGCCGGGGCCGCTCTTGTCCTTGCCGCTGCGCGGGGTGCTGTTGTCCAGTTGGCCCTTGTTGTAGTCCTCCAGCAGCGCCAGCAGCGGGTCATCCTGCTGCGCGTCGGCCGGGTACAGGTCCAGCACCAGCCGATGCTGGTATTCCCCAACCGGTTTCAGCGAGAAAATCTGTGGTTTGACTTCGTTGCGCAGGTCCAGCACCAGCCGCACCGTATCGTTATTGAACTGCCCGGCGCGCGCCATGCGGATGAACGGGTCGGCACTCTGAATCTGCTTACTCAATTCCTGCAGCACGCCGGTCAGCTGTACGCCTTCCAGATCCACCACCAGCCGGTTGGGATTTGCCAGCGAGAAGTGTTTGTAGCGGATTTCGCTGCTGGCTTCGATGGTGACGCGGGTGTAGGTGGACGATGGCCATACACGTACGGCCACCACCTGGCTGCTAGCGGCCAGGCCGATGCGGCTGACCGTCAGCAGAAAGGTGGCGGCAGCGGCGCCGATCAGCTTGCGGCGGTCAGAGTCTGGTAGCGGCTGAGACATGCTTTTCCTGTTTCACTGTGAGCGACAAGGCGATAGTTGCGACCGTCATCGGCAAGCTGGAGTTCCAGCGTCAGATCTGGCGATGGCAATACGCCGGCGGCTTTCTGCGGCCACTCCACGATGCAGAGCGTATCGGTGGCTAGATAGTCGGCAAAACCGGCGTCGAACCATTCCTGCGGGTCGTTGAAGCGGTATAAATCAAAATGATGCACGGTGATGGTTGGCAGTGAATAACTTTCCACCAGCGTGTAGGTGGGGCTCTTTACCCTGCCGGCATGTCCCAGCCCGCGCAGCAGGCCGCGGGTAAATGTGGTCTTGCCGGCGCCCAGGTCGCCGTGCAGTTGTAATTGCAGCCCGGGTTGCAGGCAACCGGCCAGCGTCTGGCCCAGTTGCAGCGTGGCCGCTTCGTCGGCGAGAAAGCCTGCGACACTGGTATGATCCGTCGCCATGAATGAAATGTCCGCTCAAAACGAGAATTATCGCCATTTGGCTAGCCAAATCAAGGCTTGGGCGCAGGAGCTTGGCTTTGCCGATGCCCGTATCACCCGCGCCGAGCTGCCGGCCGCGGCCGAAGCCACGTTGGCCGCATGGCTGGCGGAGGGCTGCCATGGCGAAATGGACTATATGGCACGTCACGGCATGCTGCGGCTGCGGCCAGCAGAATTGGTGCCCGGCACGCTGCGGGTGATCAGCCTGCGCATGCATTACTGGCCCGGCGAAGCCGCCGCCGCAGACACGGTGCTGGCGGATACGTCACGGGCCTATATCTCGCGCTATGCACTGGGGCGGGATTATCACAAGGTATTGCGTAACCGGTTGCAAAAGCTGGCCGAGCGTATCTCTACACATGATCCTGCGCACCAGTTCCGGGTGTTTACCGATAGCGCCCCGCTGGCGGAAGTGGCGCTGGCGGCCCAGGCCGGGCAGGGCTGGCGCGGCAAACACACGCTGCTGCTCAACAAGCAGCAGGGCTCGCTGTTCTTCCTAGGCGAGATTCTGACCAATCTGCCATTGCCGGAAGATGTCAGCGAGCCGGAACACTGCGGGCGTTGCACGCGCTGCCTCGATGTCTGCCCGACGGCGGCCATCGTGGCGCCGTACAAGGTGGATGCACGGCGGTGCATTTCCTACCTCACCATCGAATTGAAGGGTGTGATTCCGGAGCCACTACGGCAGCTGATCGGTAATCGTGTTTACGGTTGCGACGACTGCCAGCTGGCTTGCCCGTGGAACCGCTTCGCGGTGCCGACGGCAGAAGCGGACTTTGCCGTGCGGCACGGACTGGATAATGTCAGTCTGCTGACGTTGTTTGGCTGGGACGAGGAAACCTTCCTGCAGCGTATGGCCGGTAGCCCGATTTACCGGATCGGCTACGCCAAGTGGTTGTCCAACCTGGCGGTAGGGCTGGGCAATGCCGCGTACGATCCGGCGATTGTGGCCGCGTTGCGACAGCGGCTGGATGATGCTGATGCCTGGGTGCGGGAGTCGGTGGCGTGGGCGCTGCAGCGGCAGTTGCAGGCAGGAGAATAAGGTTGGCCGCATGCGGCCAACCTTGGGGCTTATTGCAATGGTTTGGTGAAGTGGAACGACGAGATCACGAAACCGTAGCTCAGGTACAGCTTGTGCGCTGCGGTGCGCCAGGTGCCAGAATCCAGCACCAGGAAGCCGCAGCCATGCTGCCGCGCCTCGGCCTCGCACCAGTCCAGCATCTGGCGGCCAACGCCCTGTGAGCGCACGCTCTCGTCGGTAACCAGATCATCAAGGTATAGCCGCAGGTCTTCGTAGGTGTTCTCGTAGATACGATACAAGCCCAGCGCTACCACCTTGCCCGCGTCATCCAGCGCGGCAATCAAGCGGGCGCCATAGCTGCAGATGCGGGCCATTTTGGCAACATAGGCATCGGCGTCCATCGGCAGCATAGGGCGCAGCTGACGGTGGACCGGTAGTGCTGCCGCCAGCAGCGCCGGCTCCACGATGTGGCCGTGCTCGTCGCACAGGCGAACAATACGCAGGCTGCTCATCAGCTGGCGCGCGACGGCGCGATTACCAGCGATTCGCCTTCCAGGATCACCTTGCCCTTCACCAGACATTCGGTGGCGAATTTGACGCGCTTCTTGGCCGGGTCCAGCTCGGTAACCGTCACTCGGGCGGTAACGGTTTCGCCGATCTTCACCGGTGCCTTGAACTTGGTAGATTGCGACAGATAAATGGTGCCGTTGCCCGGTAGGCGGGTACCGACCACGGTGGAAATCAGGCCGGCCGTCAGCATGCCGTGGGCGATGCGGGTCTTGAACATCGATGCTTCGGCGTATTCCTGATTGATGTGTACCGGATTGTCATCGCCGGATACCGCAGCAAACATCAGGATGTCGGCTTCGGTAATGGTCTTGGCGTATTCGGCGCTGTCACCGATCTTGATATCTTCAAAAAAAACCGTCATGGGGGCTCCCTGTGCAAAGTGAAAACCGCAACGGCCAGCAAAGGTTGACCGCTGTCATTCAGCATGCGCTCCTGCCTGTGTTTTATTGTTATGACGTGCTCAATGTTGCAGCGCATTCTTGCACGCTTTCCCCCAAATGCAAATTGCCGGGAAATCGCGTAATATCTCCCCACCCCTGTTGTACTGCAGTTGCTTTGTAGTCAATTTACCAATTAAACGCTCGTTTGATAGTGCGCCTGGCGCCCACCGCGCGGCGGCACGGGACGAGTTGTTTCAACCAGAGAGTTCGCTGGAGGAATATGAAAGCTCTAGTCGCTGTGAAGCGCGTTGTTGATTACAACGTGAAAGTGCGGGTCAAGGCCGACGGCTCCGATGTGGATGTCGCCAACGTCAAGTTCTCGATGAACCCGTTCGACGAAATCGCGGTGGAAGAGGCTGTGCGCCTGAAGGAAGCCGGCAAGGTCACCGAAATCGTGGTGGTATCGATGGGGGTGAAGCAGTGCGAGGAAACCCTGCGTACGGCGCTGGCCATGGGCGCCGACCGTGCCATCCTGGTGGAAACCGATGCCGAGCTGCAGCCGCTGGCGGTGGCCAAGCTGCTGAAGGCTGTTGCTGATAAAGAACAGCCGCAGCTGCTGATCGTCGGCAAACAGGCGATCGACGACGATGCCAACCAGACCGGCCAGATGGCTGCCGCGCTGCTGGGCTGGGCGCAGGGCACTTTCGCTTCCAAAGTGGACGTGGCAGCGGAAACCGTGGACGTGACCCGCGAAGTGGATGGTGGTCTGGAAACCGTCAAGCTGCGCCTGCCGGCGGTGGTGACCACCGACCTGCGCC
>CAMLGD010000142.1 GCA_946479405.1 uncultured Vogesella sp.
AAATCGGGAAAGCGCAGCGGGTCGGCCTTGTGCTGGCGGGCAAGAAAAGCTTTCAGCTCGGTGCTGTCCGGCTGCTTGGGCCGGCTGGTGCCGTAGTCGTGCGCCACTTCCACACTGCGTTGCCAGCGCTCGGGGGAATGCGCCACCCGGCGACGGGAGGCGCTGCCTGTTCGGCCAGAAAGCGGGCGGTGCCGCTATTGGTGGCGATCATCAGCTGTTCGATCGGCTGGCGGGCACGGTTTTGCGGCTGCTGGCGGATTTCCGCGATGCGGTCGCCCTGAAACAGGGCCTGGGGCTGAAAAGTTTCAAACGCCAGCGAGCCTTGCGCCCGGCGCAGTACACGCAGTTTCTGCGCCAGCTTGTCCTGCATGCGCAAGGCTGCCGGCAGGCCGGCTATGCCGTGGGCGGTCTGTCGGCAGCTCGCCTTCACCTTCGATCCAGGCTGATGCTGCGTCATAGGCCCGTTGCGCCTTGTTTCTGACCCGCGCCCGGTAAGATCGCGCACGACTGCTGTCGTCGGCCACCGTTGCCGGACAAGTGCCGCCCTGGCTCGGTATGCCGCTACCCGGGCTTAGCCGATGGCAAAGCCCGGCAGCTTCCGGAAGGCAGAGCGGGGTGGTGGCAGGCTGGCTGGCGGCGCGGGAAGTGGGCGGTTGCTCAGTGTCAGCCGCTGTTTCAGGGTGGGGGCCAGTACCTTCAGGATCTGTACCGGCAGCGCACTGGTGAACTTGTAGTCGGCTGCTTGCGGGCCGGCCACATACGCCACCAGGGTGCCGAAGTAGCGCTCGCCGATGTAGAACACAAACGCCCCGGAGCGGCTGACCACCCGTTCGGACGTCAGCGCACCGCCCTTGGCAAACACCTTGAAGCGGTTGTCGCCGGTACCAGTCTTGCCGCCCACCAGAATATGCGTGCCGTCCGGCAGGTCGAAGGCGCCGGAAACGCGGCGGGCGGTGCCCTGATCCACTACTTCGGACAGCAGTTTGCGTACCACCTGCGGAATCTCCGGCGGCAGCACCTGTATCCCCTTGGCCGGTACTTGTGTCAGCGTGGTTTCGTACGGGGTGTTGGCCGCAAAGTGCAGTTTGTCGAGATAGGCGATTGGCAGTCGCATGCCATCGTTGGACAGAATCCCCATCAGCTCGGCCAGTGATGCCGGGCGGTCGGCCGAGGCACCCAGCGAAGAGGCGTAGGAGGGTACCAAGGTGTCAAACGGGTAGCCCAGCCGCTGCCAGTTTTTGTGTATCTGCTTGAAGGCGTCGATTTCCTTCATTTCGCTGATGCGCGATGCCTGGCCAGCCTTGTTCTTGCTGTTGAGCAGCCATTGGTACACCTCTTGCCGCTGCTGGGTGCTGGCGCCGACCAGCTCGGACCAGCCTGCGTTCGGGTGCTGGTGCAGGTAGCTCACCAGCCACAGTTCCAGCGGGTGCACATTGGCCAGGTAGCCGCGGTCGGCCAGATTGAAGCGGCCCGGCGCGAACTCGGCATACAGCTTGGCCACGGCTTGCGGCTCCGGTTTCTTGGTGGCTTGCAGCTGGCTATCCAGAAAGGCGCTGAACTGTTCCAGACTTGCCTCCGGCTGCACGCTGCGGAAGATCACGGCCAGCTTTCTGGGGCTCTGGCGCGCACGTTCCACCAGCAGGGTGTCGATTTCTGCCAGGGTCTTGTGGCGATACTTGTTGTAGAAGCCGGCAAGGAAGGTGCGGCCCTCGCGGTCGGCAAAGCGCTGCAGGTAGGCCTTGCGCGCGGCGTCATCGGTGGCTTCATCCGGCGGGGCATCCGTGGCCGGGGCCATGTAGTAGCGCACGATGTCGCGCATCAGCCGGATGTAGACCAGGTTGACGGAGCGGCGGGTGGCCTCGCGCACGGTCAGTATCTTGCTGTCGTCGTTCTTGTCGAAGTTGTTGAAGGTGTGCAGGCCGCCGCCGGTGAAAAAGCTTTCGCCCGGGCTGGCGGAGTAGGTGCGCAGCAGTGAGGCTTCCAGCATGGCGGTCAGGTCGTGATCTGCTGTCTGTTGCAGGTAGTCGATGGCCCAGCGCTGCAGCAGTGGTTCCTTGCCGCTGAACTTGATGGCGGCCAACTGTTCGCTGCTCATCGCGGCATAGCGCTGGTGCAGTTCGTGGATCACGCCCAGGTAGGTAACCAGCGTGCGCAGCTTGGCGGTGGAGCCCAGATCCAGCTTGGCGCCTTCGTTGATGTCGAACGGCTGGTCGAAGTTGTCGGCTTGCACTCGCACCTTGTTGCCGTCGGCGGTGCGCTCGATCAGGGTGAAGCTGTAGGTCACGCCCTGCGGCGAGCCTTGCTGCAGCAGGTGCTCGTCGTAAAGGTTGGCCGCTTTGGCGTAGTCCGGCTCGCGCAGCTTGATCAGCTCGGTGGTGACCTCCTGCTGCAGCTTGAAGTCCAGCGTGCTGCTGGCACTCAGGTCCAGGTGGTCCAGGTCATACATGCGCGGCACACCCAGTAGGCTGGCAAGCTTGATGCGCACGGCATTGGCACCTTTTTGCTTGATCGGTGCCACGCTGGGCAGACGTACCCGTTCCCGTTGCTGCCGCAGCGAGACTTTCAGCGCGGCATCGCGCAGCTCGGCGGTAATCACCTTGTCTTTGGCCATCAGCCGCAGGTAGGCATCGGTCATCGCCTCCAGCACCTTCATATCGCCGTTGAGGAAGGTGGATGGGCTGCGCTGTGAAATCATCAGGCTGAGGGCTTCTTTGAATACCGTGGCGCGCTCGGCCGCTGGGGTGGACGAGTTGCCACCCAGCGCCTGGTTGACCTGCTCGAACGAGCGGCCATACCACGCCCACATGCCATCGCCGATGCCGGAAATCTCGCCAAAGCCGGCACGTGCGGCCAACGGTACGGTGTTGAGGTAGGCCAGCACCAGCTGGCGTCTGGCGGCGGTAGTGTCTTCGCCGTTGCGATAGGCGCGCACCGAGGCCGACAGCATCTGGCGCAGTTTTTCCTGATCAGAACCGGTGCGGCCGGCCGACGAGTGGCGGTATTTTTCGATCTGGGTTGCCAGGGTGCTGGCACCTGCCGGGCGATAGCCGGAGTTCAATAGATGGATGCTCTTGTCGAGCAGCGCCTTGCTGAAGCGCGACCACTCCACCGCAGGGTTGCGCAGCGGGTTTTCCTGATCCAGCAGGGTGTGGTTTTCGATGTACAGCAAGCCGCTGATCAGCAGTGGTGGCAGCGCATCGAAATCCGGGTAGACGCGCTGCGGGTAGCGCGACTGGTAGATGGGCTGGCTGTAGCCGTCATACAGCGTCAGGCCGGCCTGGTCTTTCTCGTGATAGGGCAGGAATAGCCCCAGCGGCAGCAGCGGGGCAGTCAGGCCGTGGTCGGCCAGCGCGGTCATGCCTGCCGATTGCACCGCCTGGGTGGTGATGGTGTAGCCGCGGGCATTCAGTCGCTGCAGAAAGCGCGGCATGCCGGCATAACCCAGGCGCAGGTCGTAAGGGCCGTTGTTGCTCGGGAAGCGAATGGCCTTGCTGGTACCCGGCTTGACTTCAAATCTGGCGTCGTGGGCAATCTGGGAAAAATAATGTGCCTGCAGCCGGGAGGTTTTCAGTTCGTCCAGCAGCAGGTAGATGAGCAGTCCGAGCAGTAGCAGCAACAACAGGTAGATGGATCGCCGGATGTAGCTGCGGGGCTTGCTGTGGCTCAGTTTGAGATTGACTTCTGAATTATCCATGGCGATTTTTCACCAGTGAGATTTGGATAAGAAATGGTTAGGTAATCAACTCAAACGCTTGGGGCATGAACGGCGCTGTTTGTTGCTGCCCATGCCGTGACCGTCAGGCGGTGGCCTGTGATCAGAGTGTCTTGTTATCGCATGCCGGGCCGGGCCGGTAAAGCCTGTCGGCGTCTCCGCCGCCGCCGGCGGCGGGGTCGCGCTTACTGGCAGCTCAATAAAAAGCATAGCTGTCAGCATGCGGGTCTGCATCATGGGTACGCGAGGTTTTTTGCTGTAGAAGGCAGAAAAGCAAAAAGCCACCTTGCGGTGGCTTTTTCTGATACTGGCGTCCCCACGGGGAGTCGAACCCCGGTTATCGCCGTGAAAGGGCGGTGTCCTAGGCCTCTAGACGATGGGGACAAAAAAATCCGACCGGAGTCGGATTTTTCTGAGTGTTCGTGGTGGAGGTAAACGGGATCGAACCGATGACCTCTTGCATGCCATGCAAGCGCTCTCCCAGCTGAGCTATACCCCCACAGAGGCTGCGTCGTTCAACGCGGAGCGCAGTTTAGTTGGCGTTGTCGCCAGCGTCAAGCATTAATTTTGCAAGCAGGCGGGGGAGCGCCGGGTGCTTCGCATATAATGCGCGTTTGCCAATGCAGATGGATGGGCGCCGATGGCGGTCGATCACTACGAAAACTTTCCGGTAGGCTCGCTGGCGTTGCCGCGGCGCATGCGCAAGGCGGTGCACGTCATCTACCGCTTTGCGCGTCACGCCGACGATATCGCCGACGAGGGCGATGCAGCACCGGCGCAAAGGTTGGCCGCATTGCAGGCGCTGCGTGACGAGCTGGACCGCATCGGTGCCGGCACGCCGCCACAGACGCCGCTGATGCAGGCGCTGGCGGTGGTGATTGCCGAGCGGCAGCTGCCGCTGCAGCCGTTTTACGATCTGCTGTCTGCCTTCAGCCAGGACGTGGAAAAAACCCGCTACCAGAACTTTGCCGAGCTGGTGGACTACTGCCGCCGTTCGGCCAACCCGGTGGGGCGGCTGATGCTGGCGCTGTACGGTGAGCACGACAGCCGCAGCCAGGCGATGAGCGATGGCATCTGTACCGCGCTGCAGCTGATCAATTTCTGGCAGGACGTGGCCATCGACTGGCAGAAGGGGCGGGTGTACATCCCGCAGGACGATCTGGCGAAATTCCGCATCAGCGAGGAGCAGATTGCGCGCGGCGATGTCGGCGGGGTGTGGCCGATGCTGATGGATAAAGAAGTAAAGCGCGCGCTGGCCATGCTGCAGGCCGGTTCGCCGCTGGCACTCAAGCTCAAGGGGCGCTTTGGTCTGGAGTTGCGCATGATCGTGCTGGGTGGCGAGCGCATCCTGAAAAAGATTCACGATGCGCGCGGCGATGTATTCAGCCAGCGCCCGGTACTGGGCTGGAAAGACTGGCCGGTGATTATCGGTAAGGCGCTGTGGGCGCCGTATGCCAAAAAAGGGAGACGGGCGTGACCCCGCAGCAATATTGTGAAGACAAGGCCGCCAAGAGCGGCTCCAGCTTTTACGCCAGCTTTCGCTACCTGCCCAAGGACAAGCGCGATGCCATGGTGGCGCTGTATGCCTTCTGCCGCGAGGTGGACGACGTGGTGGACGAGATTCACGACGACAATGTGGCACGCACCACGCTGGCCTGGTGGCGCAGCGAGCTGGCCGCACTGTACGCTGGCGCGCCGACGCATCCGGTAATGCGCGCGCTGCAGCCGCATGTGGCGGCGTTCGACCTGCCGCAGGAGTGGCTGGCCGAGATTATCGATGGCATGCAGATGGACCTGGACGTGCCGCGCTACAACCGCTTTGCCGACCTGCAGTTGTACTGTCACCGCGTCGCCGGGGTGGTGGGGCAGCTGTCGGCGCAGATTTTCGGCTACAGCGACCGCGCGACGCTGAAATACGCACACGAGCTGGGGCTGGCATTCCAGCTCACCAATATCATCCGCGACGTGGGCGAGGATGCGCGTCGTGGCCGGCTGTATCTGCCGGTAGAAGACCTGCAGCGCTTTGGCGTGCCGGCGGCCGATATTCTGGCGTATCAGGAATCGCCACAGTTTGCCGAGCTGATGCAGTTCCAGATTGCACGCGCGCACGAGCACTACCGCAAGGCCTGGCAGCTGCTGCCGGCGGCGGACCGCAAGGCGCAGCGCATTGGCCTGGTGATGGCGGCGATCTATCGCGCCACGTTGGACGAAATCGCGCTGGATGGCCCAGGCAAGGTGCTGAACCAGCGGCTGTCACTGTCGCCAGGACGCAAGATCTGGCTGGCGTGGAAGACCTGGAACTTCGGCTACAAGCCGTGACACCGCGCGTTGCCATTATCGGCGCCGGCTGGGCAGGCCTGGCGGCCGCCATCGAGCTGGCCGATGCGGCCAACGTTACCGTGTTCGAAGCCGGCCGCGTGGCCGGTGGCCGCGCGCGCGCGGTGGCACTGGACGGCATGACGCTGGATAACGGCCAGCACATCCTGATTGGCGCCTATCGCGACAGTCTGCGCTTGATGCGCAAGGTGGGCGTCGATCCACAGCAAACGTTGGCCGCACAGCCGCTGGCCTGGCAGCAGGTCGATGGCATCCGCATGCGATGTCCGGACTGGCCGGCGCCGTGGCATCTGCTGGCCGGCCTGCTGGCTGCGCGTGGGCTGCGCTGGCGTGACAAGCTGGCCATGCTGCAGCTGTTGACCTGGCTCAGGGTGAAAGGCTGGCAAGTCGGGCAGGATGTCGCCGCGCAACGCTGGCTGCGGCAGCATGGGCAGAGCGAACGGCTGCTGCAGTGCTTCTGGACGCCGCTGATTCTGGCCACGCTTAATACGCCGCCGGCACAGGCGTCCATGCAATTGCTGGCCAATGTGCTGCGTGACAGCTTGGGCTCGCCGCGCGGCGAGGACAGCCGGCTGCTGCTGCCACGCGTCAATCTGGGTGCGCTGTTTGCCGATCCCGCGCTGCAATGGTTGGCCGCCCGCGGCGTTGACATCCGCCTGGGGCAACGTGTCGCCGCGCTTGACCTGTCGGCTGGCTCGGTCGACGGCGAACGCTTCGATGCCATCATCGTCGCCACCGCGCCCTACCATGCTTTACGACTGGTGGATGATCCAGCACTGACAAACTTGCTCAAGGCATGGCAATACCAGCCGATAAGCACCGTATACCTGCAGTTCGCCGGGCGGGTAGTGTTGCCGGCGGTGATGACCGGGCAGGCGCAGGGGCTGGGGCAGTGGTGGTTCGACCGCGAGGCGTTAAGCGGCGAGGCCGGGCTGGTGTCGGTGGTGATCAGTGCCGAAGGGGGGCACGAGTCGCTGCCGCACGACCAGCTGGTGGCGCAGTGCACGGCGGAATTGCGCTGTGCAGTGCCGGATTTGCCGCCGCTGCTGGCCGGGCGCGTGATTACCGAACGGCGTGCCACCTTTGCGGCCAACGTTGCGTTGCCGCGCCCCGATGTGCGACTTCCCGTAAAATCGGGCTATCTGGCGGGCGACTGGCTATGTGCCGACTACCCGGCTACCCTCGAAGGAGCGGTACGCAGTGGCATAGCCGCCGCCCATGCCCTTATGCAGGACTGGACAACAAGAACATGATGCAAACTTTTGACGATAACTATCTGGCTGGCCGTGTGATTCTGGTAACCGGCGCCACGCAAGGCATCGGCCGTGAAACTGCCCTGGCGGCGGCCAAGCATGGCGCCACCGTGGTGCTACTGGCGCGCAGTGTGCGCGGGCTGGAAAAGGTGTACGACGAGATCGTGGCGCAAGGCTCACCGGAGCCGGTGGCCATTCCGCTGGACCTGCTGGAAGCCACCGACGATGCCTTCAATACCCTGGCTTACCAGATCAAGCACTCGGTGGGTCGCCTGGATGGTATCGTGCATTGCGCAGCGCATTTCTTTGCGCTATCGCCGCTGAGCGACCAGCGCATCGACGAATGGATGAATCAGTACCGCATCAATACCGTGGCACCGTTTGCGCTGACCCGCGCCTGCCTGCCGCTGCTGAAGGTGGCGGACGACGCCAGCGTGCTGTTCGTGGGCGAAACCCATGGTCAGAAAGCCGGTCCGTTCTGGGGCGCGTTTGGCGCCTCTAAAGCCGGTCTTAACTACCTGATGCAAGTGGCGGCATCGGAATGGGACGTGTATCCCAATTTGCGCGTGAACCTGCTGGTGCCGGGGGCGGTGAATTCGCCGTTCCGCAACCGTACTCACCCGGGCGAAGCCAAGAGCGAACGGGGTGATCTGGTGGATCTGATGCCGCACATGCTGTACTGGCTGGGTGCCGATAGCCACGGTCGCAGCGGTGAAATCATCGAGCTGGACTTGCGCAACAAGGAATAAGGACGAACGATGCGGGCATATCTGCTGTTGCCGGCACTGCTGCTACTGACCGGGTGTAACTGGGTCATGAACATCAGTGGTCTGGCAGCCGAATCCAACAAGGCGATCGGGGCTTCTTGCCGCCAGACCGGGCGCTCGCTGGAGGAGTGCTACAGCCGTAATCCGGAGGCCGACAAGGCCCAGATTTACGCTGGCTGGCGCGAAATGCAGGAGTACATGGCCAAGAACAAGCTGGAGACCATGCCGCCCGCACCGGAGCTGGCTACGGAATCCTCGGCGCCGGTGGCGGCTGCATCCAGCGGCCACGGCGAGGCCCCGGCTCAAAAAAAAAGTAGTCACGCGGTAGCGCCGCTGCCTGTCGCCTCGGTGCCTACCGTGGCGACGCGGGTGGTAGCGCCTGCGCGCAAGCCGCTGAGCAATGCCGAAGCCGAGGCGATGGCCAAGAATGACCCGTTGATTGATTCGATTCTGTCTACCGTGCGCGGTGATGAAAAATCCCGGCTGCCGCCCAAACCCAAGGATGAGCAGCTGACGCGCGACAACCGTCTGCTGAACATCCTCAACGACATCAACAGCAGCCAGCCTGCTGCCAAAACCCCGCCGGCCAAGCCTGCCGGGGGACACTGACTTTCATGGCAAAAAACAAGACGATTTACCAGTGTGGCGAGTGCGGTGGCAGTTCGCCCAAATGGCAGGGCCAGTGTCCGCATTGTGGCGCCTGGAACAGCCTGAGCGAAACCGTGGCGGCGCCGGCTGCGGCCAACCCGCGCTACCAGAGTTGGACGGCGCAGACGCAGCCGGTGCAGGTGCTGGCCGAGGTGCAGGCTACCGA
>CAMLGD010000143.1 GCA_946479405.1 uncultured Vogesella sp.
AGCGCTTGCATGGCATGCAAGAGGTCATCGGTTCGATCCCGTTTACCTCCACCAGATAAAGAAAAAACCGACCTTCGTGGTCGGTTTTTTCATTTGCATCGCTGCAACCCATACCGGCAACCAGCCAGCCGTTAGTTATACGTCCGCTACCTCTGCCAGCAACCGTTGCTCACTGGCGGCCAGACTGTCGGCCAGTTGCTGCCAGACCGGAGCTTCGGCGCTGTGCTGCAGGGCACGCAGCAGGAAGTGGCAGACAGCAAACAGCGGCTGCAAGCGTACCCGCGCTGCCACCAGCTGCTGCGGCAGCACCGGCAACAGCCGAGGCCACAACGGCACCAGCCGCGCCAGCACGGCAGCCACCTGCTGCAGCTCGGCAAACAGGCCATGCGCCGGGCGACCACCCGCCAACAGCGCCCGCTCCTTCAGATCGTCTATCCGCTCTTGCAGCAACATCAGCAGACGCTCCAGCTGCACCTGCAACTGCTCCGGGGTGGCATCCCGCGCCGGCTCGCCATCCGGGTCCAGCAGCAAGGCATGCTGCGCCAGCAGGCTGGCGTGAAAATCGCCCCCACCCTCCGCCGGCAACTGCGGTAGCGGTCTGGGCAGCGGAGGGTGCGGCAGCTGCTCGCTAACCGCGCCGGAGGCTGTTACCGGATCGACACGAATCATCACTCGCCTCCTGCCGCGCCCGCCGGGGCGCTGGCTCAAAAGCCGAACAAATGCCCCAGCTTGGCCTGCTTGGTATTCAGGTAGTGGTCGTTGTACTCGTTGCGACCAACCTGCAGCGGCACACGCTCCACCACATTGATGCCGGCCTGCTGCAAGGTGGCGACCTTGCGCGGGTTGTTGGTCATGATGCGTACCGCCGGAACATCCAGCAGCGCCAGCATTTCACGAGCAATGCGGAAATCGCGCATATCGGCCGGGAAGCCCAGCTGCTCGTTGGCCTCCACGGTATCGGCGCCACCATCCTGCAGCTTGTAGGCGCGAATCTTGTTCAGCAGGCCAATGCCGCGACCTTCCTGCCGCAGGTACAGCAACACGCCACGTCCCTCACGGGCAATGGCTTCCAGCGCGGCTTCCAGCTGGAAGCCGCAATCGCACCGCAGTGAAAACAGCGCATCGCCGGTGAGGCATTCGGAATGCACGCGCGCCAGTGGCGCCTCGCCCTGCAACTCACCCAGGGTCAGCGCCACATGCTCGCGCCCACCCTCTTCTTCGAATCCGTGCATGTCGAACACGCCGAACGGTGTCGGCAGTCGGCAGCTGGCCACCAGCGCAACGCGCGGCGCCTTATCGGTTTGGCTCAAAATGTACTCCGGTTATCCATGGCAGCAGCGGCATGGTAGCGGCCACCACCCACCCCACAAAGCGCAAAGTTTTGCAGGCTATATCAAAAATTTTCAACAGGGTTGGCCACAAGCGCAGCAAAGGGCTGCACCAGCGCCAATGCCAGTGCGGCCAACACAGCCTGCCGCTGTTCATCAAAAAATCCGGCTCTGGCATCTTCGGCATCCAAAATGCCCAGCACCGTGCCATCGGCAGCCAGTACCGGCAGGCAGACTTCACTCCGCACCTTGGGGTCGCACTCGTAATAGGCGCCACCGGCCTGCTGCCAGGCTTGTATATCGGCGATCACCGCACCCTTGCCGCTCAAGCCGACGCGGCTGTTGTTGCTGAATAGCGCGAAATCCTCGCTCAGCGGAAATTCGGCACGACTGGGCAGGCCACGATAGGCCAGCTTCACCAGCCGTGGCAGACCGTCCCGCTCGAAACGGCAGTACACCCCCAGCCAGTCCGCCGGCAGCAGCCGCAAGGTAGCCTGCACCAGGGAGTCCAGTTCGCACAGCCGGGCTGTCGCCACGGCACTGCGCCCACCCAGCCACGGCGCAACGTCGTACGGCTCCGCCTCCAGCTCATCCACCAGCGAGCAACTGCCGCCTTCCCCCAGTTTGGGCACCAGGTAACGGTAAAGTTCATCTTCGTTACGCAGCGTGGCCGGCTGCACCAGCTCCTGCTGCAGCACGGCAATACCTTGCTGCAAGGCAGCTAATGATAGCTTCAGCCCGGCGTGCTGGAGATAGGATGCGGCATGCGGCATGATGGCCACCCAGACAAAGTAATTTAGTCGGGTATTATCGCCCCTTTTCGCATGCGGACTCCAGCCATATACCCATCGGCCAACGCAAAAAGGGGCGCCACCCCGAGCAAACCCGGCGCACCAACGGACTTGCCCACCGGACTGCGGCCAACCTGTAAATGGCAATAGCAAGGAATAAGGTCTGCCGCAGGCGGCGCCGCGAGCAGTGACAGGCACAGTGACAAGCGGCGCCAAGAGAAGGAATACCGACTCGGCCATAACGACAAGGCAGGCATGCCGCACGGTCGGAGCCGTGAGTCATGCCTGCCGGAGACATCAAGCTGCAGCAGATACCGCCGGCGACAGCAGCCAGCCGTGCTGCTCCAGATCGCGGCCAACCAACCGATTGCGGCCACTCTGTTTGGCCTGATACATGCGGCTATCGGCCAGCTCCAGCAACTGGCGCCAGTCGTTGACGCCGTCTTCCTGCCATTCGGCCACCCCGATGCTGGCGGTCAGCGGCTGGCCGTCCGGGCGCAACCCAAGCCCACCCTGGCGCAGCCGCCCCAGCGCATGCACCGCCTGGCTGGCCGTGGTGTTGGGCAGCAGCAGCAGAAACTCCTCGCCACCCCAGCGCACCAGCACATCGCCTTTGCGCAGCTGGTCCACCACCCGTTCGGCCAGCACCTGCAGCGCCACATCGCCGGCGTGGTGGCCATATTGGTCGTTGATAGTCTTGAAATGATCGATATCGATGAATGCCACGCACAGCGGGCTCTGGCAGCGCATGGCCAGGGTGGCCTGCAGCTCCAGCACCTCTTCCCCGCTGCGGCGCGAGAAGGCGCCAGTCAGCGGATCGCGCACCGCCTGCTGCACCAGCGCGATCATGAACGCCAGCTGGCTGATACAAGCGAGTGACGCTACGCCGGCAATCAGCACCTGCAACCAGAAGCTGCCCCAGAACGATGGCCAGTCCACGGTGGTCCATTCCAGCATGCCGCCCAGAATGTGCGCGGCCAGCGCCGGCAGGGCAAAGCCCAGGCTTTCGGTCAACGTCAGCGGGAAGATGGCCAGACCGGCCAGCAGTACAAAAGGCAGAAAGGCATAGCCGGTGCCGATGGCAGCGGAGATGCCCTCCAGGTGATGGTTCAGCAGCAGCAGGTGCGACACCACATAGAACACGGAAGGAATGGCAAACAGGCACACCATGCCGCCCCACGCCTGCAGCAAGGAGCTATAGGCACGGTAGTGGCGGTGCAAGCCGAAGAAGGCCAGCGAAGCGACAATGCGCGCCACCGCCAGCTGCCAGCTAAGCGCCAGCGGCAGTACCAGCAGATCTACCACGATCCACAGCGGCGTCAGAATGGCAAACAGGCAGGCCACCAGCCGCACACGATTGACAATGATGCGGGCGCGGCGGCCATTCATCAGCGGCATGTGGCCATGTGGTGACAGCAGCCAGCGCGCTTCACTGTGATTTACCTCTCCCGGCAACAACCCCACCAGCTTGAGCCATAACTGCCTGGACAACCCGCTCATTTGCCATCCCTCCTAGGACGAGCCGAGCATTATCAGCACCCGGACCCCAGCTGGATTTGCCAAATATCAACAGACCGCCATTGCGCACAAAACAAAACCGGCGACACCACAGGTGACGCCGGCTGGCGGAAAACAAGCGGGCTTGAAACCCCTAGCTATAGATGAAGTGTGCGCGCTTCACATTGCACAGCAGTTCGTAGCTGATGGTGCCGGCTTTGGCCGCCACCGCGTTGACACTGATGTTATCGCCCCACAGTTCCACCTCGCTGCCGATACCGGCCTGCGGCAGGTCGGTAAGATCCACCGTCATCATGTCCATCGACACCCGGCCGATGACCTGACTGCTGGCACCATCGATCAATACCGGACTGCCACTGGAAGCCAGCCGCGGGTAGCCGTCGGCGTAACCGCAGGCAATCAGGCCGACACGGGTTGGCCGCGTGGTAACGAAGCTGGCGCCATACCCCACCGGCTCGCCCACACCCAGCTCACGCACCCCGAAAATGCGGGTAGACAGCCGCATCACCGGCTTGAGTCCCTCGGCTGCCGGATGATCGCCCGGCAGTGGCGAGGAGCCGTACAGCATGATGCCGGGGCGACCCCAGTCGCGGTGCGCACGCTCGTGGATCATGATGCCGGCCGAGTTGGCCACGCTGATATCGCCCGGCAGACCAATGGTGGCAGCATCAAACGCCGCGATCTGTGCGGCAGTGGCATCGCAATCCGGTTCATCGGCGCGGGCGAAATGGGTCATCTTGACGATGGCATCGACCTTGCCGCTGGCCAGCAGGCGCTGGTGTGCGGCGGCATAGTCAGCTGGGAAGAAACCGGCACGATGCATACCGGAGTCCATCTTCAGCCACACGCGGAACGGCTTGTCGGCCGGTGCGGCCAACAGCATCTCCAGCTGTTCGCGGCTCTGCACCACCAGCCACAGATCGTGTGCCTGCACCTCGGCCAGCTCGGCCGCTTCGAACACCCCTTCCAGTAGCAGGATCGGGCCGGTGATGCCGCCAGCGCGCAGCTGCAGTGCTTCTTCCAGACAGGCAACCGCGTAGCCGTCGGCGATATCGGCCACCGCCTGGGCGCAGCGCACTGCGCCGTGACCATAGGCATTGGCCTTCACCACGGCCAGCGCGCGGCCACCGTGGCGCTGGCGCGCCAACAGATAGTTGTGACGGAAGTGATCCAGGCGGACGTGGGCAATCAGGGGACGCATCGTTTCGTTCTCGGAGAATTAGGTCGCGACGGGCATAAAAAATCCCGCCACGCAACACGGGTCACGCTGGCGCCGGCCGGAAACCGGTGGGCGCTGCGTGACTATGACCGCATTGCGGGGCAGGAATTCTAGCGAATGATCAGGCGTTGGCAGTAGTCGGCTGGTACATCGGCACCACCAGCGTTTGGCCACCCTTGGCATAACGCTGCATGGACAGGCCGTCGATGCTGATTTCCGGCTGGGCGCCGACAATCTGGTCGGCCAGTACTTTGCCGGAGCCGGCGCACATGGTCCAGCCCAGCGTGCCGTGACCGGTGTTCAGCGACAGGTTGCCAAAGCGAGTGCCACCGATGATCGGGGTGCCATCCGGAGTCATCGGGCGCAGGCCGGTCCAGAATTCGGCGCGCGATACGTCGCCGCCGTCCGGGTACAGATCGGTGACTACCATTTCCAGCGTGGCGCGGCGCTTCGGATTCAGGCTCAGGTCGAAACCGGCCAGCTCGGCCATGCCGCCAACGCGGATGCGGTTATCAAAGCGGGTGATGGCGATCTTGTAGGTTTCGTCCAGCACGGTGGACACCGGCGCACCGTTGGCGTTGGTGATCGGCACCGTCAGCGAGTAGCCCTTCACCGGGTACACCGGGATGTCGATACCCAGCGTTTTCACCATGTCGCGCGAGTAGCTACCGGTTGCCACTACGTAGTGGTCGGCGGTCAGCAGTTCGCCCGCCACGCGCACACCGGTCACCTTGTTGCCATAGGTTTCGATGCCGTCGATGCTCTTGCCCCACAGGAACTGCACGCCCAGCGATGCGCACATCTCCGCCAGGTGGGTGGTGAACAGCTGGCAATCACCGGTATCGTCGTTCGGCAGGCGCAGACCGCCCTTCAGCTTGTGCTTGGTCTTGGCCAGCGCCGGCTCGATACGGGCGCAGCCATCAGCGTCCAGCACCTGGTATTCCACGCCGCACTCTTTAAGTACCTCGATATCTTTGCCCATGGCATCGACTTGCTGCTGGCTGCGGAACAACTGCAAGGTGCCGCCCTTGCGGCCTTCAAAATCGAGACCGGTCTCGGCGGTCAGTTCGCGGATCTTGTCGCGACTGTACTCGGCCAGACGCATCATGCGGCCTTTGTTGACGTTGTAATCCTGGTAGTTGCAGTTGGCAAACATGCGCGCCATCCACTCCCACTGGTAGGTACTGCCATCGACGCGGATCGCCAGCGGCGCATGCTTCTGGAACAGCCACTTCAGTGCTTTCATCGGGATGCCAGGTGCCGCCCATGGCGCAGCGTAGCCCGGAGAGATCTGGCCGGCGTTACCGAAGCTGGTTTCCAGCGCCGGACCCGGCTGACGTTCGATCACGGTCACGTCTGCCCCGGCTTTGGCCAGATACCAAGCGGTGGAAATACCCACCACACCACCACCCAATACGATGACTTTCATGTGCTTCTCCGTAACCCTCTGCGGCGGGCAACCCCGCCTGCCTGATGTATGATTTGCGGCCTAGACGCCGCTCAGTGATTTTGCGTAGTATATTGAGAGAAACATAGTTTTTTTCACTTAGTTTTAACGGCAATGCAGTGTATTTTCTTTTAAAAATGGTAATTTACAGTGAAATCCACATACAAAAATGCTGCGCCGCAGCGCCAGCTTGACCGTATCGATCTGAAAATCCTGCACCACCTGCAAGCCAATGCCCGCATCTCCATGACTGAACTGGCCGAAACGGTAGGCCTGTCCACCACACCATGCACCGAGCGGGTGCGTCGGCTGGAACGCGACGGCGTGATCGAGGGCTACCACGCCCGCCTCAACCCGCAGGCGCTGGGTGCCAGCCTGCTGGTATTCGTCGAAATCAAGCTGTCGGCCAAATCCGGCGATATCTTCGACGCCTTCCGCCGCGAGGTGCAGAAGCTGCCGGATGTGCTGGAGTGCCACCTCGTGTCGGGCGAATACGACTACCTGCTCAAGGTGCGACTGCCGGACATGTCGATGTACCGCAAGGTATTGGGCGACATCCTGCTCAAGCTGCCGCAGGCCAACGAGTCGCGCAGCTACGTGGTAATGGAAGAGGTGAAGGAAACCGCCATCCTGCCGCTGGGCAACTAAGCGCACCCAGCGCACCAAAGCGGCGCAAGCCATTGAACACGCACCGCTTTACACCATGACAGGCACCAAAATCGCGCCACAGCCGGCATAAAACCCGTCTTGGTGCCTGAATGGCGAACTGGCACCGTTATTGCTCATGAATGCCCCAATATCACGCATAACAACGGGACGCCCTCATGACCGCCATTTCTCCCAATGACGTTCTCTTTCTACTGCTCGGCGCGGTAATGATCCTGGCCATGCACGCCGGCTTCGCCTTTCTGGAGCTGGGCACGGTACGCAAGAAGAACCAGGTCAATGCGCTGGTAAAAATCCTTACCGACTTTGCCGTCTCCGCCATCGCCTATTTCTTCGTAGGTTACAGCGTGGCCTACGGCGTAAATTTCTTTGGCGACGTCAACCACATCAGCCAGCACAACGGCTACGAGCTGGTGAAGTTTTTCTTCCTGCTGACCTTTGCTGCCGCCATCCCCGCCATTGTCTCCGGCGGCATTGCCGAGCGTGCCAAGTTCCATCCGCAGTCTGCCGCCACCTTCCTGCTGGTCGGTCTGGTGTACCCATTCTTTGAAGGTATCGCCTGGAATGGCCACTTTGGCGTGCAGGCATGGCTTGCGGCCAACCTTGGCGCACCATTCCACGACTTTGCCGGCTCGGTGGTAGTACACGCTGTCGGCGGCTGGATCGGCCTCGCCGCCGTACTGCACCTGGGTGCGCGCAGAGGCCGCTACAGCAAGGAAGGCCGCGTCGCAGCGCATCCACCATCGTCCATTCCCTTTCTGGCCCTGGGGGCGTGGATTCTGATCGTTGGCTGGTTCGGCTTTAACGTGATGAGTGCACAGAAGGTGGCCGGCATCTCCGGCCTTGTGGCGATCAACTCGCTGATGGCGATGGTAGGCGGCACGTTGACCGCGATGTGGCTGGGCAAGAACGACCCGGGCTTCATCCATAACGGCCCGCTGGCCGGCCTGGTTGCAGTGTGTGCAGGCTCCGACATCATGCATCCGGTAGGTGCGCTGGTCGTGGGCGGCGTTGCCGGCGCCATGTTCGTGTGGCTGTTCACCCTGACGCAAAACCGCTGGAAGATCGATGACGTGCTGGGAGTATGGCCGCTGCATGGCCTGTGCGGCGCCTGGGGTGGCGTGGCAGCCGGCATCTTTGGCCAGCAGTGGCTGGGCGGCCATGGCGAGGTGAGTTTTTTCGCGCAACTTGCCGGCACCCTGGGCGGTATCGCCGTCGGTTTTGGTGGTGGCTATCTGGTATATGGCCTGCTGAAGAAAACCGTGGGCATCCGCCTGAGCGACGAAGAGGAGTTCAACGGTGCAGACCTGTCCATCCACCAGATTACTGCCACACCGGAGCGCGAGGCCAACTGGTAGATGAACTAAAAAATACATCCGGGCAGACGTTCATTCCGCAGAAATAAACCAACTGCCCTGATAGCTGGATCTGACGCAGAAAGAGGCTCCCCAGGAGCCTCTTTTTCTTTGCACATTCGCGATGGGTGAAACTTTAGGAGAAACAAGTCCAAACAGGTATTGGCTGATTCTCTGATTGCCAATCTTTTCCTGAATGCTTTTCGGGCCTCACGCCTTGCATCATTAGCCGATGCCGCTGACTCTTTGGTTTTCTCAGTCAAAGCAGGCCGCAAGGCTGCAGATACTCAGCAAGCACGCCACCTATTGCTACCGTTCGAGCGGAATGGCCACGACTGCAGAATCGGGGCACTACGCGGTGGCAGGGCAAGAAAATCGAGGTTAGATATGACAAAAGCCCCGCTTAGCGGGGCTTTTATTGGGCGAAACCCGGGTCAGGCTTACAGCGGCTGAATAGCCGATGCAGCCGGGCCTTTTTGACCCATGCCGCGGGTGAAGCTTACTTTCTGGCCTTCATGCAGGGACTTGAAGCCATCTGCCTTGA
>CAMLGD010000144.1 GCA_946479405.1 uncultured Vogesella sp.
TGACCATCCTGCGCGCGCCCGGCATCTACGCCGCCGAGCGCCTGCCGCTATCGCGCTTTGCCAGCCAGGCACCGCTGATTGCCGACCACGAAGACAGCGTCAGCAACCATATCCATGCCGACGATCTGGCCCGCTTGTGCACTGCAGCCCTGCGGCAAACGCGTGGCGGCATCCGGGTCTACAACGCCTGCGACAGCCAGCCGCTGCCGGTTGGCGAGTGGTACGACAAGCTGGCGGACACGCTGGGCTACCCGCGTCTGCCACGCCTGCCACGCGCGCAGGTACAGCAGCAGGTGTCGCCCGGTCTGTGGTCGTTCATGGCCGAGTCGCGGCGGCTAAGCAATGCACGGCTGCTGCGCGAGTTGCCGGGCTGCCTGCGCTATCCGACGGTGGATGTGCTGCTGCGCGAACTTTAATCGCACGCACAGGGTTGACCGCATGCGTGGCACCCTACCCGTGCGGCGCAAGATTCGGTAACATCGCGATCTTTTTGCAGTTTTTGAGTGACGAGCATGGAAAATCCGGCCTTCAACCGCGCCATTCGCAGCTTTGTACTGCGTCAGGGCCATCTGACAGCCTCGCAACAGCGCGCCATCGACGAAGGCATGCCGCGCTGGGGTATCGACTACCAGCCGCAGGCGCTGGATCTGGTACAGGCATTCGGCCGTGAAGCGCCGAAAATCATGGAAATCGGCTTCGGCATGGGTACCGCCACCGCCGAGATCGCTGCGGCCAACCCGCAGAACGACTACCTGGGTATCGAAGTGCATTCGCCCGGCGTGGGCAATCTGTGCAAGCTGATCGATGAACAACAACTGAGCAATCTGCGCCTGATCCGCCACGATGCGGTAGAGGTAATGGATCATATGCTGCCGGATGGCTGCCTGGATGGCGTGCATATTTTCTTTCCGGACCCGTGGCACAAGAAGCGTCACAACAAGCGTCGCCTGATCCAGGCACCGTTCATCGAAAAACTGGTGAAGAAGCTGAAGCCCGGCGGCTACCTGCATGCAGCCACCGACTGGGAAGACTACGCCATCCAGATCATGGAGGTGTTCAGCGCCAATGCCGAGCTGCAGAACACCGCCGAGGCCTACGCGCCACGCCCGGCCTATCGCCCGCTGACCAAGTTCGAAGCCCGCGGCATCCGCCTGGGGCATGGGGTGTGGGATATCGTGTTCACCCGCAAGTAAGCGCGGGCGATAACAAACAATGCGGCCAACCTGCTATCAGGTTAGCCGCATTGTTTTGTGCTGCACCAAGGAAAATATTCAGGCGGTCACGTTGAGCAGCACCTCAATATCCGGCAACAGCTCGTGCGGCTCGGCGGCCGGCTCGTAACGCTTCACCAGCCGCCCCTTGCGGTCGATCAGGAACTTGGTGAAGTTCCACTTCACCGGATGCGGATGGCCGTTATCCACGCCGGTGAGCCAGCGCCACAACGGGCTGGCAGCGACACCATTGACATCGCCCTTGGCGAACAGTGGAAACGCCACGCCGAAACGTGTAGTACAAAAAGCCTCAATCTCGGCTGCCCCGCCAGGCTCCTGGCCGCCAAACTGGTTGCAAGGAAAGCCCAGCACGGTAAAGCCACGTGCGGACAGCGCCTCTTGCAGCTCCTGCAGCCCGGCATACTGGCGGGTATAGCCGCACTCACTGGCGGTATTGACGATCAGCACCACCTGCCCGAGGTAGTCGGCCAATGGCTGCTGGCGGCCATCGCCCAGGTCGGCGCTAAAGTTGGCAAGCGTGGTCATGGTGGAAATGCCCTCGTATAATGCTGCTTTTCCGAGTTATTCAGTCAACAATTATGTTCGCACCCAGCCGGCAGGATGCCCGCCGTTTCTTTTTCGACACCTGGAACAAACAGCAAGCCGGCCACCCGCTGAGTGACCTGGAAAAACTGCTGGCCAGCGTGATTGCCGCCCATCCCGAATACCACACCATCCTGGCCCGCCCCGAGCAGTACGGCGAGCGCGAATGGCTGCCGGAACAGGGAGAAACCAACCCCTTCATGCACATGAGCATGCACCTGGCGGTGGAAGAACAGCTGTCCATCGACCAGCCCTTCGGCATCCGCGCGCTGTACCAGCAGCTGCTGACTAAGACCGGCAGCGAACACGATGCCCAGCACGAGGTGATCGACTGCCTGGGCGAGATGATCTGGCAGGCGCAACGCTACGGTGGCGGGCCGGACGTCAATGTGTACCTCAGTTGCATCCGCGGCAAACTGGGCCTGGACCCGGAGCACGAACGCCGCCTCAACCTGAAGGACATGGACGACTAGACGTCGACCAGAGCCACCACCGCCAGGGACCGCTTTGCCGGTCCCTTTGTTATGGTCAAGCCCCCCTGCTTTTGCAAGCCGGTGTACCAGCCGCTACCGGCTAGCTCGCCGTCAATAACCGCCAGCCAACGTTACGTTGGCCGCAAGCCGCCTGCTGCGCCACCAGCGCTAGCACAGCCCTCCCCTTGCAATCAACGCGACAGCTGCCGTTAGCAGCGGCATTGCCAGCCAGACGGCCCGCGCCGACTGAGCCATCACCGCCATCTTGGCACGCAATAAAAAACCCGCCTCCGGGCGGGTTTGCTAATGCGGGATGCCTGCGACAGCAGTTCAATCCAGCCGATGCTGCCGCTCTCCGCGCAAGAACGCTTCGATATTGCCCATCAGCTGTGCGGCCAACCTGTCCATCGCCTCACGGCTGGCCCAGCCAATATGCGGGGTGACAATCAGGTGCGGCAGGCGCGCCTTCAGCAAGGGGTTACCATCGCGTGGCGGCTCTACCGTCAGCACATCGAAACCGGCCCCACCCAGCTGGCCATACTTCAGCGCGGCCACCAGCGCGTCTTCATCCACCAGGCCGCCGCGTGCGGTGTTCACCAGCACCGCCCCCGGCTTCATCGCCTGCAGTTCGCGCTCACCGATCAGGTTGCGGGTGTCGTCATTCAGCGGGCAATGCAGCGAGATCACGTCGGACGTGGCCAGCAGCGTGTCGAACGATACATAGCCGTCGCGTACCACGGCGGCCCCCTTGCGTTCGCCAAACTGCACCTGCATGCCAAAGGCACGGGCACGCACCGCCATTTCCTGACCGATACCGCCGCTGCCGAAGATGCCCAGCGTAGCACCCTTCAGATCGCGGATTGGCGCGCCGAAATGGCAGAACTGCGGGGCGCTCTGCCACACGCCGGCGCCGACGTCACGCTGGTAGGCCGGCAGGTTGCGCATCAGCGCCATCATCAGCATGAAGGCGTGTTCCGCCACGGTCTCGTCACCGTAGTGGCGGATATTGGCCACCGCAATGCCCTGCTGGCGGCAGGTTTCCAGGTCGATGTGGTTATAGCCGGTGGCGGCGATGGCCAGCATCCGCAGGCGCGGCAATGCGGCCAACGTGGCGGCATCAAACGGCACCTTGTTGGTGATGACGATGTCGGCATCGGCGCAGTGCGCCACGATCTGTTCACGGCTGGTGGCGGGAAATTCGCGATAGCGGTGCGGCAAACTACAAACGGGAACCGGGACAGGCAGGCTGTCCCGGTCCAGAAACACGATGGAGGGTACGGTCATGTGCTGGCGGGTCTAGTGCTCATATGTGATCAGGGCACGATAGGCATGCCAGCTGGACAGGCCGATCAGCGGGGTGATCAGCAGCAGTCCTACAAACTGGGTGGCAAACCCGATCGCGGTCAGAGCCACGATGATAGCCGCCCACACCAGCATCGTCAGCAGATTGTGATACACCGCCTGCACGCTCATCACCATGGCGGTGATGGTATCCACCTCTTTATCCAGCAGCATGGGAATGGCGCACACGCTCAGCGAGAACACGGCGGCGGCAAACAGGAAGCCAGTACCGAACCAGGCCAGCAGGAAGCCGATATTTTCCTGGGTGAAGGCATTGGTCACCAGGGTGTCCAGCGTTGGCACGCTGCCTTCATAGAACAGCGCAAACATCAGTAGCGAGACGCGGAACCAGCCGAACACCAGCACCGCCAGCAGCACGGCAAACAGTGAGAAGCCGGGCATATTGCTGCGCCAGGCCGCCATGCTGTGCGCCAGGCGCACGCGGCCGCCGTTGAACGCTTCCAGCTGGCGCGAGATGTCATACAACCCGATAGCCATGAACGGCCCGGCCAGCAGGAACAGCGCGGCCAGGGTGATCATGTACTCGGGGGCGTAGCTGAAATACATATTGAGCAGGTAGCCCATCAGCACGAACGCGGCGCCGTAAAACATTGCATCGGCCGGTGCGCGCTTCAGATCCTGCCATCCCAGCTTCAGCCACTGCAGCGGCTGGCCGGCAGAAACATGCTTGACGACGATATGCTCATTACTGGGCAGGTGGGTGATGTCCATGGTTGTTCCCCTTTGCTAACAGGAGCGTGGTTGAACCGACGACTTGTACCGTTATAAGCCATTGAGCTGCAAAGACAACATCGGTCTTACCCCACGCCGTCGCACGCGGTAGAATGGCCGGCTCCTGACTCACCGCAGCAACGAGGACATAACAATGGCAGAACTGATCATCGAAGACCTGGTCGTTGGCGACGGCATCGAGGCACAGACCGGCAAGGAAGTGACCGTGCATTACACCGGCTGGCTGACCGATGGCAGCAAATTCGACTCCAGCAAGGACCGTTTCCAGCCGTTCAGCTTTCCGCTGGGCGCCGGTTACGTGATCAAGGGCTGGGACCAGGGCGTGCAGGGCATGAAAGTGGGCGGCAAACGCAAGCTCACCATCCCGGCGGAACTGGGTTACGGCGCCCGTGGTGCCGGTGGTGTGATTCCACCCAACGCCACTCTGGTGTTTGAAGTAGAGTTGCTGCAGGTTGGCTGACCCCACCGCGGCAATGTAAAAAGCCCCGCTCAACAGGCGGGGCTTTTTGTTTGCTACGGGTAGCTCAGGATGATTGTTGCTGCGCGGCGCGGCGCTTGCGCCACCACACCAAGGTCAGCACCAGCGCCAGCACGCCCAGCACAATCAGGATACCGGCTTGCCCACGGTGCACCATCGCCATCAGCCATTGATGGTTGCTGGCACCGAGGTAGCCCAGATATACCCAGATCGGCACCGAAATCAGCGCGGCAAAACCGTCCATCAACAGAAAACGCCAGTAGGGAATACGTCGCGTCAGACCGGCGGTAAGGAAGATCGGCGTGCGCAGCCCAGGCAGAAAGCGGGCCACGAACAGCACCCAGTTGCCGTATTTGGCAAACTTTTCCTGCACCGCTTCAAAGCGCGCCGGCGTCATCACCTTGGCAATCGGGCGGAAACGCAGCACACGCTGGCCAAAAAAACGCCCGGCAAAAAACATGATGCCGTCGCCGACCAGCACGCCGGCCATGCCCACCACGAACATCCAGTGCACATTGGTATAACCCAGCCCGGAAATGATACCGCCCGCCACCAGTGTGATGTCTTCTGGGATCGGCACGCCAAAACCACAGACCAGCAACACGAGGAAGACAGCCAGATAACCGTAACCAGTGAACAAATCGAGGAGAATCTGCAGGATATCCATGTCAGCCTGACAAACCGTTGATCGGTCGAAGCCGCATCAACGTCGCTTCCAGCGGGAAGCGCGTCCGCGCAGGCGGACACGTCGAGGCAGTTCTGAAACGGCAGCCATCATAACACAGCGCCCCTTGGCCACTGCTTAACGAACTTGCCGCAGGGCAAGAAAACCCGCATCGCGGCAAGGTTGGCCGCAGCCGAGGCGCAGGCAAGAAAAAAGCCGCCATCGGCGGCTTGTCGGCGGGTGACACCATCAGGCAGCACGAATGGCGGCGGCAATCACCTCGGCCCAGTGGGCGGCCAGCGTGGCATCGTCCGCTTCCACCATCACCCGCACCACCGGCTCGGTACCGGACGGGCGCAACACCACGCGGCCACGCCCCGCCAGCGCCGCCATGGCGGCCTCGTGCTGAGCGGCGCTGGCACGCTGCCAGTCCTGGCCGTTCAGCCGCACGTTGATCATCTTCTGCGGGAATGGCTGCCAGTCGTGGCAGATGCTGGCCAGGTCCTTGTCCAGCGCCATGCATGCAGCCAACACCTGCAGGCAGGAGATGATGCCGTCGCCGGTGCTGTGTTTGTCCAGACACAGGATGTGGCCGGAGGCTTCGCCGCCCACCTGCCAACCATTGGCATGCAGCATTTCCAGCACGTAGCGGTCGCCAACCTTGGCGCGACCAAACGGGATGCCCTGCTGCTGCAGTGCCAGCTCCATCGCCAGATTGGTCATCACCGTCCCCACCACGCCGCCATGCAGTTGGCCGCGCGCGGCACGCGCCTTGGCTACCACGTAGATCAGCTGGTCACCGTCGTACAACTTGCCATCGCGGTCCGCCATCATCAGGCGGTCACCGTCGCCGTCCAGCGAGATGCCGAAATCGGCACCGTGCGCCCTTACCGCTGCCGCTACCGCTTCCGGATGGGTGGCTCCAACGCCGTCGTTGATGTTGTAGCCGTTGGGTTCGCCACCGATGGTGATTACCTCGGCGCCCAGCTCGTGAAACACCTTGGGCGCGATGTGATAGGTAGCGCCATGCGCGCAGTCCACCACCAGCTTCATGCCCTTGAGATTCAGCTCGTTGGGGAAGGTGCTCTTGCAGAACTCAATGTAGCGCTCGGCGGCGCCGTCGATGCGACGGGCGCGGCCCAGCTCGCGCGAAGGGCTGGTTTCCATCGGCGAATCCAGCATCGCCTCGATCTGCAGCTCCAGCGCATCATCCAGCTTCTTGCCGCCTTCGGCGAAGAACTTGATGCCGTTATCCTGATACGGGTTGTGCGAGGCGGAAATCATCACCCCGGCCGACAGGCGCAGCGCGCGCGTCAGGTAGGCGATGCCGGGCGTCGGTAGTGGACCGGTCAGCAGCACATTGACGCCGGCCGCAGTGAGTCCGGCCTGCAGCGCCGCCTCCAGCATGTAGCCGGAGATGCGCGTGTCTTTGCCGATGATCACCGTCGGATGTTCTTGGCGCTCGTGATCGACCAGCACCTTGCCGGCGGCGTAGCCCAGGCGCAGTACGAAGTCCGGGGTGATCGGAAACTTGCCGACTTCGCCACGCACGCCGTCGGTACCAAAATATTTGCGGCCCATTGTTAGCCCCTTGTATTGCGTATGGCAGCCATTTTACCGCCGGCATCCTGCCGGCGGACAGCCGCATCGGTTATTCGGAATCGGCCAGCGCCTGCCAGACTTGTAGCGCCTGACGCGTAGCTTTCACATCGTGCACGCGGATGATCTTTGCCCCGCGCTGAGCGGCCAACAGTGCTACCGCCACGCTGGCGCCCAGACGCTGGTCCGGTTGCTGCTCGCCGGTGATGGCGCCCAGCATGGACTTGCGCGACATGCCCACCAGCAACGGTGCGCCAGCCATCGCTTCCAGCCGCGGCAGTTCACGCAGCAGGTCCAGATTGTGTTGCAGCGTCTTGCCAAAGCCAAAACCTGGGTCGGCCAGCAGCCGAGCCTGCGCTACGCCATGCTCACGGCACAGCGTCACGCGGCGTGCCAGGTAGTCGCTCACCTCTTCCACCACATCGCTGTACTGCGGCTTGTGCTGCATCGTGTCCGGGTTGCCCTGCTTGTGCATCAGGCAGATACCAACGTTGGCCGCAGCCACCAATGCCAGCGCACCGTCGTCTTCCAGCGCCGACACATCGTTGATCAGATCCACTGCACCAGCCTGCAGGGCCGCCTGCATCACACTGCTGCGGCGGGTATCCAGTGACAGCGGCACATTCAGCGCCGCCAGCTTTTCCAGCACCGGCAGCACGCGCTGCAACTCTTCTTCCGGGCTGACGAACGGCGCGCCGGGGCGAGTGGACTCACCACCGATATCGAGGATATCCGCGCCCTCGGCCAGCAACGCTTCAGCACGCGCCAACGCCACATCCAGTCGGTCGTAGCGACCGCCATCGGAAAAGGAATCGGGGGTGACATTGAGGATGCCCATCACCAAGGGACGGGACAGATCGAGCGTGAAACGCCCGCAAACAAATGGCTGCATGTTGGCCGCACCGCGTAAGGAGTGACTGACGCCGCCGCAAACGCTGCGGCAGAAGCAAAAAAACAGGCCGCAGCTTAAAGCTGCGGCCTTGGGCTTGGCAAGCCGTGGACGCTTACAGTTCCTGGGCCGGCGTGGTGCTGGCTTCCGGTGCTGGCGGCGGCGGGCTCTTCGGCTCCGGCTTGGCGAAACCGCCACCCGGTTTCGGCGGGCGCGGCGGGCGGCCATCCATGATGTCGTTGATCTGCTCGGCGTCGATGGTTTCCCATTCCAGCAGCGCCGCGGTCATCGCTTCCACCTTGTCGCGGTTTTCGTCCAGCAGACGACGGGCCAGCGAATACTGCTGATCGATGATGCGGCGAATCTCCAGATCGACCTGCTGCAGTGTCGCTTCCGACAGGTTCTTGTGCGTGGTGATGGAACGACCAAGGAACACTTCACCCTCGTTTTCGCCGTACACCATCGGCCCCAGCTTGTCGGACATGCCGTAGCGGGTCACCATGTCGCGCGCCATCTGGGTGGCACGTTCGAAGTCGTTCGAGGCGCCGGTGGTCATCTGGTTCATGAACAGCTCTTCGGCAATACGGCCGCCGAACAGGATGGCGATGCGGTCCAGCAGGTAACCACGGTCGTAAGCGTAGCGGTCTTCTTCCGGCAGCTGCATGGTCACGCCCAGCGCGCGGCCGCGCGGGATGATGGTGACCTTGTGCACCGGGTCGGACTTGGGCAGCAGCT
>CAMLGD010000145.1 GCA_946479405.1 uncultured Vogesella sp.
CGGCCAGCATGTCGGCGATGCTGCTGTACATCATCACCAACGCGGTGCTGTTCTCCTTCCTGATGACCAGCGAAGGCGTACCGCAGGCGATGGCCAGCTGGCTGATCGATGCCGGCCTGGGGCCGATAGCCTTCTTGCTGGTGGTGAACGTGATCCTGCTCTTGGCCGGCAACGTGATGGAACCGTCGTCCATCGTGCTGATCTTTGCGCCAATCCTGTTTCCGGTGGCCACTGCGCTGGGCATCGACCCGGTGCACTTCGGTATCCTCATCGTGGTGAACATGGAGGTAGGCATGTGCCATCCGCCGGTGGGGCTGAACCTGTACGTGGCGTCGGGCATTACCAAGATGGGCATTACCGAGCTCACCATCGCAGTATGGCCGTGGCTGCTCACCATGCTGGCCTTCCTGGCACTGGTGACCTATGTCCCGATCATCTCGTTGTGGCTGCCCAAAACCCTGGGGATGATGTGAACCCCGGTTAGGTTTTTGCGCCACCTTTTAGCCCCGCGTCCAACGCGGGGCTTTTGTTTAACGCTTACCGAGTTCGCTTAATGTGATCAACCTTGCCACCTCGCCCTGAATCGGCCCTGGGTAGGCTAGATATGTCGATGACTGTTTTTGAAAAGCAGCTTTTTTTCCAACAAAGCACAACTGCTTCAGCCAATCCGCGGCATCCGCCCGCCGTACTGGGTGGCAACCAATATTCAGATTCGTTGCCACAGCTGTGTTGACCAAGCACCGGGAATCGGCCAAAGCCGTCGTAAGTCATGCCTCATAGCATCCGCAGTTGTTTGTGAGAAAGCAGTCTTACCTCTTCGCCCTCAATGCCCGAGAGAAACCAATAAGCAGAATGGCTGCATCCCGCAAGGATGCAGCCATTCAATATCGCAATTACTCAGAGCCGTTATTTGGTACGGGCAATTAGTGACTAGATGTATCCTCGGAAGATGCATCGGGTACCGCCATTTCAGCCAATTTCCTGGCCGCGATATCCCCAACACGACGAATGTGCGCCACTGAAGCATCGTACGCCGCCTGCGCATCACGCCGACGCAAAGCACTCACCAGCAGCTGCATTTCCACCGCGGCATCGGCAGCCCGGCCCGCCGAGCCAATTGTCATCGCCCGCAGCCGATTGATGCGCGCATTCAGCGACTGCACGATTTCCCAGGCCATGAACTGGCCGCTGCCCTCGAACATCAGCTCGTAGAAATCTGAGGTACGTGCCAGTACCCCCTGGAAATCGCTGCGCCCAAACGCAGCCTGGATCTCATCATTGATGGCGGCCAGGCGCTCGATTAGTGCGTCATCTGCCCGTTCGGCGCACAGACGGGCGGCATGTCCTTCCAGCAGGGCGCGGATCTCGTAGATCTGCGCCGCTTTCTCCGCATCCAGCGATGCCACCACCGGCCCCTGGTGCGGAATCGACTCGACCAGGCCTTCTGTTTCCAGGTGGCGCAACACCTCCCGCACGATGGAGCGACTGACGCCCAGTTCTTCACACAGCGAGCGCTCGACCAGCCGTTCACCCGGCTTGAAATAGGCGCTCAGGATCGCATCGCGCATCTTTTCCAGCGTTAATTCGCGCAGCGTTTTGACGCTGCGATCTATTTTCAGGGAACTACCGGCCTTGGATGACATGCTCCATCTCCTAATTAAATGCCGCCAAGACAGAGGTACTTGATTTCGAGGTAGTCCTCGATCCCGTAGCGCGACCCCTCACGACCACTACCGGACTGCTTGATGCCACCAAACGGCGCCACTTCGGTCGAAATCAGCCCGGTGTTGACACCGATCATGCCCGCCTCGATGGCTTCTGCCACGCGCCAGATACGGCCGATGTCGCGGCTGTAGAAGTAGGCCGCCAGACCGAACTCGCTGGCATTGGCCTGCGCCACCACATCCTGCTCATCGCGGAAACGGAACACCGGCGCCACCGGGCCGAAGGTTTCTTCTTGTGCGACTTTCATCCCTGCGCTGACATCGCGCAGGATGGTCGGCTCGAAGAAGGTGCCTCCCAGCGCATGCGGCTTGCCACCAGTCACCAGCTTGGCACCCTGCGCCAGCGCGTCGGCGATATGGGCTTCCACCTTGGCTACGGCCTTGGCATCGATCAGCGGCCCCTGGGTCACCCCCGGCTGCATGCCGTTGCCGACCTGCAATGCGGCCACCTGCTGACTGAGCTTGGCCACGAAGGCGTCGTACACCCCGTCCTGCACATACAGCCGGTTGGCGCACACGCAGGTCTGGCCGCTATTGCGGTATTTCGACAGCATGGCGCCCTCCACCGCAGCGTCGATATCGGCATCGTCGAACACGATGAAGGGGGCGTTGCCACCCAGCTCCATGCTGACTTTCTTCACCGTATCGGCACATTGCCGTAGCAGCAGCTTGCCCACCCCGGTAGAACCGGTGAAGGTCAGCTTGCGCACCAGCGGGTTGGCCGTCAGCTCGCCGCCGATTGCCACCGGGTCACCGGTAACGATATTGATCACCCCGGGAGGAATGCCGGCCTCTGCGGCCAACCTTGCCAGCGCCAGTGCTGACAGCGGCGTCTGCTCCGCCGGCTTGGCGACGACGGTGCACCCCGCTGCCAGTGCCGGCGCGATCTTACGTGCCAGCATGGCATTTGGGAAGTTCCACGGGGTGATGGCCGCCACCACGCCGACCGGCTGCTTGATGGTGAGCAGGCGCTTGTCACCCTGGGTGGCCGGAATCACGTCGCCGTAGATGCGCTTGGCCTCTTCGGCAAACCACTCGATATAGCTGGCGCCGTAGGCGATCTCGCCGCGCGCCTCCGCCAGCGGCTTGCCCATTTCCGTCGTCAACAAATTCGCCAGTGGCTCGATGTGCGCCATCACCAGGTCAAACCAGCGGCGCAGATAGCCGGCCCGCTCCTTGCCGTTGAGCGCCCGCCACGCCACGCCGGCACGCTCGGCCGCCTCGATGGCCTGCCGCGTTTCTGCCGCCCCCAGGCGCGGCACGCTGGCAATCTGCTCGCCGGTCGCCGGGTTATGTACCGCCAGGCGTGCCGGCGCATCTACCCACTGCCCGTCGATGTAGCAGCGTTGCAGCAACAGCTCGGTTTCGTTCAATAGTTTCATGCCTTGTCCTTCAGTGGCGGCGCAACTCGCCGCCGGCTTGCACTACCTGCTCAGGCAAACACGTGTCCGTGCTGCGCATCCCACTCCAGCACCGCAGAGGAGCCGATGCACAGCCCCTGGCCATCGCGTACCGCCATCCGTACCGCCAGCTCCTGCTCCCACGGCGTCTGCACGGCCAGATGCATGCTGTCGCCCAGATAGGTCATGTCGCGCACGGTCACCGCCAGGCCCGTGCCGGAGGCGGTATTGCCCGGGCGGATACGCATCTGTTCCGGACGCACCATCAGCGTGCCGTCGCTGCCGGAGGCAAAGGCGCTGGCATCGCCCTCCACCGCCTGACCGTTGGGGAATACCGCGCGGGCACGGCCGCCACCCAGCGGCTGCACTTTCACCGGCAGGAAGTTGGAGTTGCCGATAAAGCCGGCCACGAAGCGGGAAGTCGGGTGTTCGTACAGTTCTTCACCGGTGCCGACCTGCTCGATCTTGCCCTGGCTGAACACCGCGATACGGTCGGACAGGCGCAGCGCCTCTTCCTGGTCGTGGGTCACGTACAGGATGGTGACACCGGTTTCCTGGTGAATGCGGCGCAGCTCGTACTGGATTTCCTCGCGCAGCTTCTTGTCCAGTGCCGACAGCGGCTCATCCATCAGCAACAGTGGCGGGTCGTAGGCCAGCGCGCGGGCAATCGCCACCCGCTGCTGCTGGCCGCCGGACATCTGCCCCGGCAAGCGGTCGCGGTAGTCGGCCAGATGCACCAGCTCCAGCATCTTTTCCACCTTGGCCTTGATCTCGGCTTCCGGGCGGCGACGCACGCGCAGCGGGAAGGCCACGTTCTCGCCCACGGTCAGGTGTGGGAACAGCGTGTAGCGCTGGAACACCATGCCGATATTGCGCTGGTTCGGCGCCACATCCAGCAGCGACTTGCCGTTCAGCAGCACCTGGCCTTCGGTCGGCTCCTGAAAACCAGCCACGATGTACAAGGTAGTGCTCTTGCCCGAGCCGGACGGCCCAAGAAAGGTCATGAATTCGCCCTGTTTGATGTCGAGCGCAACATGGTCGATGGCCACAACCTGATCGTAGGTCTTGCGCAGACCACGAATCTGCAGGAACGGAGTAGTCATGGGCGGGAACCTTTCTTCAAGAGGGAAGCCAGCAGCATCAGTACGATGGTGAACCCCACCAGCAGGGTGGATGCCGCGGCAATGACCGGGGTCAGATCCTGGCGCAGCGTGCTCCAGATCAGTACCGGCAAGGTTTGCAGTGTGGGGCTGGCCATGAAGATGGACAGTACGACCTCGTCCCACGAAATCAGGAAAGAAAATATCGCGGCGGCAAACATGCCCAGGCGGATGGCCGGCAGCGTTACCCGCCATTTCACCTCCAGCGGGCCGGCGCCACAGATCATGGCGGCGTCTTCCAGTGCCGGATCAAAGCTCTGCAGCGAGTTGCCGATGGTGATGATGGAGAACGGCAGCGCGATGATCAGGTGGCCGATGACGAAACCGGTCAGCGTGCCGGTCAGCCCCAGCTTGAGGAAGAAGGCATACAGCGCCACCGCCAGCACCACCACCGGCAGCACCATCGGCGTCAGGAAGAAGGCCTGCAAGGCGCTCTTGCCGAAGAAGGTGCTGCGGGCGAGACCGAGCGACGCCAGCAGGCCCAGCGCCACCGACAGCACGGTGACGATCACCGCCACCTTGGCGCTGGTCAGCAGCGAGTCGACCCAGACCGGATCGGTCAAGAGCTGCTGGTACCACTGCAGCGTCCAGCCCGGCGGCGGAAACACCAGCCATTGCGAGTCGCCGAACGACAGCGCGGCGATGAACACGATGGGCAGCAGCAGGAACAGCATCACCACGGTGCCGACACCGATCAGGCCCCAGCGCCAGGCCCCCAGACGATCAAAATCGAGCAACATCTCAGCGTCCTCCGAAACCGGTGCGTCCGCCGCCGAGGTAGCGCAGCTGGACGGCGTAGAGACCGAGCGTCACCACCAGCAGCACGAAGGCGGCGGCGCCGGCGAGACCCCAGTTGAGCAGCGACTGCACCAGCTGGGCGATCAGCTCGGCCAGCATCATGTAGTTGGTGCCCCCCAACAGCGCCGGGGTGACGTAATAACCGAGCGACATCACGAACACCATCAGCGCCCCGGACGCGATGCCGGGCAGCGCCAGCGGCAGCAGCACCAGACGCAGCGCCTGCCAGCGGCTGGCGCCACAGATGGCGGCGGCGCGCAGCGTGGACGGGTCGATGGCGCGCAGCGTGGCGTGCAGCGGCATCACCAGGAACGGCAGCATGATGTAGGTCATGCCGATGGTGACGCCGACCAGGTTGTTCACCAGCGCCAGCGGCTCGTCGATCACGCCGATGGCCATCAGCACCCGGTTGATGAGACCGGTCTGCTGCAGCAGCACCATCCAGGCGTAGGTGCGCGCCAGCAGGTTGGTCCACATCGACAACAGCAGCACCGCGAACATCAGCTGCGACCAGCGCTTGGGCAGCACGGCGAGCAGCCAGGCGGTCGGAAAGCCGATCAGCAAGGTGATCAGCGTGACCACGCCGGCCACCATGAAGGTGTTGAAGAACACCCGGACGTAGGTCTGCGAACCGAGCAGCTCGACATAATTCTGCAAACCCGGGGCCGGCTCCATGACACTGCGCAGCAACAGGGTGAGCACAGGGATCAGGAAGAACACCCCCAACAGCAGCAGCGCGGGGAGCAGTAGCTTGACGCCACGCGATTCGGCACCGATCTTGAATCGGCGGCGCACCGGAACGGCGGCAGAACTCAAAGCAGTGGACATGACAACTCCTAAACGACACGACGGCTAGACAGGCGGGCGGGACGGCGGAACGCCGTCACCCCCCGCTCCGGCACCTTACTGGGTCTGCCAGGCGTACCAGCGCTTGGCGATCTCCTCGCGATGCTCGGCCCAGTAGCGCATATCGAGGTTGATCTGGCTGGCGCCATGCTGATCCGGCAGCGACTTGACCGCGGCCGGCGTCATCTTGCTCTTGGCCTGCAGGTTGATCGGCGCGTAACCGGTTTCGCCGGCGAACTTGGCCTGGGCCTCCGGGCTGGTGGCGTAGGCCAGGAACTTCATCGCGGCCGCCTTGTTCTTGCTGCCCTTCGGAATCACCAGCATGTCGGCGGCGGTCAGGTTCTGGTTCCACGACATCCCGACCGGGGCGCCGCTTTGCTGCAGGGCGTTGACGCGGCCGTTCCAGAACATGCCGATCGAGGCCTCGCCCGACGCCAGCAGCTGCTGCGACTGGGCGCCGCCGCTCCACCACACGATCTGGCTCTTGATGGTGTCCAGCTTCTTGAACGCGCGATCCAGGTCCAGCGGATACAGCTTGTTGGCCGCAACGCCATCTGCCAGCAGCGCGATTTCCAGCACGCCCGGTGCCGACCACTTGTACAGCGTGCGCTTGCCCGGGTATTTCTTCATGTCAAACAGATCGGACCACACCGCCGGTGCCGCGCCCTTCACTGCCTGCTTGTTGTAGCCGAGCACGAAGGAGTAGTAGAAGCTGCCCACCGCGTTGGGGGTCAGGAAGCGCGGATCGATCCCTTTCAGCTTGGACTGGTCCAGCGGCTCCAGCAGGCCATCCTTGGCCGCCTTGTAGGCAAAATCGCCTTCCACGTCCACCACGTCCCAGGTCACATTGCCGCTCTCGACCATGGCCTTGAACTTGCCGTAGTCGGTGGGGCCATCCATCGCCACACTGATGCCGTTGGCGGCGGTGAAAGGGGCAGCCCAGAATTTCTGCTGCGCCTGCTGGGTAGAACCGCCCCAGCTGGTAAACACCAGGTTCTCTGCCATGGCCGGCATTGCGGCCAACATGCCGATGCCTGCAGCAAGAACGATACGGCTACGAATCTGTTTGGTTGCATTCATGAGGTCATCTCCTAAGTAGAAGTCTTGGCTTCTGTTTCTGTCGTGCTGTGTGTACCAACCGGAATCAGCTCAGCGGGGAAAACTCCGCGGGTTTCATGATCTTGCTTTCCATCTCCTCAAGCAGTGCCTGGATCTTGGGCGCAAACGCCTGCCAGGCGGGATCCCGTGCCAAAGCGGCACGCCGCTCCTCCCGCTCATCCAGGCTGGTATACGCCCAGATGTGCACGATCTGGTTCAGCGGGCCGATCTCGGAGTAGAAGTAGCCGATCAGCGTGCCCAGATACTGTTTCTGCAGTGCAATGCCTTCCTCCGCCACCAGCTGCAGGTAGGCCGGCATGGCACCCGTCTTGATACGGTAGGTACGGATTTCGTAGTACATGTCCGCCTCCTCAGCGCATCACGAACGGGTCGGCAATCGGCTCGTCCGAGGTGCGGATCCACACCGACTTGGTACGGGTGTAATCCAGCATCGCCTCCAGGCCGCCTTCGCGCCCCAGCCCGCTCTGGCCGTAGCCGCCGAACGGCACGATCGGCGACACCGCACGGTAGGTGTTCACCCACACGATGCCGGCGCGCAGCGCCCGTGTCAGACGGTGACCACGGGCCAGGTCGCGGGTGAACACGCCGGATGCCAAGCCGTAGACGCTGTCGTTGGCCAGTGCCACGGCCTCGGCCTCGGTGTCGAAGGTCACCACGCTCAGCACCGGGCCGAACAGCTCGGTGGTGACGCTGGGCACGCGGCTGTGCGGGCAGGCCAGGATGGTGGGGCGGTAGTAGTAGCCGGCGGCAAAATCCAGCGGCACGGTACCGCCGGTCAGCAGCTCGGCACCGGCGTCCACGCTGGCGGCCACTACGTGCTGGATGTGCGCACGCTGCTTCTGCGTTGCCAGCGGCCCCATCTCGGTGGCGCTGTCCTGCGGATCGCCGATGCGGATCGCCTCGGCCTTGGCCACCAGCTTGGCCAGCAGGCGATCGCGCACGCCGCGCTGCACCAGCAGGCGCGAGCCGGCGACGCAGCTCTGGCCGCTGGCGGCAAAGATGCCGGCGACGATGGCATTGCTGACGCTATCGACATCCACATCATCGAACACCAGCACCGGCGACTTGCCGCCCAGCTCCAGCGTGGTGTACGCCAGGTTGCTGGCCGAGTTGCGCACGATATGGCGCGCGGTTTCCGGGCCGCCGGTAAAGGCGATGCGCGATACCAGCGGGTGGCTGGTCAGCACCCGGCCGCAGTCGTTGCCAAAGCCGGTGATGATGTTCACCACCCCCGGTGGGAAGCCGGCCTCGTGCACCAGACGGGCAAACGCCAGCAACGGTGCCGGGCCCTCCTCCGACGCCTTCAGCACCACGGTGCAGCCTGCGGCCAACGCTGGCCCCAGCTTCACCGCCGACAGGAACAGCTGCGAGTTCCACGGCACGATGGCAGCCACCACGCCGATCGGTTCGCGGCGCAGGAAGGCCTCCATGTCAGGCTTGTCCACCGGCAGGCAGGCGCCCTGCAGCTT
>CAMLGD010000146.1 GCA_946479405.1 uncultured Vogesella sp.
CACAAGGTTGGCCGCAGGCTGGCTCAACAGCGGTGCCGGCGTCTTGGCCACCACCGCGCTGGCCACCCGTGGCGGGAACAGCGGCGTCAGCGCGCGATCGGCCAGCGGCGCCAGCACGTGGCTGGTGAACTGATAGCCGATCACCACCGCCAGCAGCAGCGCGGCAAAGCCTTTCAGGTCGTTACGGGCGTCGCTTGTCGGTGCCACGTTATCCTTCGGCACCGCCGGCAACAGCAGCAACGAGGCGGCCGCCGCCGCCAGCATGATGCCGGCCATCACCTGGTAGACGTTGTTCCAGCTCCAGCCGCTGCCGCTGAGCGGATCGGCCCACACCATGGCCACCCCGCCGGACAGTACCATCGCCAGCCGGTAGCCGAACACCCCCAGCGACGACGCCAGGCCGCGCTCTTCCGGCGTTACCACATCGGTACGGTAGGCATCGATCACCACGTCCTGCGAGGCGGACAGGAACGACAGCAGCACCGCCAGCAGTGCAAAGCCCTGCACATCGCTGGCCGGCGATAGCGCCGACATCGCCAGCAAGGTGGCGGCAAGGCCAAGCTGGGTGAACACCAGCCAGCCGCGACGGCGGCCGAAGAACGGCGGCTCGAAGCGGTCCATCAGCGGCGCCCACAGGAACTTGAAGGTATACGGCAACCCCACCAGGCTCAGAAAACCGATGGTGGCGATGTCGATGCCGTCCACCGTCAGCCACGCCTGCATGGCGGTGCCGGACAGCGCCAGCGGCAGGCCGCTGGCAAAGCCCAGCACCCAGATCATCAGCATGCGCCAGGCGCCCAGCTGTCGGATATCGCGCATCAAGCGCCCCCTTGTATGGCAAATGAACAGGGCGCCGCAGCGCCCCGTGTATGGTCAGAGTTGGCCGCAAGCAGCCAGTCAATGCGTGGCGGCCGCGGCAGGCCGCCGCTTAGCCGCGGGTGACGCGGTAGAACGCCAGACTGCCACGCAGATTGGGCAGGAAGTTCACCTGCCGGCCGCCGGTCATCACCACCCGCTCCAGCACGCGGATATGGTTCTTGGCGCATAGCTCGTCAAAGTCGCCGAGCATACACCAGTGGATGTTGGGGGTGTTGTACCACTGGTACGGCATGTCGTCCGATACCGGCATGCGCCCGAGCATGATCTGCCAGCGGTTCTGCCAGTAGCCGAAGTTGGGGAAGGTGACGATGGCCTCGCGGCCAACCCGCAGCATCTCCAGCAGGATTTCCTCGGTGTGGCGCATCGCCTGGATGGTCTGCGACAGCACCACGTGGTCAAAACGCTGGTCCTCGAATTCGGCCAGGCCGGCTTCCAGGTCGCCCTGGATGGCGTTGACGCCGGCCTTGACGCAGCCCACCACGTTGCCCACATCGAAGTCCACGCCATAGCAATTGGCCTGCTTGTGTTGCTGCAGCCAGGCCAGCAGCTCGCCTTCGCCGCAGCCCAGGTCCAGCACGCGGCTGCCGGCGGGAATCCAGTCGGCGATCAGTTGCAGGTCGGGGCGGAGAGAATCGAAAAAGCTCATGCGTTGACCTCCTCTGCCACGCGGTTCAGGTAAGCACGCATCAGGTCGACATACGGCTGGTCGGTCATCAGGAAGGCATCGTGGCCATGCACCGACTCGATCTCGCCATAGCTGACGCGCTTGCCGGCGGAAATCAGCGCCTTCACCGTCTCGCGCGAGCGTTCCGGCGAGAAGCGCCAGTCGCTGGTGAAGCTGGCCACCAGGAAGCTGGCGGTCGCTTTTTTCAGCGCCGCCACCAGGTCGCCGTCGTAATCCTTGGCCGGGTCGAAATAATCCAGCGCCTTGGTCATCAGCAGGTAGGTATTGGCATCGAAGTAGTCAGAGAATTTGTCGCCCTGGTAGCGCAAGTAGCTCTCGATCTCGAACTCCACGTCGTAGCCGAACTTGTACTCGCCGGAACGCAGCATGCGACCGAATTTCTCGCCCATGCCGTCATCCGACAGGTAGGTGATGTGACCCAGCATGCGCGCCAGGCGCAGGCCGCGACGCGGGATGGTGCCAGCGGCGTAGAAGTCGCCGCCGCAGAAATCCGGGTCGGTGAGGATGGCCTGCCGCGCCACGTCGTTGAAGGCGATGTTCTGCGCCGACAGCTTGGGCGCCGAGGCGATCACCAGCGCGTGGGCGATGCGTTCCGGGTAGGCGATGCTCCACTGCAGCGCCTGCATGCCGCCGAGGCTGCCGCCGATCACCGCCGCCCAGCGGGCTACACCCAGCCGGTCGGCCAGCCGCGCCTGCGAGGTCACCCAGTCCGGCACCGTCATCACCGGGAAGCGCGAACCCCACGGCTGGCCGGTGGCCGGGTCGATGCTGGACGGCCCGGTGCTGCCGTGGCAGCCGCCGAGGTTGTTGACGCCGACCACGAAGAAGCGGTTGGTGTCGATGGGCTTGCCGGGGCCAATCATGTTGTCCCACCAGCCGGCGGCCTTGTCGTCCTCGCTGTAGCGGCCGGCCACATGGTGGTGGCCGGACAGCGCGTGGCAGATCAGGATGGCGTTGCTGCGCTCGGCATTCAGTTCGCCATAGGTTTCGAACACCAGCTCGTACTGCGGCAGCGTGACGCCGCAGGCCAGATCGAGCGGTGTCTCGAACAGGGCGCGCTGCGCACTGACGATACCGACGGAAGATGCGTTATTGGGCATGCGTTTCTCTTTGCTAGTCGGCGGCGGGCGGGAATGCTGGTCTTTGCGACTCTGCCCCGTCCGCATCAAGGCTTCTCCATGGCAAGCCGCGATTATATCGGTAACGCGCGCTTGCGCACCTGCCGTCCGGCTGCCGATAATCGCCGCTCCTCTTTTCGCTGGACTGTCCGATGATCGGCCGCCTGTTTCGCCTGTTCCTGCTGCTGGGCGTGATTTACCTGGCACTGCGCTGGCTGCTGAACCGGCAGCAGCGTCAGACGGTACATGAGTTTGTGCGCGCACTGGCCATCGCGCTGATCGTCAGCTCGCTACTGATGCTGGGGCTGTTCCTGGCCGGCATCCGCCTGTAAACGCGAATTTTTTGCCCGGCGCACTGTCAGAATCGGCCTGTCCCGCCGACTTACCGGCATCACCTGCCAGGAGATGCGCCATGTTGATTCGCCACCCCGCCGACATTCTGCCGTCGGACATCACCCCCGAGGCTGTGTATCTCAATCGCCGCCAGTTCATGGCGGGCGCCGCCGGCCTGCTGCTGCCGGTCAGTGCGCTGGCGGCACTGCCTGCCAGGAAAAGCCCCTACTCCACCGCCGAACAGGCCAACAGCCGCAACGACATCACCAGCTACAACAACTACTACGAATTCGGCACCGGCAAGGACGAGCCGGCGCTGTACGCCGGCCGCCTCAAGACCCAGCCGTGGAACATCGTGGTGGACGGCGAAGTGGAAAAGCCGCGCAGTTTCGGCATCGAGGAACTGCTGAAATACCCACAGGAAGAACGCATCTACCGGCTGCGCTGCGTGGAAGGCTGGAGCATGGTGATTCCATGGATCGGCTTTCCGCTGGCCAGCCTGCTGGCGCAGGTGCGGCCAACCTCGAAGGCGAAATACGTGGCCTTCGAGACCGCGCTGCGCCCGGGCGAGATGCCGGGCGTGGCACGGCGGGTGCTGGCCTGGCCGTACCGCGAAGGGCTGCGCATCGACGAGGCAATGCACCCGCTCACCATTCTGGCGCTGGGTCTGTACGGCGATGTGCTGCCGAAGCAGAACGGCGCGCCGATCCGGCTGGTGGTGCCGTGGAAATACGGCTTCAAGAGTATCAAGGCCATCAGCCGCATCCGGCTGCTGGAAAAACAACCAGCCACCAGCTGGAATCTGGCGGCGCCGGACGAGTACGGCTTCTACTCCAACGTCAACCCGGCGGTGGATCACCCGCGCTGGAGCCAGGCCAGCGAGCGGCGCATCGGCGAGTTCCTCAAGCGCAAGACGCTGCCGTTCAACGGCTATGGTGCGCAGGTAGCCCAGCTGTATCGCGGCATGGATCTGGTGAAGAACTTCTGAGAACCGGTTTACGGCCTGCTGCGCTTCGGCGATACGGCGTTAAAACCGTCTTCGAAATGCTCATTTACTACGAGTAAACTCCGCTTCCTCAGCCGTTTTCGCCTTGTCTCGCGCTAGCTCGCGAGCTCGCAAACAGGTTCTGACATGACCATGCATACAACCCTTGCGGCCAACCTGACCCGCCCGTCACCACGCCAGCTGTCCTGGCTCAAGGGCGTGGTGTTCGCGCTGTGCCTGCTGCCGCTGGCGCAGATCGCTTACGTGGTATTCAGCGGCACGGCTGTGAATCCCATCGAATACCTGACCCGTGCGCTGGGCGTGTGGACGCTGCGCTTCCTGTTGCTGACACTGGCCATCTCGCCGCTGCGCTGGCTGGGCGCGCCTGGCTGGCTGCTACGCCTGCGGCGCATGCTGGGGCTGTATGCCTTTTTCTACGGCGCGCTACACCTGAGTAGCTACCTGTGGCTGGACCAATTCTTCGACTGGCGCGCCATCGGTCACGACATCCTGAAGCGGCCATTCATCACCGTCGGCATGCTGGCGATGCTGCTGATGCTGCCGCTGGCAATCACCTCCACCGACGGCTGGATGCAGCGGCTGAAGCGCAACTGGGGCCGGCTGCACCGGCTGATCTACCCGCTGGCGATCTGCGGCGTGCTGCACTACTGGTGGCTAGTGAAACGCGACATCAGCCAGCCGGCGCTGTATGCCGCCATTCTGGCCGCGCTGCTGGCCTGGCGGCTATGGCAACGTTGGCCGCGGCGCGTACAATAAGCGCCGGTTTGATTTTGCGGCAGATGACCGGGCAGTTCGAAAAGCCCGGTTTCCAGGCAAGACAAGGCGCGAATGAAACATCCCGACACCGCATATATCAGGCATGCGATCGGGATTTTTCGTGCGTAACACTGTATCGCGACAAAAGCGGGAATTTTCGAGCATGGCCAAGGAAAAAGCGCCGGTAACACAGGCAGTACGGGTACTGCGCGAACACCAGGTGGATTACAGCGAGCACCTGTACAAGTACGAGGAGCGCGGCGGCACCGCGGTGTCCGCCCGCGAACTGGGGGTGGACGAGCACTGCGTGGTAAAGACGCTGATCATGGAAGACGAGCAGCACAAGCCACTGATCGTGCTGATGCACGGCGACCGCGAAGTGGGCACCGGCATGCTGGCCAAGCAGATCGGCGCCAAGAAGATCAGCCCCTGCGATCCGAAAACCGCCGACAAGCACAGCGGCTACCAGGTAGGCGGCACCAGCCCGTTCGGCACCAAGGCTGCCATGCCCGTGTATATGGAAGCCAGCATCGCCACGCTGCCACGCATCTACATCAACGGCGGCAAGCGCGGCTTTCTGATCGGCATCAGCCCGGCCGAGGTGCAGCGCGTGCTGCAGCCGGTACTGGTCAACGCCCAGGCCTGACGCGGCCCGGGCCGGTTACGGCTCCAGCTCGATGGCCTGGTAGTGACGATCCATGCGCCGGCGATAGCGCATGCGCAGCACAAAGCCCAGCGCCACCGAGAACAGCATCCAGTAGGCCAGATTCAGCACGCTGCCCCACACCAGCGGAGCAATCACCCCGGCCAGCAGCGTCGACATCATGGTCTGCACAAAACCCTGCACCGACGACACCGTGCCGCGCAGATGCGGGAACTGGTCCATCAGCACGATGGTGATCGATGGTGCCGCCACCGACATGCCCACGGTGTACAGGCCCAGCGGCAGCACCGCCCACGGCACCGATGGTGGCAGCAGCAGCGCCTGCAGCAGGTTGAGCGCTGCGGCGGTGAACATCAGCCCATAGCCGAGGTTGACCTGCTGGCGCGCGCTGAAGCGCCCGGCCAGGCGCCCGGAAATGAACGCGCCCAGCATGATGCCCCCCACTGCCGGCCCGAACAGCCACAGGAAATCGTTGTGGCCCAACCCCAGATGCTGCATCAGGAACACTGGTGCCGCCGGAATGTAGACGAAGAAGCCGGCAAAATTGAAGGTCACCGCCAGCGCCAGCAACTGGAAGTCGTGCTTCTTCGCCACTTCCAGATAGTTGGCCGCAAGATGCTTGAGATGCAGCGGCGAGCGCTGCGCCGGGCCGTGGGTTTCCGGCAGGCTGCGCCAGCTCATCACGAACAGCACCAGCCCCACCAGCGCCATGAACAGGAAGATCGAACGCCAGCCAAAGGCGCCGAACAGCCAGCCGCCGATCACCGGCGCCACTGCCGGCGCCAGCGAAAACAGCATGGTGACCTGCGACATCATGCGCTGCGCATCATGACCGGTGAAACGGTCGCGGATGATCGCCCGCCCCACCACCAGCCCGGCACCGCCGCACAGGCCCTGCAACGCGCGGAACAGCAGCAGCGTGCCCAGATTGGGCGCCAGCATGCAGCCGATGGACGCCAGCGCAAACAGTAGCGAGGTCACCAGTACCACCGGCCGGCGGCCAACGGCATCGGAAATGGCGCCGTGCCACAGCATCATCAGGCCATAGCAGAACAGGTACACCGACAGTGCCTGCTGCATCTGCACCGGCGAAGCATCCAGCGCATGGCCGATGTCGCTCATCGCCGGCAGGAAGGTGTCGATGGAAAACGGCCCCAGGGTAGCCAGGGCGGCCAGCAGCAGGGCCAGGGCGCCTTGCCGCTTGGTGGCGGAATCAGCCATGTAACGGACTACTTTCTCAAAAGGTTGGCCGCACACTACACTGTGCGGTTTCAAATCAGGCGTTCTGTACATTAGGCGCTTGTCGACGTTCTTGTCGACTGTCCTTCATGACGAAGACAATTCCGGAAAGGTTCACTCCATGCTGCGCTACTACCACAACCCCCGCTGCTCCAAGTCGCGCGAAGGCTTGCAACTGCTGCAGGACCGCGGCATCGAGCCGCAGGTGATCGAATACCTGAAAACCCCGCCCAGTGCCGACGAACTGCGCCAGATTCTGAGCCTGCTGGGCATCCCGGCCCGCGAGCTGCTACGCAGCAAGGAGGAGGAATACCAGACACTGGGACTGGCCGATGCCAGCCTGAGCGACGAGGTGCTGATTGCTGCCATGGTGGCACACCCGCGCCTGATTGAGCGCCCGATTGCCGTCAGCGAGCACGCCGCCGCCATTGGCCGCCCACCGGAAAACCTGCTGACGCTGCTGTAAACGGTACGGCGCGACAACAGACGCAAACGGCCCGGTTTCCCGGGCCGTTTGTCATGCGCTAGAACAACTGCTCTTTGACGTTCTCCACCGCATCCTGCGGCGGCGTCGCCGGCTCATCCGCCGCCGCATCCGACGACTGCGGCGCATGGTTGCCACTCCCCGGTACGCTGCCGCGGTTGTTGATGCGCAGCTCCGGATTGGTGCTCTGGAACTCCTCCAGGAAGTACTCGTCGTTGCCGCGCAGGCCGGCACCGGCTCGCACCACCACGCCCGGCGGCGGCGGCAGCTCGATATCCGGCACGCCCTTCAGGGCGTTGCTCATGTAGTTGATCCAGATCGGCAAGGCCGCGGTCCCGCCGTAGCCATAACGACCCAGGCTGCGCGGCTGGTCAAAGCCGACCCAGGTCACCGCCACCAGCGACGGGTTGAAACCGGCAAACCAGGCGTCACGGAAATCGTTGGTGGTACCGGTCTTGCCGGCAATGTCGCTGCGACCCAGCGCGGTGGCCCGGTTGGCGGTGCCATAGCGCACCACATCTTTCAGCATATTGCCGATGATGAAGGCGTTGCGCGGGTCAATCGCCTGCGGCGCATTCTGCCCGGCCACCGCCGGCGCGGTACGTGCCAGCAGGCGGCCACTGGCATCCTCGATACGCTCGATGAAGTAGCCGCGGGTACGGTAGCCGCCGTTGGCAATCACCGAATAGGCCTCGGCCATCTGCATCGGCGAGGCCTGGCCGGCGCCGAGCGCCATGGTCAGGTAGGCAGGGATGTTTTTCGGATCGAAGCCGAAACGCTGTGCATACTGCTGCGCAAAATCTGGTCCGATCGACATCATGATGCGGATCGACACCAGGTTTTTCGACAGCGCCAGTGCACGGCGCATGCTGATCATGCCGGCATATTTTCCGTCGTCGTTCTTCGGATCCCAGCTCTGGCCGCCGATGGTCTGCGGATCGATGGTGATCGGTGCGTCATTGATGAAAGTGGCCGGGGTAAAGCCGCGATCCAGCGCTGCCGAGTAGATGAACGGTTTGAAGGTGGAGCCCGGCTGTCGCATGGCCTGGGTCACGTGGTTGAAGCTGCGGCGGTTGAAATCAAAGCCCCCCACCAGGGCCTTGATGGCACCGCTGCGCGGGTCCATCGCCACGAAGGCGCCTTCCACTTCCGGCATCTGGGTAATCTGCCAGTTGCCCTTGGCATCCTGCTGCACGCGCACCTGCGCCCCCGGACGCAACCGCTGCGCCGGCGTGGCGCGCTCGGACAAGGCGAAGCGGGCAAAGCTGAGGCCGCTGCCGCTGACATTCACCCGCTTGCCGCCAC
>CAMLGD010000147.1 GCA_946479405.1 uncultured Vogesella sp.
CCTGTAGCTGGCGACGGGTGGTGTCCAGTTCCTGTTGTACTTGCTGGCGTTCGCGTTCCAGCTCGTTCAGGCGGGCTTCCAGTGCGTCGATCTTTTTACGATTACCAAACATGAGTTGCTCCAGGCTGTTGCCACTGGCATTGAGTAGCGGCTGTTTTTTGTTCGCCAATCATACTTATTTGTCAGCAGCGCTAATTTGCTTTTATGCAGATTTTTGCAATTTATTTTTATGGCATGGTTTGGATGAAAGGTTGGTGTGTACGGATTTCCGAACGTAACCGGCCGCCCGGTACGGCAATCCGGTTGAATTGTTGGACAAAAATGGCGTAAGTCATTGATTTTTATTGTTTGCGTCGGCCGCAAAAAGCTGGCCCGCAAAATGCTAATAACAGGCAGAGTCGATACCCGTTCGACCGGTAGACAAAAAAACACCACGGGCAAGAGCAAAACCTGTCCGGCGCAGACCGGACGGCGCGGGCCGCCTCGCAGCGCGAGGCGGCCTCCCCGCCGCACCTCCTGATTTCCCCCAACAATCTGGCCGCAGCCGATGGGCTGTGATAGAACGCTCCATTCCTCATCGAACATGCTGCGCCTGCTTGTTGACATGATTACCTCCCGCATACGCAAACCGCTGGTCTGGGGTGGCATTCTGGTATTGCTGGTGCTGCTGTGCAGCCTGGTGACCTACCGGGTGTCCTACCGTACCGGTGTCGAATCCCTGCGCGAGAACGGCAACCGCCAGCTGGAGCTGCACGCCCGCGGCGTGGAAAGCGAAATCGAGCGCTATATCTGGCTGCCGCGCGTGCTTGGGCTGCACATTCCCACCCGCACGCTGCTGGAAGGCGACACCCCGGCGCTGCGCGGCAGCAGCGACCATTTCGCCCCGTTGCGACGCGAAGTCAACGAATACCTGGAAGGCATGAATGCGCGCAGCGGTACGCTGGCGCTGTACGTGCTGGACATCAGCGGCCGCGTGCTGGCGGCCAGCAACTGGCGTCGCATTGACAGCTATGTCGGCGAGGACCTGTCCACGCGGCCGTACTTTGTCGAAGCGATGAACGGCGGTCAGGGCCAGTTCTACGGCCTGGACAGCCTGTCCGGCGAGCCCGGCTACTACCTGTCCAGCCCGCTGCGGGTCGGCGACCGCATCATCGGCGTGGCGGTGGTAAAGGTGAAGCTGGCACAGCTGGAGCACGGCTGGCGCAAGGCCAACTCCAACGCGCTGGTTACCGACGAAAACGGTGTCATCATCCTGGCGGCGCACCCGGCGTGGTATCTGCGCGCCATGCAGCCGATCAGCGCCGAGCGCCGGCAGCAGCTGGCGCTAAGCCTGCAATACCACTGGGCGCTGCTGCCGGAACTGAGCCTGGCCGAGCGCGTGGCGCTGTCGCCGGGGCTGGAGCAGTGGGGCGTGGCGGACGAGAAAAACCCGCTGCGCGTCTACCGCTACCTGGTGCAGTCGCGCACCCTCAACGACACCCGCTGGAAGCTGACCCTGCTCAGCCCGCTGGGCGAGGTGCGCGCCGCGGCGCTGACCCACGCGCTGCTGGCCGCCGCACTGGCGGCGTTCGTCACCCTGCTGATCATCGCCATGAACGAGCGGCGCAAGGCACTGGCCACCAAGTTGGCCGCACGCGAAGCACTGGAAGCGGCCAACAGCGAACTGGAACGTCGGATTACCGAACGCACTGCCGATCTCAAGTCCAGCAACGACCGCCTGCGCGCCGAAATCCGCGAACGCGAGCAGGCGGAGCAGAACCTGCGCCAGACCCAGAGTGAGCTGATTCAGGCCGGCAAGCTGGCGGTGATCGGCCAGATGTCTACCAGCATCGCCCACGAGCTGAACCAGCCGCTGGCGGCGCTGCGCACCCTGTCCGGCAACACGGTGAAGTTTCTGCAGCGCGGCAAACTGGATATCGCCAGCGCCAACCTCAACACCATTGCCGAGCTGGTGGAGCGCATGGGCAAGATCACCGCCTCGCTGCGCTCCTTCGCCCGCCGTTCCGAACACGCCGGCGGGCGCGCCCGGTTGGCCGCCGCGGTGGACGCGGCGCTGTTCCTGTTGCACTCGCGGCTGAGCCACGAGCCGGTGTTGGTAGAGCAGCGCTTTGCCGAGGCCGAGCTGGCCATCGACCAGACCCGGCTGGAGCAGATCCTGGTCAACCTGCTGGCCAATGCCATGGACGCACTGCAAGGCCAGCCGGATGCCCGTATCGTGCTGTCCGGCCAGCGGCTGGAAGACAATTACCGGCTGGCGGTCAGCGACAACGGTAGCGGCCTGCCCGAGCACGTGATGAAGCATCTGTTCGAACCGTTTTTCACCACCAAGCCGGCCGAACGCGGCCTGGGTCTGGGCCTGACACTGTCCGCCAGCCTCGCCGCCGCCGCCGGTGGCGCACTGACGGCCGGACCATCGGCGCTGGGTGGTGCCGAATTTGTCCTGATCCTGCCCCTGTGTCCCGAGGAGGACGCTGCCCATGTCTGAACACGCCTTGCCGATCCTGTTTGTCGAAGACGACCCGCATGTGTTGCTGGGCTGCCAGCAGGCCTTGCTGCTGGAAGACCTGCCGGTGATCGGCTGCGGCAGCGCCGAAGAAGCGCTGCAGAAAATCGCCCAGGGTCTGCAGCCGGGCATCGTGATCACCGACGTGCGCCTGCCGGGCATGGACGGCCTGAGCCTGCAGCAGCTGCTGCGCGAGCAGGACCGGCAGCTGCCGGTGGTGCTGGTTACCGGCCACGGCGATGTGGCGATGGCGGTGCAGGCGATGCGCGATGGCGCCTACGACTTCGTGGAAAAACCGTTTTCGCCGGAGCGGCTGGTGGATGTGGCGCGGCGCGCGCTGCAACAGCGCATGCTGACACTGGAAGTCGACAGCCTGCGCCGGCAGCTGGATGGCCGCCAGACGCTGGAGCAGCGCATCATCGGCCGCTCCAGCCGCATGCGCGAGCTGCGCGAACTGATCATGAATGTGGCCGACACCGGCGCCAACGTGCTGATCCATGGCGAAACCGGCACCGGCAAGGAGCTGGTGGCCAGCTGTCTGCACGATTACAGCCGCCGCCACGAGCACCACTACGTCGCCATCAACTGTGGCGGGCTGCCGGAAAACCTGTTCGAGAGCGAAATCTTCGGTCACGAAGCCAATGCCTTTACCGGTGCCGGCAAACGCCGTATCGGCAAGATCGAGTATGCGCACAAGGGCACGCTGTTCCTGGATGAAGTGGAAACCATGCCCATCAACCTGCAGATCAAGCTGTTGCGCGTGCTGCAGGAGCACAAGCTGGAGCGGCTGGGTTCCAACCAGGCGGTGGACGTGGATTGCCGGCTGATCGCCGCCACCAAGGAAGACCTCGATCAGCTGTCGCAGCAGGGCAAGTTCCGCGCCGACTTCTACTACCGGCTCAACGTGGTGTCGCTGGAGATTCCGGCGCTGCGCGAGCGGCGCGAGGATATTCCGCTACTGTTCGAATGCTTCCTGCAGCAGGCGGCACTGCGCTTCGACCGCGAATCCATCGAGATCGACCGCAAGACGCTGAGCCAGCTGATGGCGCATGACTGGCCGGGCAATGTGCGCGAACTGCGCAACGTGGCCGAGCGCTATGCGCTGGGGCTGCCGGTATTCAAGGGCAGCGGCGGCGAGAGCCTGTCGCCCAGCCTGGCGGAAAGTGTCGAGGCGTATGAGAAGAGCCTGATTGTGGAAGCACTGCGTCGCCATGGTGGCAATATGACCCAGGCCAGCCAGGCCTTGGGTACACCGAAAACCACGCTGTTCGACAAGGTAAAAAAATACGGCCTGCAGAATTAATCGCGCCAATAAATAGCCAGTAATAAAACCCGCAACCAGTGCGCCGCTGTTGCGGGTTTTTTATTTTGTGGATTTTACTGGCGGTGATTGCTTGTTTTCCTGCCTTGGCGATTGTCGGCCACGGGACGACGGGGCTGCCACGGCGGCGCTTATCACCGGCCATGCAAAGCTTTGCGCTATTTGTTGCTTCCCCGCCCAAGGGTGGCCGCATATAGTGGAATCTCAGTATTGCGGTTTTCTCCTATGTTTGTCCCGTTGCTTTGGCCGGATCGTTGATCCGGCCATTTTTTATTTCGTGGCAGTAAATGAATAAGTAAATCGGCGTGTTTCATTTGCAGTAATAGCGCATTGCTTCGCTATTTTAATTGCTTAGTTTTGGCTAGCTGTTTTGTTAATGTTTTCCCATGCAAAAACGAAATGGAAAACACCAATGAACATTGTCGCCATTCTGGGCAGCCCGAGTAAAAGCTCCCGCACCGCCCGCTTGATCGAGCATGCCGCGCGGCGGTTGCAGCCGGCCGGTATCCATGTGGACAGCGTGAGCATCTACGACTTCCCGGCCGACGATCTGCTGTACGGCAACTTTGCCGCGCCGGCGGTGCAGGCGCTGCAGCAACGTGTTGCCGCGGCGCAGGGCGTGATCATTGCCACCCCGGTATACAAGGCCGCCTACGCCGGTGCGCTGAAAGTGCTGCTGGACCTGATTCCGGAAGGCGGCTTTGCCGGCAAGCCGGTGCTGCCGCTGGCCAGCGGCGGCTCGCCCGGCCACCTGCTGGCGGTGGATTACGCCATCAAGCCGGTGCTGGCCGCACTGAAGGCCAGCGAAATCCACCAAGGGGTGTTTGCGGTGGAAAGCCAGATCGGCCGTGGCGCCGATGGCGAGCTGGCGGCCGAGCTGGCACAGCGGCTGGACGTGGCGCTGGATGAGTTTGCCGCACTGTTGCAAAGCCCAGCGCCGGCGGCTACCCCGCGCCTGCCGGACGATTTTATTTCCCGCCTGATCAGTCTTTGATTTCCTGTTGGAGTGACACCATGCAAGTAACCCGCAAATTGGGCGCGCTGGCCGTGCTGCTGGCGCTGGGCGCCCCGGCGCTGGCGCTGGATCTGAACATCGGCTACCAGAAAAGCGCACTGAATCTGGCCTCGCTGAAGGCGCAGGGCACGCTGGAAAAACAGCTCAAGCCGCTGGGCGTGGAGGTGAAGTGGTTTGAATTCCAGGCCGGCCCGCCGCTGCTGGAGGCGATGAACGCCGGCAGCGTCAGCATCGGCATGACCGGCGACTCGCCGCCGGTATTTGCCCAGGCCGCCGGGGCGGACATCGTCTACATCGGGCAGGAGCCGGCCAAGCCGGAATCCTCCGCCATCCTGGTGCCGGCCAATTCCACCATCCGCACGCTGGCCGATCTCAAGGGCAAGCGCATCGCCTTTACCAAGGGCAGTAGCGCGCATTACCTGACCGTCAGCGCGCTGCAAAAGGTCCGGCTGAGCTACAGCGACATCACCCCGGTGTACCTGTCGCCGTCCGAGGCGCGCGCGGCGTTCGAGCGCGGCAGCGTCGATGCCTGGACCATCTGGGACCCGTACTACGCGGCGGCGCAACGCGCCGGCGGCGTGCGGGTGCTGTCCAGTGGCAAGGGGCTGACCGGCAACAACACCTTCTACCTGGCGCAGCGCGCCTTTGCCCGCGCCAATCCCAAGGTGATCGACGTGGTGTTCAAGGCGCTGACCGCCAACGACAAGTGGCTGAAGAGCGACGTGAAAACCGTGGCCGCCACGCTGTCCGGCTACACCGGGCTGGAAGCCGCCACCTACGAGGCGATGCTGGCGCGCAACCCCAGCTACAGCGTGAGCTACCTCAAGCCGGCGGTGCTGCACGAGCAGCAGAAAGTGGCCGACGCCTTCTACAGCCTGGGGCTGATTCCGCGCGCCATCAAGGTGGCCGACGCGTTCTGGAAACCGTAACCGCCATGCGGCCAACGTTGGCCGCAGGTGCAGACTAAGGATACGCAGCATGCAAGTTTTCTGGTTTTTCCCCACTCACGGCGATGGCCGTTACCTGGGCAGTGCCGAAGGCGCCCGCACCGTCGATCATGCCTACCTGACGCAGATTGCCCGCGCCGCCGACAGCCTGGGCTTTGACGGCGCGCTGATCCCCACCGGCCGCTCCTGCGAAGACCCGTGGGTGACTGCCGCCAGCCTGATTCCGGCCACGCAGCGGCTCAAGTTCCTGGTGGCGGTACGGCCGGGCATCATGTCGCCCACCGTGGCGGCGCGCATGGCCGCCAGCTTCGATCGCCATTCCAATGGCCGCCTGCTGGTGAACGTGGTAGCCGGTGGCGACCCGGTGGAGCTGGCCGCCGATGGCAGCTGGCTCAAGCATGACGAGCGCTATGAGGCGGCCAGAGAATTCCTGCAGGTGTGGAAGGGCGTGCTGGCGGGTGAGACCGTCGATCTGGACGGCAAGCACATCCAGGTCAAGGGTGCGCAGCAGCTGTTCCCTCCGGTCAGCAAACCGTATCCGCCGCTGTACTTTGGCGGTTCGTCCGAGGCGGCGCACGAGCTGGCCGCCGAGCACGTGGACGTGTACCTGAGCTGGGGCGAGCCGCTGGACGAGGTGGCGCGCAAGATTGCCGACGTGAAGGCGCGCGCCGCCAAACATGGCCGCACGGTGAAGTTCGGCATCCGTTTGCACGTCATCGTGCGCGAGAGCAACGCAGCGGCGTGGGCGGCGGCCGAGCAGCTGATCAGCAAGCTGGACGACGCCACCATCGCCAACGCGCAAAAAACGCTGGCGCGTGCCGATTCCGAAGGCCAGCGCCGCATGGCGGCGCTGCACGGCGGCCGGCGCGACCAGCTGGAGATCGCCCCCAATCTGTGGGCCGGCATCGGCCTGGTGCGTGGCGGCGCCGGCACCGCGCTGGTGGGCGACGGCCCCACGGTGGCCAAGCGCATGCAGGAATACGCCGACTTGGGCATCGACACTTTCGTGTTCTCCGGTTACCCGCACCTGGACGAAGCCTACCGCGTGGCCGAGCTGCTGTTCCCGCATCTGCCGGGGCGACAGCAGCCGGGCAGGGCGGATGGTTTCGCCAGCCCGTTCGGCGAGATCGTTGCCAACCAGCACGTGCCCAAGTTGGCCGCAGCCTCATAAGGAGCTGTCATGAGCCACACATTGCTTTATCGCAGCGCGCGCCGCGCCGTGCCCTGGCTGGTGCCAGCCGCGCTGCTGGTCGGCTGGCAGCTGGCCTCGTGGCAGGGCTGGTTGAACCACCGCGTGCTGCCGGCACCCAGCGAGGTGCTGGCCGCCGCCTGGCAGCTTAGCGTCAGTGGCGAACTGTTGCGGCATCTGGCCAGCAGCTTTGGCCGCGCCGCCAGTGGCTTTGCCATCGGCGCCGGCCTGGGGCTGGTGCTGGGGCTGATCGCCGGCCTGTCACGCTTTGGCGAAGCGCTGTTCGACACCACGCTGCAGATGCTGCGCAACATCCCGCCGCTGGCGATCCTGCCGCTGGTGATCCTGTGGTTCGGCATCGACGAAAGCGCCAAGGTGTTCCTGGTGGCGTTCGGCACGCTGTTCCCGGTGTATCTCAACACCTATCACGGCATCCGCTCGCTGGACCCGGCGCTGCTGGAAATGGCGCAAAGCTACGGCGTCCGCGGCCACGCGCTGTTCCGCCACGTGGTGCTGCCGGGCGCCTTGCCGTCGATCCTGGTCGGCGTGCGCTACGCGCTGGGCATCGCCTGGATCATCCTGATCGTGGCGGAAACCTTGGCCGCCAGCAGCGGCATCGGCTACCTGGCCGCCAACGCCCGCGAATTCATGCAGACCGACATCGTGGTGCTGTCCATCCTGCTGTACGCGCTACTGGGCAAGCTGGTGGATGTGGCGGCGCGGGCGCTGGAGCGGCGCTGGCTGCAGTGGCCCCCGTCCTACCTGGCGTCTAACTGAGGAGACCAACATGAAACCTGACGATCTGCCGCCGCAACACGGCATCCATCTCGCCGGCCTGCAGCGTCGCTTCGGTGCGCGCAGCGTGCTGGACGGACTGGAGCTGCATATCCCGCACGGGCAGTTTCTGGCCATTGTTGGCCGCAGCGGCTGCGGCAAGAGCACCCTGCTGCGGCTGCTGGCCGGGCTGGATGCGCCGGATGGCGGCCGCCTGCAGCAGCCAGCCGGCCAGACCGTGCGCGTGATGTTCCAGGACGCCCGCCTGTTGCCGTGGAAATCGGTGCTGGACAACGTGGCGCTGGGGCTGGCAAGTGATGGCCGCGACCGGGCGCTGGCGGCGCTGGCCGAAGTCGGCCTTGCCGACCGTGCCGGGGAATGGCCGGTGCGGCTGTCCGGCGGCCAACGTCAGCGCGTGGCGCTGGCGCGCGCGCTGGTGCACCAGCCGCAACTGCTGCTGCTGGACGAGCCGCTGGGGGCGCTGGATGCGCTGACACGGCTGGAAATGCAGGGCCTGATCGAGCGCTTGTGGCAGCGGCATGGCTGCACCACGGTGCTGGTCACCCATGATGTGGCCGAGGCGGTGGCGCTGGCCGACCGCGTGGTGCTGGTGGAGGCCGGCAAGGTGGCGCTGGACGTGGCCATCGAGCTGCCGCGCAGCCGCCAGCATGGCGATGCCCGCTTCGTGGCCTACGAGCAGCACAT
>CAMLGD010000148.1 GCA_946479405.1 uncultured Vogesella sp.
CCATCAGCGGCTCGATGAACTGGTACAGGTGATAGACCTGCTTGAGCTTGCGGCGGGTGTCCTGGTTGATCTTGCCGTCGCGGGTAAGGATGTGCAGTTCTTTCAGCAGTTCGATGGACTGCTGCGGTTTGATTTCCGGGATCAGGCTCATGACGGCTCCACAATTTTTACTGCCGCTATTGTAGCGCCTTGGTCAAGAGGCCGGCCTGCTGGCTTACAATGCGGCATTCCCGTTTTCAGGTAGCAGATCATGGCCTTGCAGCTTCACGTCATTCCGGTCACCCCGTTCCAGCAGAACTGCTCCGTGCTGTGGTGTGATGTCAGCAACGAAGCGGCAGTGGTGGATGCCGGTGGCGACATTGCGCGCATTCGCGCCTTTATCGAGGCTAAGGGGCTGAAGGTGACCAAGCTGCTGCTGACCCACGGCCATATCGACCACGCCGGCGGCGCCCGCGCGCTGGCCGATGCGCTGGGGGTGCAGATCGAAGGCCCGCAGCGCGCGGAAAGCTTCTGGCTGGACCAGCTGCCGCAGCAGGGGCAGATGTTCGGCTTTACCCCCAGCCCGGCGCTGACCCCGGAGCGCTGGCTGGAAGAAGGCGACACGGTGCAGATCGGCAACGAAGTGCTGGAAGTGCTGCACTGCCCCGGCCATACCCCGGGCCACGTGGTGTTTGTCAGCCGTGCGGCCAACCTTTGCGTGGTAGGCGATGTGCTGTTCCAGGGCTCCATCGGCCGTACCGATTTCCCGATGGGCAACCATGAGCAGCTGATCGATGCTATCCGCAGCAAGCTGTTCGCGCTGCCGGACGACATGACGGTAGTGCCAGGCCACGGCCCGTTCACCACCATCGGCGACGAACGGCGCAGCAACCCCTTCGTGGCCGATCGCCGCTACGGCTGATGGACGTCGCCTTCGAACGTGCCGTGCTGGCGCAGCTGCTGGCGATTCCGCCGGGCCAGGTCAGCACCTATGGCACGCTGGCGGCGCTGGCCGGCTACCCGCGCCATGCCCGCCACGTGGGCAAGCTGCTGGGCAATGCGCCGGCAGGTGCCGGCTGGCCGTGGTTCCGTGTACTCAGCAGTAGCGGCAAGGTGGCGCGGCCGGGCACGCCGGAGGCGGATTACCAGATTCTGCTGCTGGAAGAGGATGGCGTGGAGGTAGCCCCCGGCGGCCGGGTGAATCTGAAGCGCTACGGCTGGCCGGCACAGCACTTCCTGCAGCCCTGAGGCCGACGCAGGCCCGCCAGCGCCCAATACTGGCTGGAAAGCGACAGTCGCATGCACTTTTTTTGCAACGCAACAAAAACGCCAGTGCCTTGATGCACTGGCGTTTTTTGCGTTCTACGACTTTCGTTTATGACGCTGATAAGTTGCCTGATGCGCAATTAGTGTGATAAAGACTAGGGATAATTTTCGCTTTCGAACTCGCCGCCATGAGCCGATCACCCAGACACGACAAAATCCTGCAGTTGGTACGCGAAAACGGCTTCATGCCGATCGAAGAACTGGCGCGCCTGCTGGACGTGACGCCGCAGACCATCCGCCGCGACATCAATCAGCTGTGCGAAGCCAACCTGCTGCGCCGTTATCACGGTGGCGCCGCGCTGGGTAACAGCGTGGAGAACGAGGACTACTTCTCGCGCAAGGGCAAGCTGCAAAGCGAAAAGGCGCACATCGCCGACATGATCGCGGAGAACATCCCCGACCATGCCTCGCTGTTCATGAGCATCGGCACCACCATCGAAGCGGTGGCCCAGGCGCTGACCGCCACCCACAAGGGGCTGCGGGTGATCACCAACAACATCCATGTAGCGTCGATCATGTCGGCCAACCCGGATTTCACGGTGATGATCACCTCCGGCGTGGTACGCGCCTCCGACGGCGGCATCACCGGGGTGGCCACGCTGGACTTCATTAACCAGTTCAAGGTGGATTACGCGGTGATCGGCGTGTCCGGCATCGAAACCGACGGCTCGCTGCTAGATTTCGACTACCGTGAGGTACGCGTGGCACAGGCGATGATGAATAATGCCCGCCATCGCTTCCTAGCCGCCGACCACAGCAAGTTCGGCCGCAATGCGCTGGTGCGCATGGGCCACATCAGCGAGTTCAACGCCATCTTCACCGACGCGATGCCGCCGGAAAGCCTGAAGAAGCTGCTGGAAGACCACAGCGTGCGCATGTACCTGGCCGACCCGCTGTAAAGGTTGGCCGCATGCAACAACAAGGGCGCCGCTGGCGCCCTTGTGCTTTTTCCTCCCCGCCGCTATTCCCGCGCTGGCGACCAGCCCACCACACAGTTGCGCCCCGCCGCCTTGGCCTGATACAGCATGCTGTCGGCGCGCTGCACCAGCGCCACCACGTCCCACACCCCGTCGCTGCTGCACAGCCCGGCGCTGAAGGTCTGGCGGAAGCGGCCGCGCGGCGACACCTGCTCCAGCCGCGCGAAGGCGTCGCGCAGATCGTCCAGCAGCCGGGTGGCCTGCTCGGCACCCATGCCCGGCAACACGATGGCGAACTCCTCGCCGCCGTAGCGGCCGATCAGGTCGGAACGGCGCAGCCGCTCGCGCAGGAAGCGCGACAGGCTGACCAGCACCTCGTCGCCGGCCTGGTGGCCGTAGCTGTCGTTGACCTGCTTGAAGTGGTCCAGATCCAGCATCACCATGCTCAGCGGCCGGCGCTCGCGCTGCGCGCGGGCGAATTCGTATTCCAGGCGAGCAAACAGATGGCTGTGGTTGAGCAGTCCGGTCAGGCTGTCGGTGGAAATATAGGAGCGCAGCTGGCGGTAGCGGCTGGCGCGGGTGCTCACCGTCACCACCAGCTCCTCACTGGACACCGGCTTGGTCAGGTAGCCGTCCACGCCCAGTGCCAGCGCGTCCAACTGCATGTGCGGCCGCTTTTCCATGGTCAGGAAGATGATGGGGATGCCGTCCATCAGCCGCTGCTGGCGGATGATGCGCGCCAGCGCCTGGCCATCGCATTCCGGCATGTACATGTCCATCAGGATCAGGTCGGGGCGGAAGCGCTCGATCGCCTCCAGTGTCTGGCTGGGGCGGGTGATTTCCTCGGTCACCATGCCGTGCCGGTTCAGCACCGCCGCGTACAGCCCGGCCAGCGAGCTCATGTCCTCCACCAGCAGCACCCGCAGCGGGTTGCGACGGTCCGGCGTCAGCGGCAGTGTCAGCGTGTCCAGTAGTTCGCGCACCGACAGCGGCCAACCCAGAAAGCCCTGCCCGCCGGCGCGCACGGCCTGCAGCCGGGCGGCAAAATCGCGGCGCGGGCTGGTGAATAGCAGCGGGCAGGCCGGCATCGCCGCCAGTGGCGCGACGCTGTCGGTGTCGAACTCGTCGTAGACGATCAAGGCGCCCGGCTCATGCAGGAACAGCGCCTGCTGCAGCGTCTGGGCATTGTCGAACACGTCCAGCACGTAACCGAAGCAGGCCAGCTGCTCCAGCAGCGCCGGTGCCGGACGCTGCGCCGGCGGCACCAGCAGGAACAGCCGATGGCTCTGCTGCACCGTGCCGACGCCCGGCGGGGTGAAGCTGGGCAGCGGCAGGCTGGCCAGCTGCGTGACCAGCGACAAATGCTGGCGCAGGGTCAGCACATCGTCGTTGCCGTGGCGGCGCTTGCTCCAGCTGCGCAGCAAGGCGGCCAGCTCTTCGTTGGCGCGCTGCAGCGGCTCGGCGCCGGCCTGCTCTGCCAGCCCCTGCAGGCACTGGCTCAGCGCCGTGAAGCGGCGCACCAGCTCCGGATCCCAACGTAGCAACAGCTGCTGGCCGGTATGGTCCATTTCCTGGGCCAGGTTGACCAGGGTTTGCGAAACAGGCATCGACATGCGAGTAAGAAACTATTGCAACACAATGTCCGGAGTATAGCGGTCGGACGCCGGGCAAAGGTGGGCAGCTGCTATAATTGCCCGTTTTCACCCTCGGACAGGGCAGAGCCTGGCTCTGCAACGGCAGCATGAACGTCTTTTACGAAGAAAGCGGCAGCTTCAAGGTCGGCAGCGTGGTTTCCCGTGCCGAAGCCAGCCTGCAGATCGACACCCAGCATGGCAAGCGCACCAAGCTGAAAGCAGCCAACGTATTCCTGGAGTTCAGCAGCCCGCTGCAGGATTTCCTGCCGGCCGCCGAAACCATTGCTGCCGATATCGACGTGGATTTCCTGTGGGAATGCTGCGGTGAAGACGAGTTCGGCTTCGAGGTGCTGGCGGCCGACTACTTCGGCCATGCCCCCAGCGCGCTGGAAAACGCCGCCATCCTGCTGCGGCTGTACGCCGCGCCGATGTACTTCTACAAGAAGGCCAAGGGCTGCTTCAAGGCCGCGCCGGAAGAGACGCTGAAGGCGGCGCTGGCCGCCATCGAGCGCAAGAAGCGCGAGCAGGAGCAGATCGACGCGCTGGCCGCCGAGCTGGCCGCCGGCAGCCTGCCGGCCATCATCCGCGACAAGCTGATGCTGCTGCTGTACCGCCCGGACAAGAACACGCTGGAATTCAAGGCCTTCGACCAGGCCTGCAAGGCCACCGGCCTGCCGCCGCTGCGCTTGGCCGACAAGGTGGGCGGCATCGAATCGGTGCCGGCCTACCTGATGGCCGGCTTCGAGCTGGAGCACTTCCCCAAGGGCACCGGTTTTGGCAGCTACACGCCGCCCAGCATGCCGGACGAGCTGCCACTGGCCGAGGTGCGCGCCTTCTCCATCGACGACGCCGCCACCACCGAGATCGACGATGCGCTATCGGTGCAGTGGCTGGATAACGGCAACATCCGTGTCGGCATCCATATCGCCGCGCCGACGCTGGGCATCGCCCCGGATTCCGAGCTGGAAAAGATCGTGCACCAGCGCCTGTCCACCGTGTACTTCCCCGGCGACAAGATCACCATGCTGCCGGACGACGTGGTGGAGCAGTTCACGCTGAAGGAAGGCCACGACTGCCCGGCGCTGAGCCTGTACGTGGACGTGACACCGGCATTCGAGCTGGTGGACTTCGACAACCGCATCGAGCGCGTGCACATTGCCGCCAACCTGCGCCACGACCAGCTGGAGCAGGTGTTCAACGAGGAAACGTTGGCCGCACCCGGCTTCGGCCCCGACTACGCGTTCAAGCGCGAACTGGTGTGGCTGTGGCAGTTTGCCAACGCGCGCGAGGCGTTCCGTGGCAAGACCCCGGACCCGAACCGCCCGCCGCAGGTGGATTACAACTTCAACGTGGTGGACGGCAAGGTCATCATCAGCATCCGCAAGCGCGGCTCGCCAATGGACAAGCTGGTCTCCGAGCTGATGATCCTGGCCAACAGCGAGTGGGGCCGCATGCTGGCCGAGGCCGACATTCCGGCCATGTACCGCGCGCAGAGCATGGGCAAGGTGCGCATGACCACCCGCCCGGAACCGCACGTCGGTCTGGGGGTGCAGCAGTACGCATGGAGCACCTCGCCGCTGCGCCGCGCATCGGACTTCATCAACCAGCGCCAGCTCACCGCCATGATTCGCGGCGAAACCCCGCAATACAAGCAGGGCGACGCCATGCTGTTTGCCATGCTGCGCGACTTCGATGCCGCCTACAGCGCCTACCTCGGCTTCCAGGACAAGATGGAGCACTTCTGGTGCCTGCGCTGGTTCAGCCAGGAAGGCATCAGCGAGCCGACCGCCAGCTACATCAAGGAAGACCTGGTGCGGGTGGACGGCGTGCCGATGCGGCTGCGCATCGGCGGCCTGCCGGAATTGAGCAACGGCGACCGCATCCAGTTGCAGATCGTGCGCATCGACGAGTTGCAGCAGGAGATCGAGTGCCGCTACCTGGCGGTAGTGGAACGCAAGCAGCCGCTGCCGCAGGACGAAGCCGAAGAGGCGTAAGCCGTGCGGCCAACGTTGGCCGCAGTGGACGTGACAAGGCCCCGCCATGGCGGGGCCTTGTCACGTCTGCGTAGCCGCCGGCTACAACAGGTTGTCCACCGTGGTGCTGACTTCATGCAGGTGCGGCAGCGCCTCCGCCAGCTTGTCGGTGCTGACCCCCAGCTCGGCCAGCAGCGGCTGCGGCAGCGTGGCCTGCATTTCTTCCTCGCTCATGCCGTGGTTGAAACCGGCCACGATGTAGGACGCCAGCCCGGTCAGCAGCGCGTAGTGCGACACCTGCGACGGCTCGGCCAGCTGGTGCTGATCGCGGATCGCCTGCTGGATGGCATCCGGAAAATTCCAGCGCCGCGCCAGCTCGGCGCCCACTTCGGTCAGATCCATGCCCAGCACCATGCGCTCGGTGGCCAGCCGCTCGGCGCCGCCTTCCACCACGCGGTCGATGCGCACCGCCTTTTCCGGCTCGGCCACGTGCAGCACCAGCTCGCCGATATTGGCCAGCAGGCCGCAGGTATACGCCAGCTGCGCATCCTGCGCCGCCAGCTTGGCCAGCACCTTGCAGGTATTGGCCATCTCGAAACTGCGGCCCCAGAAACCCTTCATGTCAAAGCCGGGAATCGCCATGCTGGCGCCGGCGATGCCGGAAGCGATCACCAGCATGCGCACATTGTCGAAGCCCAGCATCACCACCGCGTCGTGCAGCGAGCCGATGCTGCGGCTGCCACCGAAGCGCGCGCTGTTGGCCAGCCGCAGCACGCGCGCGCTCAGTACCTGGTCGTGCACCACCTTGTCGGTGATGTCATCGATGTTGACGTTGCTGTCCTGGAAGCTGGCAATCAGCTCCTGCACTACCTTGGGCACCATCGGCAGCCGCCCGGCGGCCTGATCGAAAAGTTCTGCTACCTTCATCGCGCACTCCCCTTCCATCACTTGTTGTTGGCATTACCAGATGAGCTTAGGCAATGGTGATGGGATGTACAGGGAAATCGCCCGCCGGCAGCCAGGCAGAAAAAAACGGCCCGCAGGCCGTTAAGGAGAGTCGCTCCTGCAGACAGGAGATACACGGAAATCGGGATTGACTGGCGTCTGCGCGCCGCCTCAGGCTACCTCGCCGCCACGCGCCGCCTGCAGCAGCGCGAACCATTGCTGCCGATCCAGCTGCAGCCGGCAGGCAGCGGCCGCCTCGTCCAGTGCGGCCAACTTGCGCGAGCCGACAATCGGCAGCGGCCGGCACGGGTGACGCATGAGCCAGGCCAGCGCCAGCACCGCGGTGCTGACGCCCAGCTCGGCCGCCAGCAGGTTCAGCGCGGCCGCCAGCAGCGGGTTGGCCGCAGCGTCGAACAGCCGGCCGCCGGCCAGCGGCGACCACAGCATCGGCCGCACGCCCAGCTGCAGGCACTGGTCGAAGCTGCCGTCGAACAGCGGGGCCAGGTGCAGCAGCGAGGCCTCGATCTGGTTGGTCACCAGCGTGGTGCGCGAGGCCAGCAGCGCGTACTGGCTGGGGCTGAAGTTGGACACGCCGAAGTGGCGCACCTTGCCGGCAGCGCGCAGCCGCTCGAAGGTTTCCGCCACCTCGTCAGGCTCCATCAGCGGGTCCGGGCGATGCAGCAGCAGCAGGTCAAGGTGATCGCTGCCCAGCTGCTGCAGCGAGTGGTGCACGCTGGCGGTGATGTGCGCCGCCGAGCTGTCGTAGTGCTTTACCCGCCAGCCGCGCGCCGCATCCGGCGGCTTGATGCCGCACTTGCTCACCAGCTGGATGGCGTCGCGCCGTGACGGGTGGGCCTTCAGCCAGCGGCCGAACAGCGCCTCGCAGCGAAAGCCGCCATACAGATCGGCGTGGTCGAAGGTGGTGATGCCAAGACTGATGGCATGCTCCACCCACGCCGCCAGCGCGGTGTCGGTTAAGCCCCATTCGTCCAGCCGCCACAGCCCGGCCGCCACCGGCGACAGCAGCGGGCCGTCTGCGGCCAACCTTTGCAAGGCCAGCGTGCTCATCAGGCGATGCGCGCTTCGGTTTGCGGGTCGAACAGCACCGCCTTGGACACGTCGAACACCAGGTCCATGCTTTCGCCCGGATGCTTGGCTTCGGTCGGGTGGGTGCGGCAGCACACCTTGGTGTTGTTCAGCGACACGAACACCAGCGTGTCCGGGCCGGTCGGCTCGATCACGTCGATATGGCAGCTCATCTCCGGCAGGCCGTCGCGGTGCGCGGTGCGCGCGTCGGTGATCTGTTCCGGACGGATGCCGAAGATCACTTCCTTGCCCACCCAGCCGGCCAGCTTGGCCTTGTCGTGCGGCAGCGGCAGCACCACGCAGCCCTTGTCGTCGCACACTTTCACACCGATCTGGCCGCCGGATTCCACCACCGTGGCCGGGATGAAGTTCATCGACGGCGAGCCGATGAAGCTGGCCACGAACAGGTTGGCCGGGTTGTCGTAGATCTCCTGCGGGCTGCCGAACTGC
>CAMLGD010000149.1 GCA_946479405.1 uncultured Vogesella sp.
CTTCGGCATGAATCACCTTGGCCCGCCGCTCGCGCTCGGCCTCGGCCTGGCGGGCAATGGCGCGGACCATGGATTCCGTCAGGTCCACCTGCTTGATTTCAACATTTGAGACCTTGATACCCCAGGAATCGGTTTGCGCATCCAGTGCCTGTTGAATATCCGTGTTCAGCTTTTCACGCTCGGCCAGCATGTCGTCGAGCAGATGCTTGCCCAGCACCGAGCGCAGCATGGTTTGTGCCAGCTGGCTGGTGGCATTCAGGTAGTCCACCACCTGGATGATGGCCTTTTCCGGGTCGGTAACCCGCAGATAGACCACCGCGCTGACTTTCACTGACACGTTGTCGCGGGAAATCACGTCCTGCGTCGGCACCTCCAGCACCACGGTACGCAGATCGACTCGAATGGATTTCTGAATCGCGGGAATGATGATGACCAGCCCGGGCCCTTTTACCTTCCAGAAACGCCCCAGGGTAAACACCACACCACGTTCATATTCACGAAAAATGCGGATCGAGGCGCCGAATAGCCAGATCAAGATCAGCACAAGGGAAACAGGGGGCATCCAGCCGAGATCGATCATCATTATCTCCTGGCGTTAAAAACCATTCCCCCTGCCTGCAGTGCCATATGTATGCCTGAACCGCCACCGGCGAATACTGATTCCCCGGGGTAATCCGGCGCTAATTGAACAACCCACGCGCCAACTGCTGCTTAACTATAGTTTCTTTTCCGACAAGGGCTTATGTGGCCGGCCGGCGCCGGATGCCATGTTGCCTGCCTGGCATGCACCACGGCCGCCCGGGTGGGCGGCCGTGTGCTGGGCGCTTGCGGCCAACTAGCCCGGCCTTGTGTCAGGAAACGGCCGACTGGCTGGCCTGGGCCGCATGCTGTTCGGTCCGGCGCTTCACCCGCCCCAGCTGGCTGATGGCCGCCGCGGCGATCAGCGCCGGTACTGCCAGCAGGCTCAGGATCACCCCCATGTCCAGCTGCATCGCCATCAGCCAGCCGCCGGACAGCGAACCCAGCACCGAACCGCAACGGCCCACCGCGTTGGCGTAGCTCACGCCGGTGGCGCGGTTGCTGGTGGGGTAGAACGCCGCCGCCAGCGCATTGGCGCCCACTTGCGAGCCGCTCACGCAGAAGCCCACGCCGAACACCGCCAGCACCAGCAGCCACAGCTGGCCGCCGCTGATGCCGCACAGCGACACGAACAGCGCGCCGATGACATAGGTGATGGCCAGGGTGCGGCTGGAACCGAAGCGGTCCATCAGCCGGCCCAGCAGGATGGCGCCGATGGTGCCGCCGATCTGGAAGGTGGCGGTAATCCACGAGGCGCGGCTGAGGCTGGCGCCGGTGTTGTGCAGTAGCGTCGGCAGCCAGCTGGAGATCAGGTAGATGATCAGCAGGCTCATGAAGAAACTGACCCACAGCAGCACGGTGCCGACGGCAAACGGCGGGCGGAACAGCTCGCGCACCGGTGCCTGTTCGCTGGCTTCATGCGCAGTGAGCTGTGGCTGCTCGCCCTGCTGTGACGCCAGCTGTGCCACCACGGCGTCGATGTCGGCTTGCGGGCGGCGCTTCAGCACCATGAAACGCAACGATTCAGGCAGGCTGCGCAGCAGAACCGGCACCAGCAGCAGCGGCAGCACGCCGCCGAGGAACAGCACGCCGCGCCAGCCGAAGCTGGTCAGGATCTGCGCCGACAGCAGGCCGCCCAGTGCCGAGCCGATGGTGAAGCCGCAGAACATCAGCGTTACCAGGCTGGAGCGGCGGGTGTCCGGGCAATATTCCGACGTCAGCGTGATGGCATTGGGCATGGCGCCGCCCAGGCCAAGACCGGTCAGAAAGCGCAGCGCGATCAGCCAGGTCAGGTCGGGGGCGGCGGTGGAGGCGAGACTGGCCAGGCCGAAGAAGGCGACCGACAGCACCAGGATGGTCTTGCGGCCGAAGCGGTCGGCCAGCGGGCCGAACAGCAGCGCCCCAGCCATCAGGCCGAACAGGCCGGCGCCGAACAGCGGTGCCAGCGCCGCCGCGGTGAGGTGCCATTCCTCGCGGATGGCGGGAGCGATGAAGCCGATGGCGGCGGTGTCGAAGCCGTCGACCGCCACCACCAGAAAGCAGAGCCAGAGAATGCCGCGTTGCAGCCGTGAAAACGGCAGGGCATCGATGAAGTGCTGGACGTCCAGAGAGGCGCGCATGGGTTATCTCCTGAGTAGTGTGTGGGCGGCGCGTCGTGCACGCCGCTTCCGTTTTTGTTGTCGTGCGAATGCGGGATTAAGGAATCAGGCCACCTTGACCGTGATCGGGGCCAGGCCGTCGACGCGGGCCACCATGGTCTGGCCGCGCTCGACTGCGCCCACGCCTTCCGGCGTGCCGGTGAAGATCAGGTCGCCCGGCTGCAGTTCGAACAGGGTGGAGAGGTTGGCGATGGTCTCGCTCACCGACCAGATCAGGTGGGTCAGGTCGCTCTTCTGGCGGGTTTCGCCGTCCACGGTCAGCACGATCTCGCCGGCAGTGATCTCGCCGACGCTATCGCGCGCGCTGAGGACGCCGATCGGGGCGGAGTAGTCGAAGGCCTTGCCGATTTCCCACGGGCGGCCCATCTCGCGCATCTTCATCTGCAGGTCGCGGCGGGTCATGTCGAGGCCGACGGCGTAGCCGAAGATATGGCTGGCGGCGTCTTCCACGGCGATGTCCTTGCCGCCCTTGCCGATCGCCACCACCAGCTCGATCTCGTAGTGGTAGTTGCTGGTCTGGGTCGGGTAGGGGATGGTCACGGTTTCACCGGCGGCCACCGGCACGACCGATTCCGGATCGTTCGGCTTGCAGAAGAAGAACGGCGGTTCGCGGTCCGGGTCGAAGCCCATTTCGCGGGCGTGGGCGGCGTAGTTGCGGCCGACGCAGTAGACGCGGCGCACCGGGAACAGCTCGGACGAACCGTCGACGGGCAGGCCGACGGTGGCAACGGGGGTGAACAGGTAACTCATGGTGGTCTCTTCCTGGTTTGATGTGGGTCAGGGTCGGGTTCAAACGGTGGCCGGCTGCGGCGCGTCGGGCTGCCGTGCCGGCTCGGCGCGGCGGAACGCGTCGAGCTCGGCGCAGGCACGGTCCACGGCGACGATGTTCGGGTAGGGCGACAGGTCCACGCCGAAACGGCGCGCGCTTTCCACCTGCGGCACCAGGTACACGTCGGCCAGCGTCGGCGTGTTGCCAAAGCAGAAATCGCCCCGCGTTGGGTCGGCCGCGAGCAGCGCTTCCAGCGCGCCGAAACCGGCCTCGATCCAGGTGGCGCACCACGCCAGCACGGCGGCTTCGTCACAGCCGAGCGTCTTGCGCAGGTACTCCAGCACGCGGCGGTTGTTGAGCGGGTGGATGTCGCAGCCCACCAGCGCCGCCAGCGCACGGACGCGGGCCCGGCCGTCCGGGTCTGCCGGCAGCAACGGCGGGGCCGGGTAACGCTCTTCCAGCCACTCGATGATGGCGGGCGACTGGATCAGCGTGCGCTCGCCGTCGACCAGCGCCGGCACCAGCCCTTGCGGGTTGAGCGCCTTGAAGGTGGCGCCGAGGTGCTCCTCGCTGCGCAGGTCGACCGGCAGGTACTGGTAGTCCAGCCCCTTCAGGTTCAGCGCGATGCGCAGGCGGTGCGAGGTGCCACTGCGGAAGAAGTTGTAGAGCTTGAGCATGGCGGCGCCCTCAGTCGCGGGCCAGGCAGTTGTCGGCGTTCCAGCCGTACAACCATGCCATGGCGTCGTAGAAACGTTCGGCGCTGCGGCCTTGCCACAGCTCGTTGCGCACCAGGCGCTCCACGCCCCTGGCGTGGAAGATGCGGCCCATTTCGCGGGCGGACAGCACGATGCGGGCGGTGCGGGCCACGCGGGAGCGCTGGTACAGTGCAAACGCCCGGCTGAAATCGTTGTCGCATGCGCGCAGCGCCTCGCCCAGCGTCACCGCGTCTTCCAGTGCCATGCAGGCGCCCTGGGCCAGGTATTGCAGCGTGGGGTGGGCGGCATCGCCCAGCAGGGTGACGCGGCCGAACGACCAGGTATCGATCGGTTCGCGGTCGGCGGTAGCCCAGCGCTTCCAGCTCTTGGGCAGTTCGATCAGCTGGCGTGCCTTGGGACAGATGCCCTGGAAATAGCTCTGCACTTCTTCCGGGCTGCCTTCGGTCACGCCCCATTGCTCCTGCTGGCGGCTGTGGAAGGTCACCACCACGTTGTACTGTTCACCGCCGCGCAGCGGGTAGTGCACCAGGTGGCAGTTGGGGCCTACCCAGATGCTGGCCGCATTCCACTGCAGGTTTGCCGGGAAGTCCTTCTTGTCGATCACCGCGCGGTACACCACGTGGCCGGACACACGCGGCGGGTCATTGACGAACTGCTGGCGCACCACCGACTTCACGCCGTCGGCGCCGATCAGCGCGCTGCCGCGATACGCCTTGCCGTGCTGGTCGTAGACGGTAACGCCGTCGGCATCCTGTTCCACGCGCTCGACATGGGTGCCGGTGAGAAACTCGACGCGGCCGGTTTCCTGCGCGCCTTCCAGCAGCGACAGGTGCACGTCCACGCGGTGGATCACCGCATACGGGTTGCCGAAGCGCTGGCGGAATGCCTCGCCGGTGGGGATGCGGCCAACCAGGCTTTCGTCCAGCGCGTCGTGCATCACCATTTCGTCGGTGTAGACGGCGCGGCTGCGGGCCTTGTCGCCCACGCCCAGTGCGTCAAAGGCGTGGAAGGCATTGGGGCCGAGCTGGATGCCGGCGCCGATTTCGCCGATCTGCGGTGCCTGTTCCAGCACCTGTACGGCAAAGCCCTGGCGTACCAGTGCCAGTGCCGCAGCCAGGCCGCCGATGCCGCCACCGGCAACAATCACGGGAAGGGTGGTTTTCATGTCTGTCTCCTTGTGGTGTGTGCCGGTATCAGCCGTGGCGGACTTCGTAGAGTCCCAGCTTCTTGTGCAGAGGGGCTTCGTCGGCGATGAAAATGAATGCAGGCGTGTCGCTGCTGCGGTTGCGCAGCGTGAGCGGGGTAAAGCCCGGCGCGCAGCAGGTGTCGGCCTCGGCCAGCGTGAAGTGCTTGCCGTCGATGCCGGCCTCGGCCGCGCCTTCGATCAGGTGCAGCACGGTGGCCGGTGAGCGTGCCGGCAGCTGCAGGGTTTCCCCCGGGCGCAGCATCAGCGCCGAGTAGCCGAGGATGTTCTGGCAGTCGCTGCCGGTTTCCGGGTTTACATACGCCACTTGTACCGCCTCACCGGCCGGCTGCTGTGCCGCCAGCGCTTGCAGGGCGGCGCGTACATCCGCCCATGGGTATCGCAGCATCGGGTAGCGCGGGTTGGCGCGAGTGAATACCGGGGAGGGCACCACGCCACCGCGCAGGTAGGCGCGTTCGCTGCCCTGGCTGGTGATGGCTTGCGGCTGGCCTTCTTCCACGTAGGAGGCCTCCATGTAGTACACCAGCGGTAGGTCCAGCACATCCAGCCACACCACCGGCGCGTCGCCATCATGGCCGTGTTCATGCCACAGCCCGGTCGGGGTCAGGATCAGGTCGCCGCGCTGCATCGGGCATTTTTCTCCATCCACCGTGGTGTAGGCGCCTTCGCCTTCCACGATCATGCGCACCGCATTGGGGGTGTGGCGATGCGAGGGGGCAATCTCGCCCGGCAGCAGCAACTGCATGCCCAGGTAGATGGCGGCGCTGGCCTGCATCTTGTCCAGGCCGTGGCCAGGGTTGGCCAGTACCAGTACGCGGCGTTCGGCCTTTTCAATCGGGGTCAGTTCGCCGGCCTGCAGCAGCAGCGGGCGCAGGGCTTCGTAATGCCAGCAGGTGGGCTGGGTGCGCGGACGCGGCTGACCCGGCGGTAGTACCGCGCGCAGGCTGGGCCACAGCGGCACCAGGTTCTGCTCGCCAAGGGCGGCGCGGTAATCGGCGGGCAGGTCGTCCAGTCGGGCAAGTTCCAACATTGTCATCTCCATCTGTGCGGATCATCTGCCGGGATGTCATCTGGAAAGTCATGATCCAGCTCAAGGCAGATGGTTTGCTGTTGTGGTGATGGCAATGTAGGCAGCGGTCGACATTCGGTCTATGCAATGCTATGAATGCACTTCATTCGAAAATCGAATAGAGGTATCGGGATGCAAACGCCGGATATACGCCTGCTGCAGGTATTCGACGAAATCTACAAGACGCGCAGCGTGACGCGGGCTGCGGCCAACCTTGGGCTGGGGCAGCCGGCGGTAAGCATTGCGCTGGCGAAGCTGCGCGAGCATTTTGCCGACCTGTTGTTTGTGCGCATCGGCAACGGCATGGAGCCGACGCCGATGGCGCGCGAGCTGGAGCACGCGGTGCGGCAGGCGCTGGATTCGCTGCAGCTGGTGTTCGGCCATCGTATCGACTTCGATCCGGCCAACTCGGAGCGCACCTTCTGCATCAGCATGACCGACATCAGCCAGCTGGTGCTGCTGCCGCGGCTGTGGGCGCACCTGCGTCGCACCTCGCCCGGTGTGCATATCGATATCGTGCCGTTGTCCGCCGACACGCCACGCATGCTGGAATCCGGCGAGGCAGACCTGGCGCTGGGTTTCATGCCGCAGCTGGAGGCCGGTTTCTACCAGCAGTCGCTGTTTCGCCAGCGCTATGTATGTGTGGCCAGCACTGACCACCCGCGCATACAGGATTGCCTGACACTGGCGCAGTACCAGGCCGAAGAGCATGCAGTGGTGACGTCGTCCGGGACCGGCCACCTGATCCTGGACCGCGAAATCGTGCGCCAGGGCATTACCCGTCAGGTGGCGCTGCGGGTGCCCAACTACCTGGGCATCGCCTTCGTCATCGAGCAGACCGACATGCTGGTGACCATTCCGGAACGGCTGGCGCAGGTGCTGGAGGGGCGCGGCCGCTTCAAGGTGTTTCCGGTGCCGTTCGAGCTGCCGGACTATGCGGTGAAGCAGCACTGGCACGAGCGCTATCACCACGATCCGGGCAACCGCTGGTTGCGGCGGGTGATTTCGGAGTTGCTGTCGGCAACGGCGCAATCTGGTACGGCGCGGGGGCAGGGGTGAGTCGCGTTCTGAATGCCTGCTGGTCGATGAGGTCGCAGCAAACTTGGTGGGCATCCCGTGGCTGAGTCGCCCCTAATTTTGTAAATACTTTACTGGTCGCTTCTTAATTCGCAAGCAGCTATCTGCCAATAAAAGGGTAATAGCCGCGCTTGCCGACGATCGACTACCTGCCCAAGGTGGACAGATTGCAGATCAGCCTTAGTGGCCACAGGGACGCACCCTGTGCAACGTCAGCAATCAGACCGCTAGCGGCCCGTGGCGATAACCCCAGCCGGAATGACTGTTTTCCTCGGTAACTGAGGGTGGCTCTCGAAAACCTGCCCGGATACTTCACCTACCTTGCCGACTGTTCAATCGGAAGGCGCATCCGATACAGCGTGATGGCTTGTACCGCAAGCGCGCAAATCATTGCCTCTCCAGCAGCAAACAAGCCAAACCTTGTCAGCCCAAGACTCAACACATAGAAAAATGCGGCAAAGCCCAACAGCCCTGCCAACATGCCCCGCAACATGGTTGATCATGCGATGAGAGAAACCGCAAGAATGGTTGCCATGAAAGGGCAAGGCGCCAGCACCCCGCTGCTACCAGGGCCAGCATGCGGGGCAAGCAGCGTCACGCCAACCACCAGGCCGAAAACCCTCGGTGGGCAGTCTACGTCTGGCTACGGTGGGTTAGTATGGTTAGAGGGGGGCTGTCAGCAGGGGGCTGGTTGACGCTGACAATGTTTTCCACGGTTGCCAATATCTGATAGTGGCAGTTCAAGTCATCCCTTATTTTTTCCCTCATAGACCGTTGACTCGTCTTCAGACTGAGCATGGTCTTACGGAAATACTCATTACACATCCGGGTGGGGAGAAATATGGAAATCGAGAACAGAAGTGTCGAGTTCATTCCAGAGAATGAACGTTACGGTTCGGCCAAACGGCTGTTTACCATTTGGTGTAGCGCCAATATGCAGGTGACCACCATGGTGATTGGGGCGCTGGGCGTAGTGGCAGGGCTTAATCTTGGCTGGACCTTTATCGGGCTGATCCTGGGTAACCTGATCGGTTCCATTTTCATGGCGGCTCACTCCGCGCAAGGCCCGCATCTGGGGATTCCGCAGATGATTCAAAGCCGGGCGCAGTTTGGCGTGATCGGCGCCGGGGTGC
>CAMLGD010000150.1 GCA_946479405.1 uncultured Vogesella sp.
GGCGGCGAGATGCACATCGTCATCGTCGACAACGGCCGCAGCGACATCCTCGGCAGCGACGACTTCTACCAGAGCCTGCGCTGCATCCGCTGCGGCGCCTGCATGAACACCTGCCCGGTGTACCGCCGCTCCACCGGCCACAGCTACAGCTACATCATCCCGGGGCCGATCGGTTCCACGCTGGGCCCCAGCCGCGACATCAGGAAGCACGGCAGTATGGCCTTCGCCTGCACCACCTGCGGCTCGTGCAGCAATGTCTGCCCGGTGAAGATCAATCTGCACGAACAGCTGATCCTGCAGCGCAAGCGCGCCTTCGACGCCGGCACGCTGAAGCCGGCCAAGAAGATGGGTCTGCTGGCGATGCGCTTCCTGACCCAGCATCCCTCATTGATGGACGCCGGCGGCAAGCTGATGCGCAAGGTGGTGCCCATCGTGCCGCAGGCGCTGACGCGGCACAGCGCGTGGAGCCGGCCGGGGCGCGAACTGCCGGAAATGCCGGCGCAGAGCTTCAAGGAAATGTGGCAGGCCAGAAAGGAAAACAAGTCATGAGCAGCCGCGAAACCATCCTCGCCCGCCTGCGCCAGAACCGCCCGCAAGGCCCGGCGCTGCCGGACATCCACGCGGTGCCGTTCATCACTTTTGACAACAAGTTCGACGCCTTTGCCACGCTGGTGCGCAACCTCGGCGGCGATGCGGTGCAGTTGCAGCCGGGCGAGACCGTCGCCGGCATCGTCGCGCAACGTTGGCCGCAACACGGCCGCGTGGCCGACCTGACCGCCGCCACGCCGGAACAGGTGGCCGCACCGCACGACTGGCACGATGTCGACATCGCCATCGTCCCCGGCGAGCTGGCGGTGGCGGAAAGTGCCGCAGTGTGGGTCAGCCACGCCGGCAACAGCCAGCGTGCGCTGTACTTCCTCACCCAGAAGCTGGTGCTGGTGGTACCGAAAGACGCCATCGTCGACACCATGCGCGACGCCTACGCCCGCGTCAGCATCCGCGAGCACGGCTTTGGCGGCTTCATCAGCGGCAGCTCTCGCACCGCCGACATCGAGCAGAGCCTGGTGATGGGCGCGCACGGCGCGATGGCGGCGCTGGTGATTTTCGTGTGAATACTGCGTTGTTGCTTCTCTTGATACGGCCAACGTTGGCCGCAGGCATGAAAAAAGCCACGATCTCGATCGTGGCTTGTATGGGGCAGCACCAGGTCAGGTGCGTTCCACTTTGTAGCGCGGCGGCAGCAGCAGCGCCGGCACTTCGCGCTGGCGTTGCGGCAGCATGCGGCCACCGAGCTTTTTCTCTACCTTGCGGCCTTCGCCGTCGTCGCGTTCGCGCGGTTTGTCCACTGCCGGCTGCAGGCTGCGCCCGGCATCGCGCGCACGTGGCTCACGCATGTCGCGGGGTTCGCGACGCTCACGGCTATCACGCGCTTCACGTGGCTCGCGACGTTCGCGGTCTTCGCGCTCGCGACGCGGTGCAACTTCGCCATTGCCTTCTTCGCGGCGGCCGCTGTAGCCCTGTACGACTTGCGGCGGCAGTGTCTGGCGGGTGAGCTTCTCGATGGCTTCGTGCTGCTTGCTTTCGTCCGGCGCCATCAGCGAGATGGCGACACCGGAGGCGCCGGCACGGCCGGTACGACCGATGCGGTGCACGTAGTCTTCCGGCGAGTTCGGCATTTCGTAGTTCACCACGAACGGCAGCTCGGAAATATCCAGACCACGCGCCGCCACGTCGGTGGCGACCAGTACCTTCACCTCGCCGGACTTGAAACGGTTCAGCGTTTCCAGGCGCGCGCTCTGCGCCTTGTCCCCGTGAATCGCCTCGGCGGCGTGGCCGTCGCGCTTCAGATCACGCGACAGCTGGTCGGCGGAAATCTTGGTGCGACAGAACACGATCACCTGGCTCATGTCGCGCTCGCGGATCAGGTGCGACAGCAACGCGCGCTTGCGGTAGGCATCCACCGCGTACACCAGCTGCTCGACCTGGGCATTGGTGGAGTTCTGGCGGGCCACTTCCACCGTCTGCGGATCGCGCATGAAGTCGGCGGCCAGCTTCTTGATCTCCGGCGCGAAGGTGGCGGAGAACAGCAGCGTCTGACGCTCCTTGGGCAGCAGCGACATGATCTTGCGGATGTCCTGGATGAAGCCCATGTCCAGCATGCGGTCGCCTTCGTCCAGCACCAGCACTTCCACCTTGTTCAGCTGGATGGTCTTCTGCTGCACGTGGTCCAGCAGGCGGCCCGGCGTGGCGATCACGATCTCGATGCCGCGACGCAGCTCGGCTACCTGCGGGTCCATGTTTACACCGCCGAAGATGGTGGTGCTGCGCAGCGGCAGGTGTTTGGTGTAGGCCTTGGCGTTGACGCCGATCTGGTCAGCCAGCTCGCGGGTGGGCGACAGGATCAGCGCACGCACCGGGTGCATGGCCGGCGATACGCTGGGGTTGGCGAATTTCTTCAGACGCTCGAGGATGGGCAGCAGAAAGGCGGCAGTCTTGCCGGTACCGGTCTGCGCCGCGGCCAGCAGGTCACGGCCGGACAGTACCAGCGGAATGGCCTTGGCCTGGATGGGGGTGGCTTCCGAGTAGCCCATCTCGTCGATGGCGCGCAGGATTTCAGGTGCCAGGCCTAGCTCGGCAAACGACATGTCAGCAACTCCAATCGGCCTGCCGCGGCGTGCTCGCGGCGGCAAACCTGCAAATCATTAAAATGCGAAGCGCCGCCCATAGTGAAGGCGGCGCACAAACTTGCGTCGGTTCAACCGAACAGGCTGACCACGCTTAGCAGCAAGACGACAAACAGCCACAGCAGTACGGTGCGCCATACCAGGCCCACGGCACTCTTCAGGTAGTTGGGGTCGGCCTCGTCACCTACCCCCAGTTCCGGGCGGAAGTTGACGGTGTAATTCTGCCGTACCGGATCACCCAGCTTGACACCCAGCGCCCCGGCGGCAGAAGCCAGCAGGATGCCGGTAGCGTAGTTGCCCCAGGTGCGGGCCTGTGAACGCCAGCAATACACCGCATCCTCGAAGTCACCCATGATGGCAAAGCTGATGGCGGTCAGGCGCACCGGAATCCAGTCCAGCCATTCGCCGGCACGGCCGGCAAAGCGGCCAAACAGGTCATCGCTACCGCGATTGCCCCACTTCTGCGCCAACAGCAGCGCAAAGCGGTACAGCACAGCGCCACTTGGGCCGGGCAACACCACGAACCAGAACATGGTACCGAACACATGGCGGTAGCTGTCCACCACCCCCTGCTCGATGGCCAGGCGCGATACTTCGCCTACCGACAATTCACTGGTCGGCTGACTGATCCAGCTGGACAGCGCCTGACGGGCTTCGAACTCACGGCCCTCGTTCAGCGCCAGCGAGATCTCGGAAAAGTAACCGGAGAAATGGCGAAAACCCATGGTGAGGTACAGCAGCAGCACGTTCCACAGCAAGGCAAGTACCGGGCTGATGGCATACAACAGATAGTAGCCACCGACAGCCAGCAACAGGGCCGGCACCATGGCGGCAAACCAGGCGAGCACCCCGTGCCGGTTGTAGCCGGCGTTCAGGCTGCGCTCAAGGTGGTTGGCATAACGGATGAACAGCAGCCAGACACGGTTGCGGTTACCGAGGGGACGCAGCTGCTCAAGAGCCAGTGCGGCGATCAGCGAAATCAGGGTCATGGATACGCGGATGGTTGTTTGTTACCCGCGGAGGAAGATACCACAAAACCGCCAGCGGGGCGGCGGCTAGGCAGAACCCAGGCGGCGCGAGCCGCTGAGTGACGATGACAGATTGCCTTGTCGGCCATAACCGGCAACCGCCTGATTGGATGCTTTCAGCGAATCCAGCACCTCGGTAGCGAACTTCATACGCTCCTGTGCCAGATCGGCATTCACATCATTGAGCGCTTTCAACTTGATCAGGCCTTTTTCCAGCGCCTGCCACAGCTGGCGCACATCTGCCGGTGCTTGCTGCAACCAGGCCTGCCAATGTGCGGCATCGGCAAAGCCCGCCTTCTCCTGCAAGCCAAGACGCGCGGCACGAGCGGCAGTCAAAACCTCCAGTTGCCGCAACTTGGCTTGGGCCATTTCCTCCAGATTGAAGGCATCGAAACGCAAAATGGCGCGCTGTTCTTCCTCCAGCGTCTGCTGCAGGTCGTCTAGCGCGGCCATTTCGGTCTGGCACAGGGCCAGCAGGGCTTGAACGTCCATGGTTGGGCTGGCTTAGCCTGCCAGCAATTCCTTGGCCGAAGCAATCAGGCTATCGGCAATGGCATCCGGGTTGATAGAAAACTCGCCCGACGCGATCGCCGATTTGATCGCCGCCACCTTGTCCGCATCGAAAGCCGGCGAACTGGCTGCGGCTTGCTCCATGCCCTGCAGGCGGCTGGCAAACGGATTAATCGCAACGCTCTCGCCGTTGGCGCGTGCGCTGGCGGTATCTGCCTTGCTCTGCGTACGGCTGGGGGCGGTAAAGCTGGCTGCAATCTTGCCCGAGTTGTCGATTTTCATGATTCACCTGCCTGAAATCTTTTTACGGTTATGTCTATTATCGCCCGAAATATCTGAAACTTGATGCTTTTTTTATGGCATCTGCACTGACACGCTGCCATCCGCTTCCACCAGGGCGGAAATCACCTTGCCATTGGCGACCCGCACATTCAACCGCTCCCCCACACCGGCATTGCCCAGGGCGGTGGCATCACTGTTCACCGCAAAACCGTCGCCGCGTATCTGCAGCTTTAGCGGCTGATTCATTTTGACCACAAATGGCGAGCGCACCTGCGATGCGGTCAGCATGGTGCCTGGTGGCAGCGTACTACGTACCATCTGCCCCAGCAGCAGTTTTTGATCGCGGATGCCCTGGTTGAGCTGCGAGCGATTATTGACCACGGCCAACTTGATATCGTCCGCCTGCAGCACCTCTCCCGCGCGCATCAGCCGCGTGGTGACCAGCACCATCTGCAGCTCGCTGGCCACCACCGGCAGGCTGAGGCTCCAGCCCTGCTCGGCACAAGTCAGCAACACACCTTGCTGCGGGCGGGCGTTGCCAGCCGGCCAGGAGGCCTGCAAAGGTTGGCCGCAAGCAGGCATCGCCGGCTTGCGGGCCTGCAATTTCAATTGGTAGCCATAGCCGTCTTGCCCGTGCTGCGCCTGCAGGAACTGGTTGGCAACTTGCTCCATCTGGCGGCTATCCTGCACCGCGGCCCACAACGGCAGGGGCAGCAATAGCAAGCTTGCAATGATTGTCTGCTTCATTACGCCATTTTACCCGTCAACGGCAGCGGTATGTGTCTGTGGCAGCGACAAAAAACCCGCGCCTCCGTTTCCGGGGGGCGGGTTGATCCGACAGCGGCAGAGTCAGGCCAGAGCTTGACAGATATAGGCCTTCACCTTGTCGACATCGGCCTCGTATACCGTGACGCGCTGCGGCAGATCTTCCAGACCGTCGAAGCCGGCCGGGCGTGGAGCCTCGCGGTTCAGCGCCTCACGGATGGTGTCGGCGAACTTGGCCGGTAGCGCGGTTTCCAGGCAGACGATGGTCTCTCCCGGCAGACGCACCTCGCGCGCCACCTTGATGCCGTCGGCAGTGTGGGTATCCACCACCACGCCATCCTCGGCATCCACTGCGCGGATGGTAGCCAGGCGGTCGGCATGGCTACTGCTGCCGGACACAAAGCCAAACTGCTCGTGCACCTGAGCCAGCTTGTCGGCCAGATCGAAGCCCTTGCCGCCATCCACCTCGGTCCACAAGGCCTTTACCTTGCCGCCGTCGCGGCCAACCAGGTCGAACACGAAGCGCTCGAAGTTGGATGCCTTGGAGATGTCCATCGACGGACTGGAGGTGACGTAGGTATTGGCGGTGCCACGCGGAGCGTAGCGGCCGCTCTTGAAGAACTCGTCCAGCACGTCGTTCTCGTTGGTCGCCACGATCAGGCGCTCGATCGGCAGCCCCATCTGGCGGGCAATGTGGCCGGCGCAGACGTTGCCGAAGTTGCCGGACGGCACGCAGAAGCTGACCTGCTCGTCGTTGCTGGCGGTGGCGTTGAAGTAGCCCTTGAAGTAGTACACCACCTGCGCCACCACGCGCGCCCAGTTGATGGAGTTGACGGTGCCGATCTTGTACTGCGCCTTGAAGGCGTGATCGTTCTGCACTGCCTTCACGATGTCCTGGCAATCGTCGAACATGCCCTTGATGGCGATGTTGTGGATATTGGCATCCTGCAGACTGTACATCTGCGCGCGCTGGAACGTGCTCATCAGCCCATCCGGGCTCATCATGAACACGTTGATGTTCTGCTTGCCGCGCATCGCGTATTCGGCCGCCGAGCCGGTGTCGCCGGAGGTGGCACCGACGATGTTGAGCTGCTCGCCCTTCTTCGCCAGCACGTACTCGAACAGGTTGCCAAGGAACTGCATCGCCATGTCCTTGAACGCCAGCGTCGGGCCGTTGGACAGCTCCAAAATCACCAGGCCGTCATGCAGGCGCTTGACCGGGGTGATCTCGGCCGAGCCGTACACCTTGGCGGTGTAAGTGCGGTCGAGAATGTCCTTGAGATCGGCTTCCGGAATGTCGGTGGCAAACAGGCGAATGATCTCGAACGCCAGTTCGGCATAGGAGAGATTGCGCCAGGCATCCAGCTGCGTGCGGCCAACCTGCGGGTAGCTTTCTGGCAGCGCCAAGCCGCCATCGGGCGCCAGGCCCATCAGGATGGTGTCGGAGAATTCAAGCGGCGCCATGCCGCCACGAGTACTGATGTATTTCATGTCATTCAACCAGGGTATCCAGGCATTGCACGCCCACGTTCAGCAGGCGGCCCTGCCATTTCGGCTCGCTCAGCAGGGCCTTGCCCTTGCTGGCCACTTCCTGCATTTCTTCATCACTGAGGCTGGACACCAGCTTGTTGCTGGCGCAGCCACAGTAGCTGTCCACCCGCTTGGGAGTAGACAGCAGCACCGGCAGCAAGGGCGTGTTGTTGATCTTGCTGCGGCACGCCTCGCCCAGTTTCTGCTCGGCAACCGTGCGCGGCATCAGGCTGGCACAGCCGGCAAGCAGCAGGCACAACAACACGGCAATGCGGTGCTTAGCCATTGAGTTCTTCCATGCGCAGGCGCACTACCTTGCCGGCGACGCTGTCCAGCGCCTCGATGGCGGCGATGGCCTTGTTGACGGCCTTCTCTACCACGCGATGGGTCAGGATCACGATCTCGGCGGAACCATCGGCAATGGCGCCCTTCTGAATCAGCGCTTCGATGGAAATGCCGTTTTCCGCCAGCAGACGGGTAATGTCGGCCATCACGCCGGCACGATCCACCGCCTGGATGCGCAGGTAGTAGCTGCTGACCACTTCGTCGATCGGCAGAATGCGCAGGTTCTGCAGCTGATCCGGCTGGAACGCCAGGTGCGGCACGCGGTGCCCCGGATCGGCGGTCATCAGGCGGGTGACATCCACCAGATCGGCCACCACGGCGGAAGCAGTCGGCAGTGCGCCGGCGCCCGGGCCGTTGAACAGCGTCTGGCCAACGGCATCGCCGCGCACCAGCACCGCGTTCATCACGCCGTTGACGTTGGCAATCAGCTGGTCTTCCGGGATCAGCGTCGGGTGTACGCGCAGCTCGACACCTGCCTCGGTACGGCGGGTCAGGCCGATCAGCTTCACGCGGTAGCCCAGCTCCTCCGCGTACTGGATGTCCTTGCCTTCCAGCTTGCTGATGCCTTCCAGATAGCAGTTGTCGAACTGCATCGGAATACCGAAGGCGATGGCCGCCATGATGGTGAGCTTGTGGCCGGCGTCATGACCTTCCACGTCGAAGGTCGGATCGGCTTCGGCATAGCCCAGTGCCTGCGCTTCCTTCAGCACGTCGGCAAAGTCGGCACCCTTCTCGCGCATCTCGGTGAGGATGAAGTTGGAAGTGCCGTTGATGATGCCGGCCAGCCACTCGATGCGGTTGGCCGACAGGCCTTCGCGCAGCGCCTTGATGATGGGGATGCCGCCGGCCACCGCTGCTTCGAACGCCACCATCACGCCTTTTTCCTGCGCGCGGGCGAAGATCTCGTTGCCGTGCACGGCCAGCAGCTTCTTGTTGGCAGTAACCACGTGCTTGC
>CAMLGD010000151.1 GCA_946479405.1 uncultured Vogesella sp.
TGAAAATGGAATACGCCGAGCTGCTGCGCCGCGCCGACGCCATCTTCATCGAAGAGCTGCGCAACACCGTGGATGAAAAAACCGGCAAGAACTGGTACGAGCTGACCAGTCAGGCCTTCGCGGTATTCCTGCCGGTAAAATCGGTGGGCGTAATGGGCGACGGTCGCACCTACGACTACGTGGTGGCACTGCGCGCGGTGGTAACCAGCGACTTCATGACTGCACACTGGGCGGAGCTGCCGTACAGCCTGCTCGGCCGCGCCTCCAACCGCATCATCAACGAAGTACGCGGCATCAACCGCGTGGTCTACGATGTGAGCGGCAAGCCGCCGGCAACCATCGAGTGGGAATAAGCCCTTGCGGCCAACTCTGCAGTAAAAAACGCCCGCTTAGCGGGCGTTTTTTTGGCTGGCGGCAACACTTGCACCGGCAACAAGCACTTTACGCGTCGGCAGTATCGGCCCAGCCCACACGGTTGCCAACATGGAAGATGCGGTCGTGCGCATCGATCTCGCCGGCACCCAGCACCCCCTGCTGCTCCACCGCATGGTACAGCGGGGTGAAGTCCGGCGCAGTGGCCTCGAACAGCTGCTGGAAGCTGTCGATGACGAAGTAGGTCTTCTGGAAGGTGTCGATGCGGTAACGGGTGCGCATGATGCGCTGCAGGTCGAAGCCGACGCGGTTGGGGCTGTCGCTTTCCAGGCTGTACACCGACTCCGACTTGCTGGACACGATGCCGGCACCGTAGATGCGCATACCCTGCGGCGTGTTGATCAGACCGAACTCCACCGTATACCAGTACAGCCGCGCCAGCAAAGGCAGGAAGCCCAGGTGCTTGGCCTTCATGCCACCCTTGCCGTAGGCCTCCAGATAGTCGGCAAACACCGGGTTGATCAGCAGCGGCACATGGCCGAACAGATCGTGGAATACGTCCGGCTCCTGCAGGTAATCCAGCTGGTGCGGCTCACGCAGCCACCAGGTCACAGGAAAGCGACGGTTGGCCAGGTGTTCGAAGAACACGTCGTCCGGAATCAGCCCCGGCACCGCCACGATGCGCCAGCCGGTGGCAGCCAGCAATTTCTTGTTCAGGCGGGCAAAGTCCGGCACCTGGTCGGCATCCACTTCCAGTGCGGCCAACCCTTGCAGGAACTCGTCACAGGCGCGGCCCGGCAGCATCTCGCTCTGGCGACGGTACAGCGTGGCCCAGGTCTGGTGATCCTCGGCGGTATAGCGATCCAGCGGTTGCGGCAGGGTAAAATCCGCCGCGTGCGTCAGCCCCTGGTTCTTGCGCACGGTAATGTCCGGCACCGTGTAGGTATTCATATCCATGGCGTTGTCTCTCGATGTGTCTGGCAGTGGCTGCCTATGTTTCGAGTGTAGGTGCAAGCGCGTGCGCGTTGGCCGCATGATTTGAATTTTGACGCCGTGTTTTGCATACTTCCCGCACACAAACTCATTGGTATGCACAAAATGCGCGGAATCGAGCTGGACCGTTACGACTACCAGATCCTGGAGGCGCTGCAGAAGGACGCGCGCGCCACGCATCAGAAGCTGGCACAGGAGGTGCCGCTGTCTGCATCGCAGATCGGCCGCCGCATCCAGCGGCTGGAAGAAGCCGGCATCATCCAGGGCTATCACATCGCCTTGCGCCCCGACCTGTTGGACCTGTCGGTGACCGCCTTCGCCAACGTCAGCCTGGAACGCCACGGCGAGGCATCGATCCGCGAGTTCGCCGCCGCCATCAGCGATCTGCCGGAAGTGCTGGAGTGCTACGCGGTGGCCGGCGAGGCCGACTACTGGCTGCGCATCGTGGTACAGGATCTGCCATCGCTGTCGCGCTTCGTGATGAACAAGCTGATGACGCTGTCGCTGGTGCGCAGCGTGAAATCCACCGTGGCGCTGGAGCCGATCAAACACACTACCCGCCTGCCGCTGCAGCCACCGGGTCGCTGATGCGGCCAACGTTGGCCGCAGACAGGCAATAAAAACGGGCCGGTGAGTCACCGGCCCGCGCTTACGCTAGCGTGCAAGGCAGCCGTTTAGGCCGACAAGTTCTTCGACACGATTTCGTACACATCCTTGGACAAACCATCCTTGGCCAGGATGCGCTGCAGTTCACGCGTCATCAGGTCGCGGCGCAGCGGCTCCAGCTTCTGACGACGATTGAACAGCGACACGATGCGGCTGGCCACCTGCGGATTGATGGCGTCCAGCGCCAGCACCTGGTCCACCAGGAAGCGGTAACCGGAGCCGTCTTCGGCATGGAAGTGCAACATGTTGCGGCCGAAGCTGCCCAGCAGCGCCCGCGCCTTGTTCGGGTTACGCAGGGTGAAGGCCGGATGCGCCATCGCCGCCTTGACGTGCTCCAGCGTGCACGGCAGCTGGCTGCTGGCCACCAGCGAGAAGAACTTGTCCATCACCAGCGCGTTATCCTGCCAGCGCTCGGCAAACGCCAGATAGCAATTGTCGCGCTCCTCGCTGTCGCGGTCGCGCAGCGCCAGCATGGCGCCCATCTGGTCGCTCATATTGTTGCTCTGCAGGCACTGCCGCTCGGCGGCCTCCAGCGGCCATGGGTCAGGCAGGCGCGCCAGCATGCCCAGCGCCAGGTTCTTCAGCGCGCGGCGGCCGGCTTCGGCTGGCTTGTAATCGCGGGTCTGATTGACATCAAACGCTTCTCGCCAGTCGCCACGCAGCGCCTGCGCCAGGGTATCCAGCACGAAGTCGCGCACGGTGTGGATGGCGGCCGGGTCGGCCTCGTCCACCATTTCCAGGATTTCGGCCTCGGTCGGCAGGCTCAGCATCAGCGCCTTGAACGCCGGATCGGCGGCGTGGTCTTCCAGCACCGCGCGGAAGGCATCGATAAAGCCTGCGGCCAACTTCAGCGGCGTACCGGCAGCGTGATCGGCCAGCAGCTGGCGCAGCAGACGCTCGGCATAGGCCTGACCGGCCTCCCAGCGGGCGAAAGCATCGCTATCGTTGGCCATCAGGAAGGCCAGTTCGCTATCGTGCCAGGCAAAAGACAGCTTCACCGGTGCGGAATAGCCGCGCAACAGCGACGGTACCGGCGCGCTGGCCACATTGACGAAGGTGAAAGTCTGCGCTGCGGCACGCACGTCCAGCACGCGAGTCGTGCCCTGCGCTGCATCCTCACCTTGCAGTTGCAGCGGCAGGTCGCTGCCATCCGGGCCGATCAGGCCGACGGCAAACGGGATGTGCAGCGGCAGCTTGTCGCTCTGCCCCGGGGTCGCCGGGCAGCTTTGCTGCACATGCAGGGTGTAGCGTTGCGCCGCGGCATCGTACTCGCCGCTGACCGTCAGCAGCGGTGTGCCGGCCTGGCTGTACCACAGCGCAAACTGCGCCAGGTCGGCGTCGTTGGCATCGGCCATGGCGGCGCGGAAGTCGTCGCAAGTCACCGCCTGGCCGTCATGGCGCTTGAAGTACAGCTGCATGCCCTTCTGGAAGCCGGCTTCGCCCAGCAAGGTGTGGTACATGCGGACCACTTCGGCGCCCTTCTCGTACACCGTCATGGTGTAGAAGTTGTTCATCTCGATGTAGCTGTCCGGGCGGATCGGATGCGCGGTGGGGCCGGCATCCTCCGGGAACTGCAGCTGGCGCAGGTTCTTCACGTCCTGGATGCGCTTCACCGCGCGGCTGTCCAGGTCGGAGCTGAATTCCTGGTCGCGGAACACGGTCAGGCCTTCCTTCAGCGACAGCTGGAACCAGTCGCGGCAGGTAACGCGGTTGCCGGTCCAGTTGTGGAAGTATTCGTGGCCGATGATGGCTTCCACGCGCTGGAAGTCGGCATCGGTGGAAGTGTCCTGTCGCGCCAGCACCGCCGAGGTGTTGAAGATGTTGAGGCCCTTGTTCTCCATCGCCCCCATGTTGAAATCGCCCACCGCGACGATCATGTAGATGTCGAGGTCGTACTCCAGACCAAAGCGCTCCTCGTCCCACTGCATCGAGCGCTTCACCGCGCCCATGGCGAACGCCACCTTGTCCTGGTCGGCCGGCACGGTCCAGATTTCCAGCAGTACATTGCGGCCGCTGCGGGTGGTATAGCTGTCGCGCAGCGCGGACAGTTTGCCGGCTACCAGCGCGAACAGGTAGGACGGCTTTTTGTAAGGATCAACCCACTTTACCCAGTGGCGCTTCTTGTCCAGCACGCCCTCGCCCACCTTGTTGCCGTTGGACAGCAGCACCGGGTACTTCGCCTTGTCGGCAATGATGGTGGTGGTGAACTTGGCCATCACGTCCGGACGATCCGGATAGAAGGTGATCTTGCGGAAGCCTTCCGGCTCGCACTGGGTATAGAGGTTGCTGCCACCGGACGCATACAGCCCCATCAGGCTGGTATTGGCCACCGGGTCGATCTCGGTCTCCACATCCAGGATGAAGCTGTCCGGCACGTTGGCGATGCTCAACACGTCGTCGTGCAGCGTGTAGGCATCCGCGGCCAACTTGTCACCGTCCAGCGTCACGCTGGCCAGCTTGGCGCTGCCATCCAGCTGCAGCACGTTGGCCGCTGTCGCTGCCGGGTTGCGGCGCATCACCATGCGCGAATGCACACGGGTGAGGGTGTCCTCGATAATGTCGAAAGTCAGGTCGACCTTGTCCACCAGATAGGCCGGCGGCTGGTAGTCGCTGCGATATTTGATCTGCGGTTGTTGGCTCATCTACTTCAATCCTGCAAAGGGTAGGACGGGGCGCCGTGCGCCCGCCTTTATCGTTGTGACGCTGACGCGTCCCCGGTCATGTTCTGTTAACGCAGCGCTCAGCCCTTGATCCAGCCGCCGCCGTGTGTTGCCAGGCGCAGGCGGCAGGTATCGGCCGGCGTGTCCTGCAGCGTAACGCGGAAGCTCAGCAGCTCGTCGCGGCGGAAAGCATGCAGCTTGATGCTGTCGCCGCTGCGGCAACGACGGATTGCCTTGTCCAGATCCGTCACCTTCAGGCCATCCACGGCAATCACCACATCGCCACCAGCCAGGCCGGCGGTCTGGGCCGCGCCGCCATCCAGCACAGCGGTCAATCGCACGCCCTGTGCGTCGCTGGCCGTTTTCACCCCCAAGGTTGGCCGCATGGCCACCGGTACGATCTCATCCACCACGCAGCCACCATCGCTGGCGCTGTCGGACGACACCAGTTGCATCTCGACCCCCTGCGTGGCCAGCAGTTCCGCCAGCGGCAGCTCGCGGGTGGAGCGGATCGCCATATCGAAGAATTTGCCCAGCTTGAGGCCGGTAACGTCTTCCGCCACGCGCTCCCATTCATCCTCGGCCAGGCCCTGCCCATCCGCCAGCCATTTCTGCCATAGCGCTTGCATCACGCTATCCAGACTCTTGGCGTCAGCCGTATGTTTGCGGATGTGCAAATCCAGCGCCAGCGCCGCCAGCGCGCCCTTGGTGTAGTAGCTGACGATGCTGTTGGGGCTGTTTTCGTCCTGGCGGTAATACTTGGTCCAGGCATCGAAGCTGGAATCGGCCAGTGTTTGCTTGTTGCGACCGTTGCCGCGCGCCACCCCGGTAATGGTCTTGGCCAGCAGGCCTAAGTAGCGCTTTTCGTCGATCAAACCGCTGCGCACCAGCGCCAGATCGTCGTAGTAGGAGGTGATACCCTCGAACGCCCACAGCAACGTGGTGTGGCCTTCGCGGTTCAGATCGTACGGCGTGAACACCGCCGGCTTCATGCGCTTGACGTTCCAGGTATGGAAGTACTCGTGACTGATCAGGCCCAGCAGCTTGAGGTAGCCATCACCGATGCCGTCCTCACCCGCCTGCGGCAGGTCGTCGCGGCTGGCCACCAGCGCGGTGGAGGCGCGATGTTCCAGTCCGCCATAGATGTCGCCGCCGACGAACAGCATGAACACGTAGCGTTCGAATGGCGCCGGCTCGCCAAAGAAACGGATCTGCCATTCGCAGATGCGTTTGGTGTCTGCGGCCAACCTTTTCAGGTCCGCCTTGTACTTGCCGGAGACGATGAATTCATGCGGCACGCCGCAGGCCTTGAAGCTGATGCGCTCAAACTCGCCCAGCTCCACCGGGTGATCGATCAGTTCGTCGTAGTTGGCCGCACGATAGTGACCAAAGCCGGATTTCTTGACATCGACGGCTGGCAGACTGGTGGCTACCTTCCACTTTGCCTGCGCCTTGTCGGCCGGCGGCAGGATCTCTACCGCGCATGGCTCGTTCTCGAAGCCATCAGCCTGCAGGAACACGCTGGTGCCGTTGTAGAAGCCGCGTTCACCATCCAGATAGGCGCCGCGTACCGACAGGTCGAAGGCATACACGGTGTAATGCACGGTCAGAGCACCCTTTACCGGCGCCGCCTGCCAACTGTGCTTGTCGAGCTTGCTCAGCGCCACCGCCTGCTTGCCGCTTTCGGCGCGGATCGACACGATATGGCGGGCAAACTCGCGAATCATGTAGCTACCGGGAATCCACGCCGGCAAGCGCAGCACCTGGCCGGCCACCGCTGGCTGGGCCACGGTCATCGACACTTCGAACAGATGCGCCTCGAGTGAGACGGGACGGATGCGATAGCTGACAGCGATAGACATGGTGGCAGTCCGAACAAAAACGGAAGAAGCGCGAATTCTAGCACCAGCCACCCTGAGCTGCGCCTGACCTTACGGCTTGATATGCGTCAATAGCGAGCAAGGCGATGACAATATAATCGCCTGCATGTCAATGGCGGGAGTGGGTCGGCAAACGGTGCAATTCGCGCAATTTGCGACCACCCGGTTCTCTATCGACTAGTGGCTCATGCCCGAATTGATTTAGAATCGCCCGTTGAACAACAGGGAATCGAGCGCGTTTACCGGGCGGCGTTTGCCAAGGTTATCGCAGTGCAGTCGCACTGCTGCCGGCAACCGCAACCCACGCTTCGGTTCCCACGACTTGCCGGGCCTCCTGCACAACATGGGGGTACGCACCCGGACTTCAAGTCACCGGTTTCACACGTTCTAGTTCGCAACCTTGGAGAAAACCCTAATGGATACGCAATCCACTTATAACTATAAGGTGGTGCGCCAGTTTTCGATAATGACCGTAGTCTGGGGCATTGTCGGTATGCTGGTCGGCGTGATTATTGCGGCCCAGTTGGTGTGGCCGGAGCTCAATTTTGGGCCCTGGTTCCACTACGGTCGTCTGCGTCCGCTGCACACCAATGCCGTGATTTTCGCGTTTGGCGGCTCCGCACTGTTTGCCACTTCGTACTACGTGGTTCAGCGCACCTGTCATGTTCGCCTGCTGTCTGACAAGCTGGCGGCATTTACCTTCTGGGGCTGGCAACTGGTCATCGTACTGGCCGCCATCACCCTGCCGCTGGGTCTGACTTCCGGTAAGGAATACGCCGAACTGGAATGGCCGATCGACATCCTGATCACCATCGTCTGGGTTGCCTACGCCATTGTGTTCTTCGGCACCATCGCCATCCGCAAGGTCAAGCATATCTACGTAGCCAACTGGTTCTACGGTGCCTTCATCCTGGCCGTGGCCCTGCTGCACATCGTCAACAGCCTGGAAGTACCGGTTTCCATGTGGAAATCCTACTCGGTGTATGCCGGCGCCGTAGATGCCATGGTGCAATGGTGGTACGGCCACAACGCCGTAGGCTTCTTCCTGACCGCCGCCTTCCTGGGCATGATGTACTACTTCGTACCGAAGCAGGCTGGCCGTCCGGTTTACTCCTATCGTCTGTCCGTGGTGCACTTCTGGGCACTGATCTTCACCTACATGTGGGCTGGTCCGCATCACCTGCACTACACCGCCCTGCCGGACTGGACCCAGTCGCTGGGCATGGCCTTCTCGCTGGTGCTGCTGGCGCCAAGCTGGGGTGGCATGATCAACGGCATCATGACCCTGTCTGGCGCATGGCATAAGCTGCGCACCGACCCGGTGCTGAAGTTCCTGGTGGTATCGCTGTCCTTCTACGGCATGTCCACCTTCGAAGGCCCGATGATGTCGATCAAGACCGTCAACGCGCTGTCGCACTACACCGACTGGACCGTTGGTCACGTGCATTCCGGCGCACTGGGCTGGGTTGCCTTCATTTCCATCGGTTCCATGTACTACCTGCTGCCGCGCC
>CAMLGD010000152.1 GCA_946479405.1 uncultured Vogesella sp.
TCGACGACGTATACGGCGACCGCAACCTGATCTGCAGCTGCCCGTCCATCGACAGTTACCAGTAAGCTGCTGACGTTGGCCGCATGCGGCCAACCCTGCATGGCAAAGCCCCGCGCAAGCGGGGCTTTTTATTTGTGCATGGTGGGGCGGACGCTCGGTTACGTCGGGTGTTCCGCCGGTCAAGCAGGCGCAAGGTTGGCCGCATGGTGGCGGAACGCCCTTAAGGGCTTCCGCCCTACGGCAAGACACAGGTAGAGCAGAAGCCCGGTCTTACCAGGCGTTCCGCCGATCAGCAGGTAGACCGGATAAGCCGCAGGCGCAGCCGGGGAAAGCAAACCGCGTAGCACGCAGGTTGCGGCAGCGAAGCTCATCACACCGCCTCACGCGCAGCGCCGCACCGTCCACAATGCGCCGCCCAGCAGCAGCAGGCCACCAAACTGCAACGGCCCCAGCGCATGGCCATAGACCAGCCAGTCGATGATGATGGCGGTGGCCGGGTAGATGAACTGCAGCACCGCGATGCGGCTGGTGGGCAGCCGGCTCATGCCGGCATACAGCAGCACATAGGCAAGGCCGGTGTGCAGGCTGCCCAGCCCGATCAGCCAGCCCCAGGCCGCGCCGGCCGGCGGCAGACCGTGCCATAGCGGCCACCAGCAACTCATCAGCACGCCCACCGCACACTGCCACCAGGCCAGGGCGAAGGCGCTGACACCGGGGGCCAGCTTGGCGATCAACGGCACGCCGGCATAACACAGCGAACCGATGAGGCACAGCAGCAGGCCCTTGAGGTAGGCAGCGGTCAGCACCTGCTGTGCCGGTAGATCGAACAAGCCGGTGGCCAGCGCCAGTCCCAGCAGTGCCACGCCGCAGGCCAGCGAACGGGTGGACGACAGATGCTCGCGCAGCAGCCAGGCGCCCAGCAGCAGCACCCAGAACGGCTGCAGGTGGAATACCACCGTACTGACGCCGATCGAGGTCAGCGGAATGGCGGCAAAGAACAGCGCCCAGTTGCTTACCATCAGCACCCCGGCCAGCACGGCGGCCAACAGGGCGCGCCCGGACAGGCGCAATTCGCCCAGCCGGCCGCTGACTGCGCCCCACAGCAGCAGCGCCAGCCCGCCAAACAGGCAGCGGAACAGCACCGTGGTTACCGGGTCCTGTCCGGCTTCGGTGATGAAAATGCCGATGCTGCCCAGCAGCACACCGCCAAGCGTCATCAGCAGCGTGCCGCGCTGCTCGGCGGCGGTACTGCTGCCGGTGGCAGCAGCATTCATAGTGGGGGTAGCGGTCTTCATGCAGGCATTGTGGAAGCTGCACAGCATCGCGAAAAGCGGATTTATAACGATGCTATCATTCGATTTTCGAATGCTTGGAGCAGGGCATGAGCAGCATCGATCTGCAGCTGGACTGGCTGCGCGCCTTTGTCACCGTAGTGGACAGCGGCTCGCTTACCGCGGCGGCGCGGCAGCTGTATCGTTCGCAATCCGCCATCAGCATGCAGCTGAAGAAACTGGAAGACGCCGCCGGGCGGCCCTTGCTCGCCCGTGGCCCGCGTCATCTGGTACTTACCGTGGCCGGCAGCGAGCTACTGCCACACGCGCGCCGTCTGCTGGCCGTGCATGCCGAAGCGTTGGCCGCACTGCACGGCCCGGCGGTATCCGGGCGCATCAGCCTGGGGGTGCCGGAAGACTATGCCATGGCCTACCTGGCACCGGTGCTACGCATTTTTTCCAGCCGCTATCCGGGGGTGGAGGTCACCCTGGTGTGCGAGCAGTCCACGGTGCTGATTCCGCGCGTGGAGCGTGGCGAGCTGGATCTGGCGCTGGTGTCGCGCGACCAGCCGCAGCGCGGCGAGCTGTTATTTCATGAGCCTCTGGTGTGGGTGGGGGCGGAGGAGCACGAAGCCTGGCGTCGCGAGCCGCTGCCGATTGCGGTGCATGAACTGGGTAGCCGCGCGCGTAGCGAGGTACTGGCAGCGCTGGAGGCGCAGCGTCGCGCCTATCGCGTCGTCTATTACAGCCCCAACGTAGCCGGCCAGTTGGCGGCCGCGCATAGTGGCATGGCGGTGGCTGTGCTGACCGGCTGCACGCTGCCGCCGGATCTGAAATTGCTGGACGAGCGTCATGGCCTGCCACCACTGTCGAGCATGGAAGTGGCTCTGATTCGCAGCGACGCCTCGGCGCGCAGCCCAGCCGTGGATGCCATGCACGAACAGCTGCTGCGCACGCTGCGGCGGGAGGGGATCAGCTAGCGTGGCGGCTTGCGCTCAGCTCAGGCTGGCCTGCTGTTGCTGCAGGAACACCGGCAGATCGGTGCTGGGTGGGAACACATTCAGGTAATACAGCATGCCGGCGGCGTGGCCGCGGTGATAGGTGGCGTGGTTTACCACGTGCAACAGAATGTCGCGGCGGCTCATGCGGCCAACCTCACCGCCGATGAACTCAAACTCAACGACCTCTGCCAGGCCGGACGCGCTGATTGCAGCGGCGTAGTCCACATACCACTGGTTCAGCTTGAGCTGGCTGGCGACCAGCTCATGGATATCGGGGCAATGCGCCGGATTGCGCGTGCTCAGACCATGTGGCTTGCCGAGCAGATGGCACTGCCAGACGTAATCCATGGCCAGCGCATGGTTGAGCGTGCGGATCAGGCTGCCGAAAACGATGGGGCGCGGCGCGACCAGCTCGGCAGTGGGAAGTGGTGAGACCACGGACAGGAACAGCTCATCGGCCCAGGCTTTGTAACGGGTTAGGAGTTTGGTGTCTGTCAGCATGGGGTTTCCTGTGGGTGGCTAGGGTAGGGAAAGTGACGACTGGCGCGTGGGGTAAGGGGCTGCCTGCTTGTTGGCAGGTCAGCGGAGGCCGCAGGCGGCAGCGTCCTTGACCGTAATGTTGGAATTCTTATTCAAGGCACAGCTCAACAAGCTCTGAATCTCGTGCAATTTCTTGAAGCGCTTGATAGAAGTGCATGAGTTCTAACGACCTAGTGAACCGTCGCCGCAAGGCGAAGCGCGGAGGATACCAATACAGGCAATGAAAATGCCAAAAACATGGCCAGTGTTGGCATACGCATTGGACGATCTGTTAGACCTGAATGCTCTACTGACTGTTGGTCGAACCACGCAGTCCCCCGTGCCTTTTGAGAACTTCTGCGCACTTTGTCGCCCCATTCTCCACCGCAACGTCAAGCGGTGTTTCATCAAAGATGCGCTTCAGATTGCAATTCGCCCCATGGGCAAGCAGTAATTCGAGAATTTCTAGTCGCTCATCGCTCCCTGCCGCGATGTGGATTGGGGCCTCACGTATGTCATTTTGCTCATCGATTGGCGCGCCAGCGGATAAAAGAAGCTGAACAACACCGTGGCAACCACTGCGAGTTGCCTCAATAAGTACAGGTTCAGACTGCCCTATGACACTAAGTTGAGCGCCAGCAGATAAAAGGCTTTCAACCATATCTGTGTAGCCAAGAGACGCAGCTTCGGAAAGTGGTGTGGCGCCACAGCTATTGAGTGTATTAACTGCTGCTCCTGCATTAATCAGGCGCCGAACAGCCTGAAGGTGATCTTCGACAGCGAGGTAGTGCAAGGGTGTTTCATGAAGACCTGTGCGTGCTTCAAGCAAGGCGGGATTAGTTTTGAGAAGTTCCTCCATGAGCTCTAGAGACTCGAATGCCGCTTTGATGAGGGTATAAGCGTTGGTTTCTGACATTAAGAGGCCTCACGTTGGAATTCAGCGTCCGGCGGCTGGGGTATCCCCCTCGTTTCTGCACCATTACTTGCGTCCGCATTGCGAATTTGTCCTGGCTGCGGCTACAGATTCGTTGCCCGCGTGACTTTCCAAAATCCATGCATGTCAGATACGGCGGGCGAGCATATGGCCCCGGAACTATAGCATTCCTATTGAAATTACATATGCTGGGTGAGTGATGGTGCGGCGAGAAATCCAGCACGAGCGCAGCTGTAGCCCCGGATGAACTGCGCTTATCCGGGCTACGGGTGGCGGGTGTCAGGCGGTGGGCAGGTCGATCACCACTCGCCACAGCGTGTGGCCGGAGTGGTGGTATTTGCGTTCGAACGGGGTGAGGAAGTCTTGCGGCTGCCAGCGTTCGGTGTGGCAAGGTTGGCCGCATAGCTGGCTTACTGCCAGCGCATGTTCTTCGACGTAGGTCTGCCAGTTGCTGCGCAGTTCCAGCCGGCCGCCGAGTGACAGCGCGATGGGGAAGACCGCGTGGCCGTGCCAGCGGCGTTGTAGGTGTTCCGGCTTCGGCCAGGGGTTGGGGTAGAGCATCCACTGCTGCGCCGGGCGGATGCCGTCGGCGGCCAGCAGGCGCCAGATGTCCACCATGTCGGCGCGCAGTAGCAGGGCGTTGTCCGGCAGCGGCGCCGGTTTGCCGCGTTGCAGGCGGTCCAGCGACTGGTCGATGCCGACCACGAAGTGATCCGGCTGCTGCGCCGCCAGGTTCAGCGTGGAAGCGCCCACGCCGCAGCCGGTGTCCAGTACCAGCGGTGTGCGGCCGTCCCAGGCCGCCAGCAGGGTGGCGTAGGCGGCGCGGTTGTAGTCGGCGAACGGTTTCTGGAACGGGTGCCCGGCATGGCGCGCCACTACCTCGGCCAGGCGGCTGTGCGGGCCGGGTTGCGAACTGGTGACGGGGCGGGAGTTGGCGAACATGGGTTAGCTGCGTTTCGTGAATGAATGTTGCACAGCAGCCAAGTACATTGAACTCAAGAAACTGGCGGCAGAGAGGAGGAAAAAGCCAATACCGAGTGCCAGGAAGAAGGCATTGAAACTATTGAATAAGCTCGTAAAGGCTGTGATGGATTTCATTTCGTGCTGTATAGCGTAGCAGTTGGCGCGCAATGCTCCCTGTTGCTGACAGTCCAGTTTTTGATAGGGAGTCTGGGTCTTCGCTTCCAACTCAAAACGCGCTTTTTCGGCGACAAGATCTCTGTCGTAGAGGAAGGGCGTAAGTTGCGCCCAGCCGAGAAAGAGTACCGTCCACATGACCATGCCTGCCTTGAATAGACCGTGGTAGGTACTTGCCGAGCAAAACCGGTGGGCAAGGTGTTCGAAAAAGACTTTCATCGGATTCGTATCAGATGGTGTATTGGCGGTCATTTACCGCGCATGAACAGGTTGTCTAGGTCGCGCATGCTGAGCCGGCTCCAGGTGGGGCGGCCGTGGTTGCACTGGCCGGAGCGCTCGGTGGCCTCCATATCGCGCAGCAGCGCGTTCATTTCCGGCAAGGTCAGCTGGCGGTTGGCACGCACCGCGCCGTGGCAGGCCATGGTGGCCAGCAGTTCGTTGCGGCGTTCGGTCAGCACCTCGCTGAGGCCGAATTCGCGCACGTCCTGTAGCACCGCGCGCGCCAGGTCCACCGGGCTGCTGTCCTGCAGCCATACCGGCACGCCGCGCACCGCGATCTGGGTGGGTGACAGCGGTGCCAGTTCGATGCCGAGGCGCTGCATGTCGGCGCCGTGCTCATGCACGGTGGCAACTTCAAACTTGTCGGCGGCGAACGATACCGGCAGCAGCAGCGGCTGCATCGGGATGGCGTCGGCCTCCAGCGCGGTTTTCAGCCGTTCGTAGACGATGCGCTCGTGGGCGGCGTGCATGTCTACCACGATCAGCCCGTCCTCGCACTGGCTGAGGATGTACACGCCGTGCAGCTGTGCCAGCGCAAAACCCAGCGGCGGGATGCCGTCGCTGGCATCCGGCAGCCGCTGCGGTGCGCCGTTGGCCGGTGGCAGGCTGTAGCTGGCCGGGGTGGCGGGGCTGCGCTCTTCTTCGCGCAGGCCGGAGAACATCTTGTCGTACACCCCTACTGCTTCGCGCGCCACGTTCAGCGGGATGCTTTGCTGCTCGTAGCGGAACGATTGCGGCAGCGGGCTGCGGCCAACGTTGCCACCGCCGCTGGCGCCTGTGCCGCCGGAAGGATTGCTGCGCGGCGGGAACAGCGCATCCTGCGCCGGTGCCGTGGCGGCAAGGTTGGCCGCAAGGGGGCTGCCCGCATCGCTGTCCCCCAGCTGTACCGCCGGGCTGGTGCCGGCAGTGGTGCTGGCCAGTGCGCGGTGCACGCTGTGGAACAGGAACTGGTGCACCGCCTGGCTTTCACGGAAGCGCACCTCGATCTTGGTGGGATGCACGTTGACATCGACGTTGGCCGGGTCCAGCGTGAAGAACAGCGCGTACGCCGGGTGGCGGTCGTGATGCAGCACATCGCGGTAGGCCTGACGCAGCGCGTGCTGCGCGGTCTTGTCGCGCACGAAGCGGCCATTGACGTAGAAATACTGCGCGTCGCGGCTGGCCTTGGAGTAGGTGGGACTGGCGATGAAACCGGTCAGTGTCAGCCCGGCGGCCACGGTTTCCAGCGGCAGCGCCGCCTCCACGAAATCCTTGCCCAGCAGCGCCGATACGCGATCAGCCAGGCTTTGCTGCGGCAGGCGCCACACCACCTTGCCGTTGTGGCGCAGGATGAACTCCACCTGCGGATGCGCCAGCGCGATGCGCTCGAAAGTGGTGGCGCAGTGGGCGTACTCGGTGCTTTCGCTCTTGAGGAATTTACGCCGCGCCGGGGTGTTGAAGTACAGGTCCACCACTTCCACGCTGGTGCCGGCCGGGTGTGCCGCCGGCTCCACCGGGTGCAGGGTGCCGTCGATGGCGATGATCTGGTGCGCGTGATCGGCATCCTGCGGGCGGCTGGTGAGGGTGAGCCGCGATACCGAGGCCACGCTGGCCAGGCCTTCGCCGCGAAAACCCAGCGTGGCTACGCTTTCCAGGTCGTCCAGGCTACCGATCTTGCTGGTGGCGTGGCGGTCGAGCGCCAGCGGCAGCTCGTCGGCGGCAATGCCGCTGCCGTTGTCGCTGACGCGGATCAGCTTGATGCCGCCCTGCGCCAGATCGACGGTGATCTTGTCCGCGCCGGCATCCAGGCTGTTTTCCAGCATCTCCTTCAACGCCGAAGCCGGCCGTTCCACTACCTCGCCGGCGGCGATCTGGTTGACCAGGTGGTCCGGCAGTTTGCGGATCGGCTTCATGCCTGCCCCGCCTTGCCGGCCAGCTTGCTGCGCAGCACGGCGATGACGGTGGGTGCCAGCGAGATGGCGATAATGGCCAGCATCAGCAGCGACAGGTTGTTGCGTACCAGTGGCAGGTTGCCGAAGGCATAGCCAAGGCTGCAGAAGCCGCCGACCCACAGCACGGTGCCGGCGATGCTGGAGGCCAGAAAGCGCGGGTAGTGCATGTGGCCCATGCCGGCGATGAACGGGGCGAAGGTGCGCACGATGGGGGCGAAGCGCGCCAGGATGATGGTCTTGCCGCCATGCTTGGCGTAGAACGCTTCGGTGGTGGTCAGGTACTGGCGGCGGAACAGGCGCGAATCCGGGTTGGCGAACAGGCGCTTGCCGATGGTACGGCCGATCAGGTAGTTGCTGGAATCGCCGAGAATGGCCGCTGTTGCCAGCGTCGCCAGCACCAGCGGCAGCGACATGTCGCCGGTTGCCGCCAGCGCGCCGGCCATGAACAGCAGCGAATCGCCCGGCAGGAACGGGGTGACCACCAGCCCGGTTTCACAGAACACGATCAGGAACAGGATGGCGTAGATCAGCGTGCCATACTGGGCGATCAGCTCGGCCAGATGCACGTCGATGTGCAGGATGAAGTCGATCAGGAAGCTAATGATTTCCATGCGGAGTTACCGGAGTGGCTGACAGGGCAGGGCTGCGGGCAACCCGGCTGTGTCAGGCACCCAAACAAAGTTGGCCGCAGGGTATGCGGCCAACCTTGAGGGCGACAGCGGTCGTGGTTTATACCACCGCTTCTTCCTTCGCTTTCACCACCTTGATCATGTGCTCGCGCTTGGTGCCCAGTGCCAGTGCCAGCGGGCTGGCCACCAGTACCGAGGAGTAGATGCCGAACACGATGCCGATGGTCAGCGCCATGGCGAAACCGTGTAGCGCCGGGCCGCCGAATACCAGCATCGACAGCACCATGGTCTCGGTGGAGCCGTGGGTGATGAAGGTACGGCTCATGGTGGCGGTAATGGCGTTGTCGATCACCTCGGCAGT
>CAMLGD010000153.1 GCA_946479405.1 uncultured Vogesella sp.
CCCTGGTCTGCGTGCTGACCGGGCTGGCGCTGGGTGCGGATCTGGCCTTTGGCAGCGCGCTGGTGGCGGATGAGCTGGGCGCGCAAGTGGACAGCCATGGTGGTGCGGCCTTCGGCGTGGTGTCGATGCTGGGCAAGCTGGCACTGGCGCTGGCGGCGGGCATCGCGCTGCCACTGGCGCAATGGAGTGGCTACCAGCCCGGCGAGGCAGCCGGTGGCCTGCTGTATCTGTACGCCGGCCTGCCGGCAATCTGCAAACTGTCGGCCTGGTGGCTGCTGCGCCGCCTGCCGCAAACTGGAGCTGCATCATGTGGCAAATCATTCGCGCCGCCCTTGGGCTGATGTTGTGTCTGCTGGCGGGTTGTTCCACGGCTGGCATCGAGGATTATCGTGGCACGCGGCCAACGTTTGACCTGCGGCAGTTCTTCGATGGCCCGCTGACTGCGCAAGGCATGTTTCAGGATCGCAGCGGCAAGGTAGTGCGCCGCTTCAGCGTCAGCATGCAGGGCCGCTGGCAGGGCGACACCGGCGTGCTGGATGAGCAGTTCCGTTACGACGATGGCGAAACCCAGCGCCGGGTGTGGACCCTGAAAAAACTGCCGGATGGCCGCTACAGCGGCACGGCAGCGGACGTAGTGGGCGAGGCCAGCGGCCGCACCGAAGGCTATGCGTTGTTCTGGGACTACACCCTGCGCCTGCCAGTGGATGGCAAGGAGTACGAGGTCCGCTTCGACGACTGGATGTACCAGCTGGACGAACGCAGCGTGCTGAACCGCTCGGCGATGAGCAAGTTCGGCGTACGCCTGGGCGAAGTGACGCTGTATATCCGCAAGGAGGGCACGCCGTGAGCCTCAACCCTCGCTTGCACGACTGGCAGGGCAAGCATGTGTGGCTGATCGGTGCCGGCCATGGCATTGGCGCGGCACTGGCCGCCCAGTTGCGTGCCGCGGGCGCAATACTGGCCCTGTCCGGGCGCAGTGAGGCGGCCCTGCGCGAGGTGGCCGCCGACGATACGCAATGCCTGGTGCTGCCGCTGGATGTCACCCGCGCGCAGGACTGGCAGCAGGCATGCGGCCAACTGTTGCAACGTTGGCCGCGCATCGACCTGGTGGTGATGCTGGCCGGCGACTACAGCGCGGTGCGGGCCTGGCAGCTGACGCCGGAGCTGGCGCGCCACATGGTGGATGTCAATCTGCTGGGGGTGATGTACGGCACCGCCGCCGTGGTGCCGGCCCTGTTGCGGCAGCAGCACGGCAGCATCGTGCTGGTGGCCAGTGTCGCCGGCTGGGCCGGCATGCCCAACGGACTGGTGTATGGCGCCACCAAGGCGGCGGTGAATCACTTTGCGCAGACCCTGTATCTGGATTTGCGGCCGCGCGGCATCGGTGTGCATGTGGTCAACCCGGGTTTTGTCGCCACACGGCTCACCGCGCAGAACGACTTTGCGATGCCGGCGCTGATCAGTGCCGAGCAGGCCGCCCATGCGTTACTGGCCGGGCTGGCGCGTGGCGATTTCGATATCCACTTTCCACGCCGCTTCAGCTTGCCGCTGAAGCTGGCGGCCCACTTGCCTTACCGGCTGTACTTTTGGCTGGCACACAAGGTCACCGGGCTATGAGCGACGCGCTTGCCCGCCATCTGGACTGGTTTGCCGGCCTGTCGCCCGCCACGCTGGTGCAGATCGACCACGTATATGCTGCCGATGCCCGCTTTCGGGACCCGTTTCACACGTTGCAGGGCCGCGAGGCAATACAGACGGTGTATGCGCGCATGTTCCGCACCCTGACCCAGCCGCGTTTCGTGATTGGCGAGGTGGTGCAGCAGGGCAGTACGGCATTCGTGAACTGGGATTTCTGTTTTGCGCTGCACGGCCGCCAGCTGCAGATTCATGGTGGCACCCTGTTGCGGCTGGATGCGGCCGGATTGATTTGCGAGCACCGTGACTACTGGGACGCCGCAGAGGGCGTATATGAACAACTGCCAGTGCTGGGCTGGCTGCTGCGCCGCCTGAAGCGGCGCATGGCATAATGCCCGCCTTTGGCCATTCTCAAGCTGATCCTGCCATGTCTGCCGTTACTACGCCCACGCCTTCCGGACTACCCATCGCTGCGGTCGAGCGCGAAACCGGTATTCCCAAGGATTTGCTGCGCATGTGGGAGCGACGCTACGGTTTTCCGCAGCCGGCGCGAGACGCCGCGGGCGACCGCCTGTATTCGCCGGCCGAGGTTGCCAAGCTCCGTCTGATCAGCCGGCTGCTCGATCTGGGGTTTCGTCCCGGCAAGTTGGTGCGGCTGGAGGTCGACGCCTTGCAGGCGCTGACCACGCAGCATGCCCCGATGCAGGAGATACCGGCCAGCTGCAATCGGCTGGTCGAGGTGTTGCAAAGTCATGCGGCGGCGGCAGCGCGCGAGTATCTGCGTCACCAGTTGCTGGAGCAGGGCCTGCGCCGCTTTGTGCTGGAGTTCCTGCCCGCCGCCAACCGGCTGGTGGGGGACGCCTGGCTGCGCGGCGAGCTGCAGGTGCACGAAGAACACCTGTATTCGGAAGAAATCACCCGGGTGATCCGCGAGTCGCTGGCCACGGTGCCAGCGGGCCGACAAAGCCCGCGCGTGATGCTGACCACCTGCCCGGGCGAGCAGCACGTGCTGGGCCTGTTGATGGTGGAGGCGCTGCTGCGGCTGCATGGCTGCGACACCATTTCCTTTGGCGCGCAAATGCCGCTGAGCGATATCGTCCATGCCGCCGGCAAGCATGCGGTGGATGTGGTGGTGCTGTCGTTCTCGCCGTCCTATCAAGGCAGTGTCGCTGCCGATCTCGCGCAATTGATGCCACAACTACCGGCACAGGCGCAGCTGTGGGTGGGTGGTGGCGGTTGCCGCCAGCTGGGCAACTTGCCAGCGCGGGTCTGCCATGTGCGCGAGCTGGCCGAGCTGGACGGCCTGGTGGAACGCTGGCTGCAACTGGCCTGATCAGTGACCTCCAGCGGCGGCGTGGTCACGTTGGCCGCACCGCGGTGGCGTGCTTCAGTGCCAGCCCTGGCGCCAGTGGTTGGTGCCGGTGAGCAGTTGCCAGGCAATCACCTGACTGCGCCGGCTGTATATTGCCTCCAGTTCCACTTCGATAATCGGTTGCGCCGGGTCGTCCGGTAACATTAGCCGGGTCACGATGAAATGCTTCTCCTTGTTGCTCGGACTAACCGCGGTCCACTTGCTCAGTAGCAGCTTGCATGGGTTCAGGCGTAAAGACATGAGTGTTCTCCCTCACTGCTGGCCGCGACTGTGGCTGACCCAGATAAGCCGGTCGGTGTCGAAGCCCAGGCTGCGCGCCTGCTGTAGCAGCGTGCTGCGCACCGCGACCGACAGCTGCCGTTCGCGCGCCAGGATCCACAGATAGTTGCGGTCATTGCCGGCCACCAGCGCCCAGCGATAGTCCGGGTCCAGCGCCACCACGTGGTAGCCACCGTAGAACGGGCCGAAGAATGACACTTTCAGCGACGCGGTTTGCGGATCGAAGTTGAACCGCGCCCGACCCAGCGCCTGTTTCCAGCGTGCCGTCGCGGCATCGTAGCCGCGGTTCAGCACCCGGATGCTGCCATCGCTGTCCTGGCTGTAGCTGGCGCTGACATCGCTTAGCCCACGCTCAAAGCTGTGATCCAGGCGGGCGATCTCGTACCAGTTGCCGCTGTAGCGTGCCAGCTCGAAGCCACGCACCGGACGGATGCCATCCGGCGGCAGGGTGGAGCAGCCGCCGGCAAACAGGCTGGCGGCCAGCAGCAGGGCGGTGACTGAGCGGAAAATGTGCATGCTGATCCTCAATTGTTATCGTCTTACAAGCTGCCCAGCCGCTGGCGCAGCTGCGTCGCTGTATTGGCTATGGCCTGTTTTTCCGTATCGGCCATCTGATCCAGCTGTCGGTACACCAGAGCCAGCCGTGGGTTGGCCGCAAGACGGTGCTGCTGGCGCTGGAAGAAGTCCCAGTACAGCGCGTTGAACGGGCAGGCCAGCTCGCCATGCCGCTGCTCACGACGGTAACGGCAGCCGCCACAGTAGTCGCCCATGCGATGCAGGTAGGCACTGCCGGAAACATAAGGTTTGCTGGCCAGCAGGCCGCCGTCGGCATACTGGCTCATGCCCAGGGTGTTGGGCAGCTCCACCCATTCGAAGGCATCGATATACACCCCCAGATACCACTGGTGCAGGGCTTGCGGCGACAGCCCGGCCAGCAGCGCGAAATTGCCGATCACCATCAGCCGCTGGATATGGTGCGCGTAGGCATCGCGCAGCGATTGGCCAATGGCCAACGCCAGACAGCGCATGCCAGTCTGGCCATGCCAGAACCAGGCGGGCAGCGGCAGCTGGTGGTCGAAGTTATTGCTGTGTGCGTAGTCCGGCATGCGTGCCCAGTACACGCCGCGGACGTATTCGCGCCAACCCAGTATCTGGCGGATGAAACCCTCTACCGCCGGTAGTGGTGCCTGCCCGTTCTGCCAGGCTTGCTCCGCAGCGCTGACTGCCTCGCGCGGCGACAGCATCTTGGTGTTGAGCGCGAAGGACAGCAGCGAGTGGAACAAGTGCGGCTGGGTGCTGTGCATGGCGTCCTGGTAGTCGCCGAAGTGTGGCAGGCCATGGGCGCTGAACGTGGCAAGCTGCTGCAGTGCTTCATCTCGGTTTAGCGGCCAACGTAGTGCATCGGCGGACGGTTCACCGAAGGCGTCGATGCCGGCGTTCTGTAATGTGTGCCATAAGGCACTGTGGTCATGGCATGGCCGGCTATCGGTGGGTGAGGGTGGTGTACCGCGCCAGGCCTTACGGTTGTCATGATCGTAATTCCACTTGCCGCCAGCGGGGCGGCCGTCGCCCGTCAGTAGTACACGGTGGCGCTTGCGCATCTGCCGGTAGAAGGTTTCCATGCGCCACTGCGACTGGGCGGCGAACATCTGGCCGGCTTCGAGTCGACTGGTGTAGAAGTGCTCGCTGTCTACCGCGGAGCAGGGGATAGCCTGGCGTGACGCCCACCGCTGCAATTGCTGATCCAGCCGCCATTCGTCCGGCTGTTGCCAGTAAAACGCTGTGGCCTGGTAGTGCTGCAGCAACGCATCCAGATTATCTTCCAGCGAGCCACGATTGCTGGGGTGGTCGATGGTGACATAGCGTACCCGGTGCCCGGCTGCTTTCAACTGCTGGGCAAAGTTGCGCATGGCGGCCAGTACTGCCAGCAGCTTCTGTGCGTGATGCAGTACGTAGCCGGTTTCCTGCCGTAGCTCCAGCAGCAGGTACACCACATCGTTGCGCTGCCGGTTAAACCAGCTGTGCCGTGGGTTGAGTTGATCGCCCAGTATCAGCCGCAGTTCGCTCATGGCTCAGTGCTGCCGTCGGCAGCGCTCCGAACAGTATTTCACCTGCTCCCAGCACTGCGCCCACTTGCGGCGCCAGCTCATGGGCCGGCCACAGCCGCTGCAGGCTTTGCTGGGCAGCTGTTGCTTGTTGCCCTTGAATCCCGTGTTCATGCGCGACTCGCTCCGGATGGTTGTGACGTGGTGCGGCCAACGTTGGGCAGGGCGCGTGCACAAGTTGCGGGCGTCACTGGTGGGAGGCATGGCGATGCCAAAAATGGCGGCAGCATGACGTACTGGCTCAGTATTTCATTTGCGTGAGCTGATTGACGGCGCCTACCACCGATTCGGCGCCATCGCGGATCTGGCCGATGGTGTCGCCGGTGGCACGCACCATGGCCACACTGTGCTGTGCTTGCTGCAACAGCTCTTGCATATTGCGCACCGCCTGGGCGGTCTGCTGCTGGATGTCGCTGACCATGCGGGTGATTTCCGAGGTGGAGCTGGCGGTGTGCTCAGCCAGCTTGCGCACCTCGTCGGCAACCACGGCAAAGCCACGACCGGTTTCGCCGGCGCGCGCCGCTTCGATGGCCGCATTCAACGCCAGCAGGTTGGTCTGGTCGGCAATGTCACGAATGGTCTGCACGATGCTGGTGATTTCCTGCGACCGGGCACCCAGCCCCTGGATGTTGAGACCGGCATGTTCGAGATAGCCCGCCATTTCCTGCATCTCGACAATGCTTTGCTGTACGCCTTTCACCCCGGAGTCCGACAGGTGGAGCGTCTGCTGCGAAGAGTTGTAGGCCAGTATCGCCGCTTCGCGCTCAGCATTGGCACGCTGTACCTGGGTGGTGATGTCGGAGGCGAACTTGATCACACTCTGCACCTGGCCATTGCTGTCCAGCACCGGGTTGTAGCTGGCCTCAAGCCAGAGTGCGCCACCATTGCGGTGGCGGCGCTGTATGCACCCAGCGTGGTATTCGCCGCGCTGCAGGCCGTTCCATAGCGTGCGGTATTCCGCGCTTGCCACAAAGGCCGGCTCGCACAGCATGCTGTGGTGCCGCCCCTGCAGCTCGTCGTGGCGATAGCCGGTGGCCTGCAGGAAGTTGTCGTTGACACGGGTGATCTTGCCATCCGGCGTGAATTCGATGATGGCCATCGAACGGTCTACCGCCTGCAGGATCGCACTGTTGTACTGGGCGCTGGCAACCAGCTCGGTCTGATCGAATGCCACCATGAAATAGCCGCGTGGCTTTTGCTGTTCATCCAGCAGCGGCATGCAGCAGGCCTGCAGCCAGAGCGTCGCGCCGGTGCGATCCACGCCGCGCAACTGGGCTATGAACGGCGAGCCTTGCTGTAGTGCTTCCCACTGCCGCGCTTGGTTGTCGTCGGTTGCATGTGTGTCGGGGAACAGGCAGCTGTACGGTTTGCCGCGCAGCTGCACTATGTCTCGGTAGCCGAAGCGATCCAGAAAAGGGCGGCTTGCGGCAACTACATTTTTTTCGAGACCGAATTCGATAGTGGGCAAGGCGTTATCCATGCTTTGCATATACGGCTGCATACTATGGAGCGCCAGCTGGAGCTGTGCATTCTGCTGTTTGAGAGCCCGGTTGAACATGTGCAGTTTCTTTATCGTGCCGCTATTAAATGCACCCCGCAGGCGATGTGCTGGTGCCCACAGGTCTGAACGTTATATTAGTAGGTAAATCTTTTTTGTACAGTACAAAACAAAAAGATACTGTCGTCATGTGAGTGGATTGCATGGCCGCAGACACGGCTGGGTCAAACTGGATACTCCGCAAGCCCGGCGCACACTAAGTGCTAATAGATAGGTCGAGGCCCTGATCGTGGCGTGCATGACTATGGCGGGGCATCTTTTGGTCAGCAGTGAGGGCCGCTCAACAGTCGCACAGCTGACGGCGCTCAGGTCGGCGTGCAGGCGAACCCAAGCCAGACAAGCGCTAGAGCCCCCAGGGGGGGGGTTTACGTCGTATAATTCGGCCATATGTCAAATAGGTTGACGTGTAGGTATGCTGTTGTTTTTTTGCAATGAGAATACGACGGTTCCCGCGCGCTGACTTCCCCTGCAACCCTGATGATCTCATCAGGGTTGTTTGCTTTGGCGACGCCGCAACCCTTGCGGCCAAGCTCCATGTCCAGGTCGAACAGGTCGAACGCTGGCGAGTCGGCACCGATGCCGTGCCGTTCGCGGTGTTCGCCTACCTACAGGCACAGGACAAGCCGGTGCTCACTGACATGTGGGGCGAGTGGGCCGGGTTCTACCTGGACAGGGGCCGGCTTGTGTCGGACGAGTACCGAGCCGGTATCGGCCTCGATGACGTGCTGCGGCTGCGCGAATACCGCCGACTTGACCAGCTGGTCAGGGAGCAGGCCGAGACCATCGAGCGGCTGCTGGTGGAGAAGGACTTCTATCGGCGGCAGTGCCATCGCGAGGCCAAGTTCGGGCTGATGTTGAACCGGCTTTTCAAGGACTGAGAGTGGGCGATTTGGCACGAGAAACGGGGGCGTGTGAGACCCTCGAAAAAGGGGGTGGAGTCTCAAAATGAGACAAAAGACGGGTATTACCAGTCACCCGTCTGACTTCAAGGCAGGCCGCGCCCCTTCGGGGGCGCTTTGTTTTGGTGGCACGGCGGAAGGGTAAAACGGAAAGGTCAAGTGCGGGGTAGGTCAAGTGCGGGGTAGGTCAAGTGCGGGGTAGGTCAA
>CAMLGD010000154.1 GCA_946479405.1 uncultured Vogesella sp.
GCGTGGTGGCCACCAATCTGGATAGCGGCGCGCGCATCGTGTTCCGCAGCGGCGATACCGGCACCGCAGTGCGCGCCTCGGCGGCGATTCCCAATGTGTTCCAGCCGGTGACCATCGCCGGTAAGCGCTATGTCGACGGCGGCCTGGTCAGCCCGGTGCCGGTCAGCGCGGCGCGCGAGATGGGGGCCGACATCGTGGTGGCGGTGGACATCTCCGCCAAGCCGGTGGGTAAGGCGGCGGAAGGTTTCTTCAGTCTGCTGGACCGTAGTCTGAGCATCATGAACATGGCGGCGCTGGCGCAGGAGCTGAAACAGGCCGACGTGGTGATCCGCCCCAATGTGCTCAATATCGGCGCCGCCGACTTTGATGAGCGCGGCAACGCCATTCTGGAAGGCGAGAAGGCGGCACGCGCCGCGCTGCCACAATTGAAGGCGGCCATCGCCCGCTGGCAGCAGCAACATGGCTAAGCCACGCCGGCTGCTGGCGCTATTGGCCGCTGTACTGCTGGCCGCCTGTGCCAGCCCGCAGCCGCCGGCGGCCAGCACGCCTGCGCAGGTGACACCACAGGCGTCGGCTCCGGTTGCCGCCGTGCCGGCCAGTGCGCCGCTCAGCATTGCACCGACGCCAGCAAGCGCGACCAAAGTCGCGCCATCGCTGCCGAAAGTCGCATCGCGTCAGCCGCGCATCGCGCTGGCCCTTGGTGGTGGTGCGGCCAAGGGCTTTGCCCACGTCGGGGTGATCCGCGTGCTGGAGCAGGCTGGCATTCAGCCGCAGATCATTGCCGGTACCAGCGCCGGCAGTATTGTCGGCGCCATCTACGCCTCCGGCATCAGCGGTGAGAAGTTATATCGCCGTGCGCTGGCGCTGAACGAAGACGAGCTGAAGGATTTCACCTGGTCCAGCAATGGTTTCCTGAAAGGCGACAAGCTGCAGGCCTTCGTCAATCGCCAGGTTGGCCGCAAGCCCATCGAGGCGCTGCCGCGCAAGTTTGCCGCGGTGGCGACCAATTTCGACAGCGGCGAACGCTCGGTCTTCAAGAGTGGCAATACCGGGCTGGCGGTGCGCGCCTCGGCGGCGATTCCCAATGTGTTCCAGCCGGTCAGCATCAAGGGGCGCCGTTACGTGGATGGCGGGCTGGTGAGCCCGGTGCCGGTAGTGGCGGCGCGTGAAATGGGTGCCGACATCGTGATCGCGGTGGATATCTCCGCCAAGCCGGTGCAGCGCAAGGCCGGCTTGTTCGGCAATCTGGACCAGAGCCTGGCGATCATGAACCAGGCGGCACTGGCGCTGGAGCTGAAGCAGGCCGACGTGATCCTGCGACCGCGGGTATTGAGCCTGGGGGCGGCCGATTTCGACCAGCGCCGGCTGGCGATACGCGAAGGCGAAAAGGTTGGCCGCGAGGCGCTGCCGGTGATCCGCCGCATTGTGGCGGCGTGGCAGCAGCGCGCGCAGCTGGCTGGCCGCTGAGCGCGTGTTCACGATCTACTGCGTTGCTGCGATACGGCGTTGAGTGCGCGCTGTGATGCGCACTGACGCCATGTCAATTCCGTGCCGCTCAGTTTGTGCCCGGTCGCGAGCGCTAAGCGGCACGCACAACCCCCTTGATCCTGCGTGACCGCAGCAAACGCCGCCACCTAGCCGGTGGCGTTGTCATTTTCGCCGTCGAACAGCCGTAGCTGCTGCGGCACGCGCTGCGCCTCCTGCAGCCGCACCCCTACGCCCAGCAGCCGCACCGGGCGGTTGCCACGGGCGAAGCCGGTGGCCAGCAGGCTGTCGATCACCGCTTCGTCCAGCAGCTGTGCCACGGTTTCCACCGTGGTCTGGCTGAAGTCGGCGAACTTGATCTTGATGTTGACGCCGCGAAATGGCGGGTTGCCGGCGCGCTGCAGCCGTTCCCGCAGCCGGGCCAGCAGCGGTGGCAGCTCGGCGCGGCAGGCGGCGAGATCGGGCAGGTCGCGGGTGTAGGTTTCTTCCACACTCACCGATTTGCGCTCGTGGTCGTTGTGCACCGCGCGGTGGTCGATGCCGCGCGCCAGTTCGTACAGGTTTTTGCCGAACTTGCCGAAGCGGCGCAGCATCTCCAGCAGCTCCAGCCGCTGTAGGTCGCCACAAGTGTGGAATCCCTGCTGCTTGAGCTTGGCGGCGGTGACTTCACCCACTCCCCAGATCTTTTCCACCGGTAGCACGCGCACGAAATCGGCCACATCCTGCGGGCGAACCAGGAACTGGCCGTCCGGTTTGTTCCAGTCGCTGGCGATCTTGGCCAGGAATTTGTTGGGGGCGATGCCGGCCGAGGCGGTGATGCCCACCTCGTTGCGGATGGCGTCGCGGATTTCGGCTGCCATCAGGCTGGCGCTGCCCTGGCAGTGCGGCTGGCCGCTCACGTCCAGGTAGGCTTCGTCCAGTGACAGCGGTTCGATCAGGCTGGTGTAGCGCTGGAAGATGGCGTGCACCGCCTGGCTGGCGGCGCGGTAGCGGGCAAAGTCGGAGCCGACGATCAGCAATTCCGGGCATAGCCGCAGTGCCAGCGACGACGGCATGGCGCTTTTCACGCCGAAGCGGCGCGCCACGTAGTTGCAGGTGGAGATCACCCCGCGCTGGCCGGGCTGGCCGCCTACCGCCAGCGGGATGTCGCGCCAGGCCGGGTTGTCGCGCATCTCCACCGCGGCGAAGAAACAGTCGCAGTCGATGTGGATGATCTTGCGTTGCACGGAGGACATGCTGCGGCCAACCTTGCCTAGCCGGCGGGCTTGTCGCTGTGACCCAGCGCTTTGTCCGGCGCCACGCGGTCGCGTACGCGCTGTTTCAATTCCTTGATGTCGGGAAAGCCGCCGTCGCGGGCGCGGTCCCAGATCATTTCGCCATCAATGCTTACCTGGAACACGCCGCCGCTGCCGGGTTGCAGTGCCACTTCGGCGAGGTCTTTTTCGAAGGTGGTTAGCAGCTCCTGCGCCATCCAGGCGGCGCGCAACAGCCAGCGGCAGCCGGTGCAATAGCGAATCGCCACGCGGGGCAGGGCAGCAGGGGTGAGATCAGTCATGACAGCTTGGCCGCAGTAAAAACCTGATGGTACTGGGCCGGGGCGACAGTGAAAACCGGGATGTGCTTAGTGAGGGTAACGCTGGAGCGGGTGGAACCCCGCGGAGGGACGTTGCATCGTCGCCTTGTTCCGCTTGATGTCTGTATTGTGTCTGTTGTGGCCCATGCTGAGCTTGTCTCTCCTCCATCACCCGGTCTTTGGTAAACCTGGCGCAGTGCTGGAGGCGGCGATGCAACGTGAGGGGCAGTGTGCATCATGTTGGCGCATCCGGGAAGCACAAGCGCCAAGTGTCGGACAATGCTGCACTGCACGATGTGACATCGCTGCAACAATTCGTTGCATTTTCTACAAGCAACTGTCGTGAAATGGCGTGCTCAAGGCTGCAGCTGTAACGGCCTTGCCGCCGCCAGGAACTGTTCCAGTGCATTCGGCGCCAGCGGCCGGCTGATCAGGTAGCCCTGTGCATAGTCGCAACCGTGCCGGGCCAGGAAGCGTGCCTGCTGGATGTTCTCGATGCCTTCGCCGGTGACCGAGGCGCCCAGGGTGTGGCCCATGGCCACGATCATGCGCACGAGGTTGCTGCTGCTTTCGTTTTCCGGCACGTGGTCGAGGAACTGCTTGTCGATCTTGAGCTTTTCTACCGGGAAGCGGCGCAGATAGCTGAACGAGGCGTAACCGGTGCCGAAGTCGTCAATGGCGATGGCGATACCCAGTGCACGCAGCAGCTGCAGGTTGCTGTCGATGGCCGGGGTGTTACGTAGCGCCAGGCCTTCGGTCACCTCCAGCTCCAGCGCTTCGCCCGGCAGGTGGTGGGTGGCCAGAATGGCGGCTACCACTTCGGCGAAGCGGGCGTCTTCCAGCTGCAGCAGCGACACGTTGATGGAGATGACAAAGCTGCTCAGGTACTGCTGCCTCCACTGTGCGGCATGGCGGATGCCTTCCTGCAGCACCCATTCGCCCAGTGCGTGGATCACCCCGGTTTCTTCCGCCAGCGGAATGAAGTCTACCGGCGAGATCAGCCCCAGCTCCGGGTGCTGCCAGCGCACCAGCGCCTCGGCACCGGCCACCTTGCCGCTCTTCAGCGATACGTAGGGCTGGTAGTTCAGCAGTAGTTCGCCGCGTGCCACTGCCTGGCGCAGATCGGCTTGCAGCCGGTTGCGGCGGCGCCAGTTGCTGTTGATGTCCGGGTGGAAGCGCACCCAGCTGCCCGGGCTTTCGCGCGACAGCAGCAGCGCGGCCTCGGCGTTTTCCAGAATTGCCTCGGCCTCGTCGCAATCGTGCGGATAAATCGCCAGCCCGACGCTGAGGCGCAAGAACAACGGCTGGCCCTGCACTTCCAGCGGCTTGGCCAGCAGGGTGGTGATGTCGTCCACCCGGCGCGACAGCTGTTCTTCGTCCTGTCCCAGCAACTGCAGCGCAAAGCGGTTGTCAGCGCTGCGTGCCACCATCTCGCCGTTGCCGATGCTGCCTTCCAGCCGGCGGCCCAGCTCGCGGATGACCAGGTCGCCATTGTCGCGGCCAAACAGTTCGTTGATGTTGGCCAGCCCCTCCACTGCCAGCATCATGCAGCCCACCGGCTGCGCCTCGCGCTGGTTGCTGTGCTGGCGCTGCTGTACCAGTTCGTCCAGCTGCATCAGCAGGCGGGTGCGATTGGGCAGGCCGGTGAAGCGGTCATAGTAGAACTGGCGGTACAGCTCGCCTTCGGCATGCAGGCGGGCGCGCGACTCCATCACCAGCGCAATGATGTTGGCCGCCGTGCTCATGAAACTAATCTCGTCCGGCTGCCATTCCCGGCGCGGGGTCTGCGATTCGGCGCACAGGACGCCCTGGTGCATGCCGCCCACCATGATGCTGGCGTCCAGCAGCGCGGTGATGCCGTGGGTGTATAGATAGTGGCGCAGCGACAGCAGTCGCGGGTCATCCTGGGTCTGGCTGCTGGCCAGGTAGCGGTCGGCCTGCAGCGCCTGCAGGTAGTCGGCGTGCTGGCTCTCGTCCAGCACCTCGCCGCCCAGACGTTCGCCGGTGAGGGTGTTGATGCCGGCAATGCACTGCAGCTCCTTGCGGTCATTGCTGAACTGCCACACGCTGACGCGCGAGATCGCCAGCGTCTGCGCCAGCAGCGGCAGCATGTCGGCCAGGTAGTCGTCCAGCTCCTGCTGGTCATCATGCCGCAGGCTCACCAGGTGTTGCAGTGCCTTGCCCTGTTGCAGTTGCCGCTCCGACTGCTGCTGCTGCCGTTGCTGCAGGCGCCGGGAGGTGCGTACCACCAGCAGGCCCAGCAGCAGCACGGTACTCAGCAGGATCAGGCTTTGCGGCAGTACGCGTTGCAACAGCAGCTGTCCCGGACTTTGCGCCGGCCAGCTCAGGTAGGCCAGGTTCTGGCCGCTGTTGTTCTTGAGCGGCAGCACTTCTTCCAGCGCCGGATTACTGGTGCCGAAGTTGAGTGTCAGGCTGGGCAAACTGTAGGAGGTGGCGATCTGCTGCAGCAGGTTGCTATCCAGATGGCGGGCAAACAGCAGGTAGCGCGGCACCGGTCCCGGCAATTGCTGCGGGTCTTCCGGCGAGATGCGCTGCAGCGACAGCATCAGCAACCGCGCTTCCGGCTGGCCGGTTTGCGGATTCAGTCCACTGTATTGCAGCAGCTGGCTGAAAGGTTGGCCGTACTGGTTGGCAGCGGCGTAGCGGTCGGCATTGCGCAGCAGCAGTTGCCATTGTGCCGGCGACAGCGGCAGCAGCCGGGTAGGGTCGCCGGCCAGCACGCCATGCTGGCGGCCCAGCAGCACGCCGCGCTCCTTGTCGATCAGCAGCGCCAGCTGCACGCCCAGATTGTGGTAGATCGCTGGGGTGATGTTGTCGTTCAGCCAGGCCATATCGGGCTGCAGGGCGTTGACATGGATGGCCATGTCGTTCCAGATCGCGTAGTCGGCCAGGTTGGTGGCCAGCTGGCGGCGCTGGCGCAATAGCTCCTGCTCCAGACCCTGCTGCACCAGGTGGTGGGCGGCACTGTCCAGCTCGCGGGCGGCACTGCGTGCAATCTGCCAGATGCCGGCCAGACCAAGTAACAGCAGCAGTAGCAGCAACAGCAGTGGGCGAAAGCGTTTATTCAACATGCGCAGGCGTCGGCATCACGGCAGATTCGATAAGGGCATAAGCATAGCAGCACAGCGTGTTGCCTCGCCGTGCTTTGTAACGAATCCGCTACTGTGACGTGGCGGGAAGGCGGCAACCGGCGGCGGGTTGTTGCAGGAAGCGGAAATTTCGCCACTGCCGTCATGTTGGCCGCAATGGCGGCTTGCCGCCGCTCCCAGCGGCGCAATAAAAAAGGCCACCCTGGGTGGCCTTGCTGTCTGCTGCCGGTTTCAGTGCGGCATCGGCATATCGTGATGTGGCATTGGCATGGCGCTGCCGTCTTCCACCTTGACGTCCACGCTGATGTCGCCGGCTTTTTCGAACTTCAGCGTCAGCGGAAACTTGTCGCCGGCGTGCGGCTGCTGTTTCACCCCCAGCAGCATCACGTGCAGCCCGCCCGGCGCCAGTTTCAGCGTCTCACCCGGCGCCACGGTAATGCCGCCTTCTACCTGGCGCATGCGCATCACGCCGTTGTCGTTGAGGTGAGTGTGCAGCTCAACCGAGCTTGCCAGCGGGCTGCTGGCGGCCAGCAGTTTGTCGGCGGCCTTGCCGCTGTTGCTGATGGAGAAGAAGGCGCCGGTAGTCGGTGCGGCGGGCGGCATGGCACGGCTGTATGGGTGGCCGATTTTCAGCGCCCCCACGGTGTATTCGTGAGCGGCGGCGGGCAGGGCAATCAGGCCGGCAATGGCGATGGCAAGCAGGGAACGCATGGACAATCCTTGGACAACGGGGTCAGTCGGTAAGTTGGCCGCAACGCTATCACGTCTTTGTCGCACGGGGCAGTGACAAAGTGTCGCAGCCAGCAGCGACGCGCTGCCCGCTTACTCGCCCTGGGGCTGAACAGTGTGTTTGCGCAGTGTCGCCGGCAGCTATGCCAGAATCGCGCTTTTGCTGGCAGGAACGTAGCGATGCAGCTGTTTGAAGGTGGTTGTCAGTGCGGGCAGGTGCGCTACCGTGTCCGCGGCCGGGTGGCGACGCTGTTTGCCTGCCATTGCCGCGATTGCCAGCGCCAGTCGGCCAGTGCCTTTGGCATGGCGCTGTGGCTGTGCGATGCCGAACTGACCCTGCTGCAGGGGGCGACCGCCAGCTGGGCGCGGCATGCCCCCAGCGGACGGGTGACCGATTGCCGGTTCTGTCCGCAGTGCGGCAGCCGATTGTTTCATCAGAACCGCGACACGCCGCAGTTCCTCAGCATCAAACCCGGTTCGCTGGACGACACCGGCTGGCTGCGCCCGGCGGCGCATATCTGGACGCAAAGCATGCAGCCGTGGCTGCTGCTGCCGGCCGAGGTGCCGTGCTGGGCGCAGAACCCGGACGACTTCGCTGCACTGCTTGCCGCCTGGCAGGCGGCCCCCGGCGATTGCCGTGCCTGATGCGCAAGCTGGTGCAAGACGCCGCTGAGCGGCCGTGGCAAGTTGCGGCCAACCTTGTGGAGAAAAAACATGTCTGACCGCGTTTCCGCGCTGCTGGCCGGCAGCCGCGACACCATTCCCATGCTGGTGGGCGCCGCACCGTTCGGGGTGATCTTCGGCACCCTGGCCATCGCCAGCGGCATTCCGGCCTGGGCCACGCTGGCGCTGTCGGCGCTGGTGTTCGCCGGCTCGTCGCAATTTGTTGCCGTCGGCCTGATCGGCGGCGGGGTGGCACTGCCGGTGCTGTGGCTGACCACCTTCGTGGTCAATCTGCGCCACGCGCTGTACAGCGCCACGCTGCTGCCGCATGCGCGCCATCTGCCGGCGCGCTGGCGCTGGCCGCTGGCGTTCTGGCTCACCGACGAAACCTTCGCCGTGGTGGAGCACCGCCTGCGCGAGCATGGTGACGACATGGCCGGTGCCTGGTACTGGC
>CAMLGD010000155.1 GCA_946479405.1 uncultured Vogesella sp.
TCCGGCGCCTTGATGTCTTCCAGGTTGATGCCGCCGAAGGTCGGCTCCATCGCGCAGATCATGTCGACCAGCTTGTCCGGGTCGTTCTCGGCCAGTTCGATGTCGAACACGTCGATGCCGGCAAACTTCTTGAACAGTACGCCTTTACCTTCCATCACCGGCTTGCCGGCCAGCGGGCCGATATTGCCCAGACCCAGCACCGCGGTACCGTTGGTCACCACGGCAACCAGGTTGCCACGGGCGGTGTATTTGTAGGCGTTCAGCGGATCTTCCACGATAGCGTCGCAAGGAGCGGCTACGCCCGGCGAGTAGGCAAGTGCCAGGTCGCGCTGGGTGGCCAGCGGCTTGGTAGGGGCGACCTGGATCTTGCCCGGCTGCGGGAACTGGTGGAACTCGAGTGCGGCTTGGCGCAGTTGCTCGTCCATTCTGTTGGCTCCTGATTGTTATTTCAGAGGGTGTGGAGAGGGTTGGCATTATAGGGCGAACCCTTGGATTGGGCTATGACCGTGTCGGACAAAAGCCGCTGTTTGGCTCTCCGCGGCATGCAAGGTGATCTTGAGCGTGATCTGAAAACTGGCAGACCCGCTATCGCCGGGCCGCTGCGGATGAAACATGCGTGCGGTAACCGTGCTGTCCACCGTCCGCCGGTTTAGGGGCGGGCGGTGCGGCAGCACGGTACTGCGGCCAACGTTTACATCATGCCCAGTGTGCGGGGCAGCCACAGCGAGATGATCGGGACATAGGTCACCAGTGCCAGGAACGCCAGCATGGTGAGCAGCCACGGCCATACCGCTACGGTCAGCTCGGTGATGCCCATCTTGGTGATGCCGGACGCCACGTACAGATTCAGACCCACCGGCGGGTGGCACATGCCGACTTCCATGTTCACCACGATAAGGATGCCGAAGTGCACCGGGTCAATGCCCAGCGCGGTCGCCACCGGGAACAGGATCGGCGCGAAGATCAGCACGATGGACGACGGTTCCATCACGTTGCCGGCCAGGAGCAGGATCACGTTCACCGCCAGCAGGAAAGCCACCGGGCCCAGGCCGGCGTCGATCAGCCAGCTGGCCATTGCCTGCGGGATGCCTTCGCTGGTCATCAGGAACGAGAACAGCACCGCGTTGGTGATGATGTACAGCAGCATCGCCGACATGCTGGCCGAATCCAGCAGCACCTTCGGTACCTGCTTCAGCGTCAGATCCTTGTAGACGAACACCGCCACGAAGAAGGCGTACACCGCCGACATGGCGGCCGCTTCGGTGGGGGTGAAGATGCCGGTGTAGATACCGCCGATTACCACCACGATCAGCAGCAGGCCCCAGATGCTTTCACGGAACGCCTGCAGACGCTGCGCCATGCTGGCCTTGGCCAGACGCGGGTAGCCGAACTTGCGGGCGCGCCACCAGGTGGTAAAGCCGAGGAAGCCGGCCAGCATCAGGCCGGGGATTACGCCGGCCATGAACAGCTGGCCTACCGAGGTGTTGGTGGCAACGGAATACATCACCATTACGATCGACGGCGGGATCAGGATGCCAAGCGCACCGGAAGTGGTGATGACACCGGCGCCGAAGCTGTTGGGGAAGCCCTGCTTGACCATTGCCGGCAGCAGGATGGAGCCGATGGCCACCACGGTGGCCGGGCTGGAGCCGGACACGGCGGCAAACAACGCGCAGGCCAGCACCCCGGCCAGGCCCAGACCGCCATGCCAGTGGCCGACCATGGACGAGGCGAACTTGATCATCCGCCGCGCCACGCCGCCGTGGGTGAGGAAGTTACCGGCGAGGATGAAGAACGGAATCGCCATGATCTCGAACTTCTCGATGCCGGTGAACAGCTTGAGTGCCACCGCCTCGATCGGCACGTCGGTCATGGTGAACAGGAAGGTCAGTACCGTCAGACCCAACGAAATGGAGATCGGCATGCCGGTCAGCATCAGCACCAGCAGCAGACCAAAAATGATGAGTGCGCTCATTTCTTGTCGCCTCCGTTTTTCTTGATGTCGTGCGGATGCAGGTTGTCGTCCAGTGCAAACCAGTTGCTGTCTTCGGTAACGTCGTCCATGCCTTCAACGTGGCTATGGTCGTGCTTGGGCAGGTGGCCAGTCTTGAGGAAGCCCACCATTACCTGCAGGAAGCGGAAGCACATCAGGTACGAACCGCACGGCACCGCCAGGTAAACCAGCCACATCGGCAGTTCCAGGTCGGCCGAGGTCTGGTCGGTATGGCCGATTTCCCACACGAAGTTGGCGCCCAGGGTGCCGACGATGCCGGTGAACAGCGCACCGGCCAGCAGGCCGATGACGATGAAGCGGCTGCGGTTCTTGTCGGACAGTTTGTTGATGAGGACATCCACACCGACGTGGATGCCGGTACGCACGCCATAGGCAGCGCCGAACTTGGCCATCCACACGAACAGGTAGATGGTGAGTTCCTGCGCCCAGCTGGTGTGAATATGCGCGAGATAGGGTTGAAGTGACTCGATGCCGCTGCCGTAACGGTGCACCACTGCAAAGAACGTGATCAGTGTTGCCGCCGCCATCAGGGTTGCAATCAGCCACTCCTCGAGATGGTCGAGGAATTTCATGGTGTGACTCCAGATAAAAGGTTGGCCGCATGCTGTTGCGGCCAACCTGGCTGTTACGGACGGGGCTTAGTTCGGGGTGTAGCCGGTCTGTTTGTAGATCAGCTGCACCAGGCCTTCGCCGATGCGGTCATCCATCTTGGTGTGTACCGGCACCAGGGCCTTCTTGAAGGCGGCGCGCTCGGCGGCGGTCGGGATGTAGATCTGGGTCTTGCCGGAAGCCTTGATCTTGGCCAGATCGCTCTCGTTTTCCTGCTGTGCGATCTTGTTGGCGTATACGGTGGCATCTTTCATCGCGCCATCCAGCGTGGTGCGGATATCAGCCGGCAGGCCGTCCCAGAACTTCTTGTTCACGATCACCGCGTAGCCCAGGTAGCCGTGGTTGGTGACTGTGGCGTACTTCTGCACTTCGTGCATTTTCTGGGTCAGCATGTTGGATGGCGGGTTCTCGGTGCCATCTACCACGCCGGTCTGCAGCGCCTGGTAAGTTTCAGAGAACGCCATCACCTGCGGCAGGGCGCCCAGCGCGCGCATTTCTTCTTCCAGCACCTTGGACGACTGGATGCGCATCTTCAGGCCCTTGAAGTCGGCCGGCGACTTGAGCGGCTTGTTGGCGGAGAAAATCTTGAAGCCGTTATCCCAGTAGGCCAGACCCTTGATGCCCTTGCTTTCCAGCTTGGACAGCAACTGCATGCCGATCGGACCCTGGGTGACTTTGTGCAGCTCGTCGTAGTTGTCGAAGATATAGGGCAGGTCGAAGACTTCGAATTCCTTGGCGCCCAGCGGGCCGAACTTGGCCAGCGACGGGGCCAGCATCTGTACTGCACCCAGCTGCAGCGCTTCCAGTTCTTCCTTGTCCTTGTACAGCTGGCTGTTGGGGAAGACCTGTACCTGGACCCGGCCTTTGGTGCGTTCTTCGGCCAGTTTCTTGAAGTATTCGGCGGCCTTGCCTTTCGGTGTGTCCTGCGCCACGACGTGGCTGAACTTGATCACGAAATCGGCGGCGTTGGCGATACCGGACAGGCCAAAGGCGACACCGGCGATCAGGGCTGCATACTTGAGTTTCATCTTGCTACTCTCCTGTGTTCACATGTTGTAGTGCTTGTTGTGTTTTCTGTGTAGGCGATCTTGTCTGACAGGCAGACAAGTCACATGCTGAACACTAGAAGTTGTTAACCGCTGCCACTATTGGGGAATTCAGCATCAGGGATTTCCCCAATGTTTGCCGTAGCCGGGCTGCGCCAGTGTGCGGCACGCTGCGGCCAACCTGGAAAGACCTGCCATGCCCCTGAAAGAATTATCGGTTCCTCACGCTGCGCCACGCCGGCTGTGGCTGGGGGCGGCGTTGATCCTGATCGGCCTGCTGGCGGCGCTGGCCGGCTTGTTCTGGGTGGTCTACAAGGACTGGCAGGACGAACAGCGCGATGGCCTGATCCAGGAGTTGCTGTGGCTGGACCAGAGCCTGCGGCTGCACATGGAAGAGCACCAGCGCTGGCTGGACAATATGGAAGAAGACCTGCCGCCGGTCAGTGCGGCGCAGGGCAAGCGCTTTCTGGCGGCGGCGCAGCTGCTGCAGCGCGAAAGCCGCGAGATCGTGGCGGTGCAGTGGGTTGGCCGCGACGGTGCGGTGCAGCTGGACAGCCTCGGGCGCGAGCCGCATCAGTTGACTGGCGTTGCCTACGACGCCTTGTGGCGTGCCGAGAAGCTGGGGCGGCTGAGTTACGGCCAACCTTATGTCGGGCCGGATGGCCGCTTCCGTTTCGATCTGGCGGTACCGATGTTGCAGCAGGGCCGCTTTATCGGTGGCGTGCGGCTGGTGTACAGCATGAGCGGGCTGCTGCAACAACAGGTGCCGTGGTGGATTGCTTCCAAATATCACATCAGCCTGGTGGACCTGGAAGGCCGCGCGCTGGCCAGCAAGTTCGAGCAGGCGCCGCCGCAGGGCACGCAGTCGCACCAGTTGAGCTTCGACCCGCCGGGTTACGGCGTGATGCTGCGCGGCATCAGCTACCGTACCGGCATCGGCCTGACCCTGCCGGTGCTCAGCGCGCTGATCGCGTTGCTGGTGCTGGCGCTGTTGTTCCTGCTGTGGCGCATCCGTCGTCACGTGCGGCAGCGGGCACAGGTGGAGCAGGCGCTGCAGCGCGAGATGTCGATCCGCCGCGCGGTGGAAGACAGCATGAAGAGCGGGCTGATCGCCTTTGACCGCCACGGCGCCATCCTGCGCGTCAACCGTGCCATGTGTGAACTCACCGGTTTGTCGGTGGAAGAGCTGGTCGGCCAGCAGCTGCCGTACAGTTTCTGGGCGGAAGAGGATCACGCGCTGCTGATGGCGGCGATGCGCGCCATGCTGGCTGGCGAGCTGCCGGAGCATGGCTTCGAGCTGCCGTTCCGCGATCGCACCGGCGAGCGCTTCGAAGTGCGGCTGTACGCCGCACCCTTGCTGCAGGGCGAGCGGCAGGAGGGCTGGGTGGCGTCGATGTACGATATTACCGAGCTGAAGAAAAAACGGCTGGCGCTGAATGCCTCGCACCAGCGCTTCCTCACCGTGCTCAACGGCCTGGACAGCGGCCTGTGCGTGGTGGACGGCGACAGTCGGCAGCTGCTGTATGCCAACCCGGCGTTTGCCAGCGGCTGGGGCGGCTTTGATGCCGAGGGCGCCTACTGCCCGCTGCTGCCGGGCCTGGCGCGCGGGCTGGAACAGCTTGCGGCCAACCTGGAGTACTCGCCGGACCGCGGTCGCAACTGGTATCAGCTGCAGTACCGCGGTATCGAATGGGTGGATGGCGAGCCGGCCTGGCTGTGCATGCTGGTGGATGTCACCGCATCGCGCGCCCGCGCCGCACGCGAACGGGCACAGGAGGAGCGCTTCCAGACCACCTCGCGGCTGATCGCCATGGGCGAGATGGCCTCGTCGCTGGCGCACGAGCTGGGGCAGCCGCTCACCGCCATCTCTACCTATGCCGCCGGCCTGACGCGCAAGCTGCCCAGCCGCACGGCGCAGAGCAACGGCGTGGGCGAGGCGGTGCAGGCGATTGCCGAGCAGGCGCGCAGAGCAGGGCAGATCGTCAACAGCATCCGTGCCTTCGTAAAGAAGCACGCGCCGCAACTGGAGCTGTGCGACCCGGATCTGGCGGTGCGGCGCGCGGTGGCGCTGGCGCAGCCGATGGCGGACAAGTACGGCATGCAGTTGCTGCTGGAGCCGGCGCCCGGCGGGCAGCGGGTGGAGATGGATCCGGTGCTGATCGAGCAGGTGTTGCTGAATCTGATCAAGAACGCGGTGGAGGCGATGCGCGAGGCGGATACGCCGCGGCCAACGGTGCGCTTGTACAGCGCGGTGGGGGCGCAGTTCTGGCGGGTGGAGGTGGTGGACAATGGCCCGGGGTTGTCGGAGCAGATCCGCGAGAACCTGTTTACGCCGTTCTACTCCACCAAGCCGCAAGGCATGGGCATCGGCCTCAACATCTGTCGCTCCATCGTTGAGCACCATCGCGGCGAATTCGGCGTCAGCGCGCCGCTGACCGGCGGCTGCGCGTTCTGGTTCACCCTGCCGCTGTATCAGGGCGAGTGAGCCGGCAATAAAAAAGGTTGGCCGCATGCGGCCAACCTTTTTTATTGCTGCGCGGCGCTTATTGCTGCGGCGTCAGGATGGTTTCCTTGGCTTCCGGCAGGGTTTCCGGGTAGTCGCGGCTAAAGTGCAGGCCGCGGCTTTCCTTGCGCAGCAGCGCGGAGCGCACGATCAGCTCGGCGGTCTGCACCAGGTTGCGCAGCTCGATCAGGTCGTTGGTGATGTGGAAGTTGCTGTAAAACTCGTTGATTTCTTCTGACAGCAACTTGATGCGGTTCTGCGCACGCTCCAGCCGCTTGTTGGTGCGCACGATACCGACGTAGTCCCACATTGCGCGGCGCAGCTCGTCCCAGTTGTGCGAGATCACCACTTCTTCGTCCGGATCGGTGACCTGGCTGTCATCCCAGTCCGGCATGCTCGGCAGTTTTACCGGTTTGCTGGCAAGAATATCGGCGGCGGCAGCCTTGCCGATGATCATGCATTCCAGCAACGAGTTGCTGGCCAGGCGGTTGGCGCCATGCAGGCCGGTGCAAGCCACTTCACCCACCGCGTACAGGCCGTCCACATCGGTGCGGCCCTTCAGATCGGTGACCAGGCCGCCGCAGGTGTAGTGCGCAGCCGGCACCACCGGGATCGGCTGCTGGGTAATGTCGATCCCCAGTTCCAGGCAGTGTGCGTAGATATTGGGGAAGTGTTCCTGAATGAAGCCGGCCGGTTTGTAGGAGATGTCCAGATAGACGCAATCCAGGCCGTGCTTCTTCATTTCGAAGTCGATGGCGCGTGCCACCACATCGCGCGGTGCCAGCTCGGCGCGCTCGTCATGATGCGGCATGAAGCGGGTGCCATCCGGCAGGCGCAGGATGCCTCCTTCGCCGCGTACCGCCTCAGAAATCAGGAACGACTTGCTGTGCGGGTGGTACAGGCAGGTCGGGTGGAACTGGATGAATTCCATATTGCCCACCCGGCAGCCAGCGCGCCAGCCCATGGCGATGCCATCGCCGGTGGCGGTGTCCGGGTTGGTAGTGTACAGATACACCTTGCCGGCGCCGCCGGAGGCCAGAATAGTCTGGCTGGCGGCAATGGTAATGACGTGGTCACCAATCTTGTCCAGCGCATACACGCCAAAGCAACGCTTGCCTTCCAGCCCCAGCTTGCGCGAGGTGATCAGGTCGATGGCGATATAGTCTTCCAGCAGCGTGATGTTCGGGTGCGCCTTGATCTTCTGCCCCAGCGTGCTGGTCACTGCGGCGCCGGTGGCATCCGCGGCGTGGATGATGCGGCGATGGCTGTGGCCGCCTTCGCGCGTCAGGTGGAAGCCGGTCTGGTGGCTGTCGTCGCGGGTAAACGGCACCCCCAGATCCACCAGCCAGTCGATAGCATCTTTAGAGTTCTCCACGATAAAGCGTGTGGTGTCTTCATTACAGAGACCAGCGCCTGCTACCAGGGTGTCGTGAATGTGCTCTTCAATAGAGTCGCTGGTATCCAGTACCGCGGCGATGCCGCCTTGCGCGTAGCTGGAACTGCCTTCCAGCAAATCGCGCTTGGTAATCAGGCCTACCTTCTTCTTTTCTGCCAGATGCAGCGCCAGCGTCATGCCTGCCAGGCCACTGCCAATAATCAGTACATCAAATTTAAGGTTCGTCATTTCCCGGGTCCCGCCGTCGCAGTGCCGTAAGGTGTCAAAAACAGCGCAACAGAGTAGCAGATGGGGGGCGGCCTGTGTGCGACGGGGATGTGCAGATATCGCCCGCCACCTGCGGCCAACCTTTTTTACATTTTCCGGTCGTTACAGATCAACGACTTGTCGACTT
>CAMLGD010000156.1 GCA_946479405.1 uncultured Vogesella sp.
CGGGCACGCTCGTAGGCCAGCAGCCAGCTGCCGCCCAGCAAGGCCAGCGCCAGCCAGCACAGCAGCAGCATGAAAAACAGCAGCAGATGCGGCCACCGATAGCTATGCCGTATCACAGCTGGAATTCCCGCTTCTGATGCTGGTCGATCAGCACGCGCCAGGCCTGCAGCAGTTTCTGGAACTTGTTGTTGGCCGGCTCCACTTCACGCACTTTCTGCAGCAACTGATGCGCGAGGTGGATGTGGCTTTCGTGCCAGCCATGGCGATGGCTCTGCGCGATCACCGCGTTGACCAGGTTGAGCATCAGCTGGATGTTTTGCGGCATTTCTTCCAGCGCCTTGCGGAACAGCTCGATCGCCCGGTCGTGTTCGCCGGTCTGCGCCATGCGCACCGCCTGGTTGTTCAGGTCGATGATGTCCTGCACGCTGCTGGCAATCAGCAGGCGGCCGGCATCGCCCTGCCCCACCTGGTCGAACATGGCCGACAGTTTCTGCAGCAGATCCTGGTTGTCGTGGTGATTGCGCACCAGATCGCGGGCCACCGCATCGCCCATCTCCTTCTGCCCCTGGGTGTAGCAGGCACGGGCGAACTCCAGCTTGTCGTCGTCCTTGAGCTTGCTCAGCTGCCGCAGTTTATCGGCCGCCTCGTGCAGCAGCCGCTCGGCGGCCTGCTTGTTGCCGGACTGGTTCTGGATGGTGCTGTCCACCACATCCGCCATCCATTCGCCTTCCGCGTTGTATTTGTAATCGCGGCGCAACGAGGCCAGGGTGCGGCTCGCCTCGGCCTTTTCATTGCAGGCCAGCTGCGCACGCACCAGCGAGGCATAGTGCGCCGGGCTGCGGTGCCAGCTGGATTTGGCCAGTTCCAGCGTGGTGCTGTAGGCGCTGCGCGCCTGTACCAGATCGCCGTTTTCTTCCGCCACCTGCGCCAGCACCTGGTGGCGGCGCACGGTGGCCGGGGCGATTTCGGTAGCGCGCTTGAGGATGTCCTGCGCCCGCTGCAGCTCGTGGTTGTCCTGGTACAGTTTGGCCAGCCAGTCGTAGGCTTCCATCACGCGGTCGTTTTCCACCACCACCTGCTCGAACAGCGCCAGCGCCGGCTCCACCTGGTGCAGTCCTACCAGCGCCTTGGCCATCCCCAGCTTGGCCCACGGCAGCTCCTTCACCTGCAGCACCTGCTTGTACAGCGTCTGTGCACTGTCGAAGTCGCCAATCTTCAGCGCCAGGCTGCCCTTGAGCTTCATGAAGTCGAGCGCAAACTCGCCACGTTCGACAATTTTCTTGTTGCAGGCGTCGATGGCGCCCAGGTAGTCGTGGCCCATCAGCGCCTCGTCCACCACCTTGAACGCGGCGCGGCGGCGCATCGCCACCTCCAGCCGCCGCCCCAGCTCGTCGCCGGTAAACGGCTTCAGCAGATAGCCATCCGGCGCCAGCTCGGCGGCCGAGATCACCTTGGCGGCACGGCGCTCGCCGCTGACGATCATGAACACGCAGGACTGCTTGAGCAGATTGCGCTCCTTGGCTTCCTCGTACAGGTACAGGCCATCGTTGCCGGTACCCAGATCGTAGTCGCACAGCACCACGTCGAAGTCGTAGCGCATCATTTTCACCAGCGCGTCGCTGGCCTTGCCGGCGTACTCCACCTTCTCGGCGCCGAACGAGTTCAGCGTCATCGCCATCGCCCGCTGCATCTCCGGCACGCAATCCACCACCAGAAACATCTTCTTGGCGAACGGGTTGCTGTACTCCTGGCGGCTGGCGGAATCCCGCTGGCCGGTGATGGCATGGAAAGTGGTCGAAGGGCGCGGCTGCTGGCTCATGGTGCGTCTCGAGTGAATAAGGTTGGCCGCATCAGGCCGGCGTCAGTTTGTCGGCGGCATAGCGCAGATCCAGCCACTTGATGCCGTGCTCGGCAAAATTGATCTGCAAGCGCACGTCGTCACCGGCGCCTTCGGCGCTGATCACCACGCCGCTGCCAAATTTGCTATGGCTCAGCGCCTGGCCGATACGCCAGCCGGCAAGCGAGCTGTTGCGCACAAACGCCGGCGCCGGCTCGTCCTGCCAGGCAGCGCGACGCGGCGCGGCTGTTTTTACCGTAGCAGATAAGTGTTGTAACAGTTCTGCCGGTACTTCGTCGACAAAACGCGAGCGGATCGGGTAGCGGCTCTGGCCATGCAACATACGGCTCTGCGCCGAGGAAAAGTACAAACGCTTGCGCGCACGGGTAATGGCCACGTACATCAGCCGGCGCTCTTCCTGCAGCCCCTTGCTGTCGCTGAAGCTGTTCTCGTGCGGAAACAGGCCTTCTTCCAGCCCGCCGATGAACACCGCATCGAACTCCAGCCCCTTGGAGGCATGCACCGTCATCAGCTGCAGCGCGTCCTCGCTGGCATCGGCCTGATGGTCGCCGGCTTCTAGGCTGGCCTGGGTCAGGAACTCCACCACCGCCAGCTCCGGCTCGTGCGGCAGGAAACCCAGCGCGGCGTTGACCAGTTCGTCCAGGTTGGCCAGCCGTTCCTCGCCTTCCTTGCGGTCGGCTTCGTACATGGCGCGCAGGCCGGAATCGTCCACCACCAGGCTGATCTTCTCCGCCAGCGACAAATGCTCGCAGCGGGCGCGCAGTTTTTCCACCAGCAGCACGAATTCCGCCACCTTGCCGCCGGTGCGGCCAGTGCCGGCACCGCAGGCGGCCTGCCACAGGCTGATGCCGCGCTCGCGGCTGGCGGTCTGCAGGTTTTCCACTGTGCGCGCGCCGATGCCGCGCGCCGGCACATTGATCACCCGCAGCAGTGCGTTGTCGTCGTCCGGGTTGATCGCCAGCCGCAGATAGGCCAGCGCGTGCTTGATTTCCTGGCGCTCGAAGAAGCGCAAGCCACCGTAGATGCGGTAGGCGACGCCAGCCTGCACCAGCACGTGTTCCAGGATGCGCGACTGCGCGTTGGAGCGGTACAGCACCGCCATGTCGGACAAGTTCCAGCCGTCGCGCACCAGCGACTTCACCTCGTCGACGATGAACTGCGCCTCTTCGCCATCGCTGAAGCCTTCGAACACGCGGATCGGATCGCCGCTACCGGCATCGGTCCACAGCTGTTTGCCAAGACGGCCGTCGTTGTGTTCGATCAGCGCGTTGGCCGCATCCAGGATGGTGCCGGCGGAGCGGTAGTTCTGTTCCAGCCGGATCGGCGCGCTGATGCCGTAGTCGCGCAGCAGTGCATGCATATTGCCGACTTCGGCGCCGCGGAAGGCGTAGATGGACTGGTCGTCGTCGCCGACCGCAAACAGCGCGTTGTCGCTGCCGGCCAGCAGCTTGAGCCAGGCGTACTGCAGGCGGTTGGTATCCTGGAACTCGTCCACCAGCACGTGGCGGAAACGCTCGCGGTAATGTGCGGCCAACGCCTCGTTGCGCGACAGCAGCTCGTAGCTGCGCAGCAACAGCTCGGCAAAATCGGCCACCCCTTCGCGGTTGCACTGCGCATCGTAGGCGGCGTACAGCTCGATCAGCTTGGCCTCGTACGGATTCATCGGTGCCGGGATGGCATGTGCGCGCACGCCGGCCTCCTTGTTGCCGTTGATGAACTGCTGCACCGCCTTGGGCGGGAATTTCTCGTCCGACACATCCAGCGCCTTCAGCAGCCGCTTGATGGCGGACTGCTGCTCGCCGGAATCCAGAATCTGGAAGGTCTGCGGCAGGCCGGCATCGCGGTAGTGAATGCGCAACAGGCGGTTGCACAGGCCGTGGAAGGTGCCGATCCACATGGTCTTGACGTTGACCGGAATCATCGCCGCCAGCCGGGTCTGCATTTCGCGCGCCGCCTTGTTGGTGAAGGTCACCGCCAGCACGCCGGCCGGGCTGGCCTGGCCGGTGGACAACAGCCAGGCGATGCGGGTGGTCAGCACCCGCGTCTTGCCGCTGCCGGCGCCAGCCAGCACCAGCGCGCTCTTGGCGGGCCAGGTGACGGCGGAGAGTTGTTCGGGATTAAGGCCGGCTAACAGCTTGTCGTTCATGGGGGCACGGGCAGGTGGAAACGTAATCGCCACATTCTACACCAGCCCCCACAGCCGCCCGCGGCCAACCTTGGGGAGGCAGGCTCAAGCCAGCAGCGCCAGCGCCGCGTCGCTGCTGATAACCTGTGCATATTCGCCCTGCAAGTTGGCCAGCGCCATGGCATGCACCTCCTGCGCACTGCGCAGCACGCCGTCGAAGTCGGTCTTGGCGTAGGCGTAACAGCCATCGGCCACCACCAGGGTTTCGAAACCAAGATTGCCGGCGGTGCGGGCACTGGCCTCCACCGAGTTGTTGGTGCTGACCCCGGTGATAACGATGCGCTGGATGCCGCGTACGCGCAGCCAGCGTTCCAGCTGACTGTGAATGAAGGCATCCGGCACGTTCTTTTCCTGCACATGCTCGCCAGGCTGGGGTTGCAGTTCCGGCTGGAACTCGGCGCCATCCTGCCCCGGCCAGAATGGCGAGCCAGGCGTCAGCGACATATGCCGCACATGTACCACCGGCTGCTTTGCCGCCCGCCATGCATGCAGCAGGCGCAACATGGTGCCCTCGGCATGCGGGTTGTTACGCGATTCGGCCGGCATGCGACGCATGCCCTGCTGCATGTCGATGATGAGAAGTGCGACCGGCGGCGGGAAAACGGGGACGATCATGGCGCAGGTCCGTGGAGAACGAACACGCATGCTAACACCCTGTGTTCAAATGCAACTACCCACCCGGCATGTCTGCCGCATTGTCATTCATGCCGATGCAAGTGGGTGGAAGACAATCGCTGCGGCCAACCTTGACCGCGTCTGACGCCCGCTCAGCGCTGGCTGGCCCAGGCAAAGCTACTGGCAAAGTCCCCCGTCAGAGTACGCGCCATGCTGGCAGTGAGGTGATTCTGATCCTGATAGCGCACCAGTGCGCCATCGCTGGCATAGCAGGTGTTGGCATCGCAGAAACGGTTGATGGCATCCCAGACCCGCACATTGCGATGCTGCGCGGCGACCTGCCGCAGAATGGTCATGATGTCGCGGCGCTGCGCATCCACTTGCTGGCGGCTGATATTGCACGCGGCGGCGCCACGTCGCACGATGCACTCCGGTGCCGACAGGCGGAATTCCGGCTCCGGCGCCAGCAACACCAGCTTGAGGCCGAGCTTGCCAAGATCGGCAGCCAGTTGCTGCAGCGAGCGCTGTAGCAATTGCAGGGAGTGCGCACGATCCAGCATGCCGCTACCGGCCAGCAGCGGCCCGCTGATCGCCACCTTGCCGCTGGCATCCACCGCCACCAGGCCGGTAATGGCCGCGCTACCCGCTACCGGCAATGCGGTATAGCCATTCCAGCGTACATTCATCAGCACGCCGGACAGGCCGTTGGCCGCCAACCGGGCCAGCTCCTGTCGCACCGCACGTGCGTGATTGAGGCACCAGCTGCGCACCTTGCCCTCACCCACGGGCACCACATCCGGCAAGGGTGGGCAGCCGTGATACACCCGCCGCAGCACGCCCACACCCTGAGACTCTGCCAGTGCCTGATACATCGGAAGCGAATGGTCGGTATGCGAGTCGCCCCATGCCAATAGCCGCAATGGAGCCAGCCCGGGGCCAAAGCGGCAACGGGCCTGCGCCGCCAGCGGCGTACCGTTTTCTGCCATCCCGCAGCCGGCCGGTATTGCCGGGCCATCGGCCTTCACCTGCAAGATGGGGCGCTGCCCCGGCCACGGGTACTTGCCCGGCAGATACATCGCGGCCGTCGCGGCCAACCATACCGCCACCGACATCGCCAGGCCGCTCCACAAGGTGGTGTTATCGCGCCCAAACCAGGCAAGGCGGCGCTGGCGGATGGGCTGCTCCAGCAGACAGTAAGTCAGCCATGCCAGCAACAAGGACAGGCCGCCGCCCAACAGCGCATCGCGCATCAGTTCGCGTTCGCCCACCCCATAGCTGCGCCCCAGTGCCAGCAGCGGCTGATGCCACAAATACCAGCAGTAGGACAGCAGGCCCAGCGCAGTCATCACCCGCGCCGACAGCAAACGGCTGACGGCATTGGCCGGCGACAGTGCGCCAGCAGCAATCAACAACAGGCTACCCGCCACCGGCAGCCACGCCGCCCACCCCGGAAACACCATGTGCCGTTCATCAAACAGCATGATGCTGCCAACGGTGACCATCACCCCCAGCCCACCCAGCAGCAGCCCCAGCCCGCCTTCGCTGCGCCAACGCGCCATTGGTGCCAGCGCCAGCAGGCCACCAGCGGCAAACTCCCATGCCCGTGCCGGCATCAGGTAAAAGGCACGTGGCATGTCCTGCCAGGAAAGATACAGACACAGTCCGAACGACAGCAGCAGCACCGCGGCCAGCGTGATGCGCAAAGCCTGCAGGCTGCCATGCCCCAGTCGCCATGCGGCCACCATCAACAGCGGCCATAGCAGGTAGTACTGCTCTTCCACCGCCAGCGACCAGGTATGCAGCAGCGGCTTCAGGTCGGTGGCCGAATTGAAATAATCGAACGCGTGCTTGAGAAAATGATGGTTGGCCGAAATGGTCACCACCGCACGGGCTTCCCGTCCCAGGTTATTGGCCGCTTCCGGCAACAGCACCACATAGCCCGCCAGCAAGGTACACAAGGTGACCAGCACCAGCGCCGGACCCAGCCGTCGAATACGGCGGGCAAAGAAGGCGGCAAAGCGTACCCGACCGTGCTGCAGGATCTCCTGCTGCAGCAGGCCGGTGATCAGGTAGCCGGAAATCACGAAGAAGATGTCCACCCCGACAAAGCCGCCGCGAAAACCGGGCACCCCGATGTGATAGGCAATGACAGCCAGTACGGCAATGGCGCGCAGGCCATCGATATCGGCACGATAAGCCGCCGAAGCGGCAGGACGGGGAAAGGCCAGCATATTGGAACCGGTAAGCAGGTAGGCGCCAAGCGGTGATCGCCTGTAGCGCAAAGTGTCGGATTTTACACATTGCGGATACATAGTGCCGCGTCACCCGCCCAACACGCACCAAGGGCAGGCCTCGCGGCCTGCCCTTGTGGTCTCCCTAGCGTCTGCGGCCAACGTTGGCCGCCAGCTGGCTTACAGCTTCACGCCCAGCTCGCGCAGGCGCTCGTTCAGGTAGGCGCCGGCGGTGTAGCGCTCGGACAGCACCACCTCGTCGCGCGGGTGCAGGAACAGCGGCAGCGACACGCGGCTCTTGCTGGCGCCCTCGCCGGTCGGGTTCACCACGCGGTGCTGGGTGGACGGGTAGTAGCCGCGCGACGCTTCGCACAGCATGTCGCCGATATTGATGATCAGCATGCCGAAGTCGCACGGCACATCCACCCAGTTGCCGTTCATGTCCTGCACCTGCAGGCCCGGCTCGTTGGCCGCCGGCAGGATGGTGAGCAGATTGATGTCGCCATGCGCGGCGGCGCGCAGCGAGCCGGCCGGCTCATTGCCGGTCAGCGGCGGGTAGCGCAGCACGCGCAGCAGGGTCTTGTTGCTGCCCCTGATCATGCCGGACAGCGGCTCGCTGTAGTGCTGGGCGATGTCGGCCGGGGTGTACTGCTCCACCCAGGTCAGCAGCTCGGCCGCCAGGGTGTTGGCGGTATCGTAGTAGCGCATGGCGTCGTCTTTCAGCTGCGCCGGAATGCGCCCCCACGGGTAGATGTGGAAGTATTCCTTGATGTCTTTCTGGGTGTGGCCCTTAGCGGTTTCCGAGATCTCCGGCGAGAAATAGCCGTCCTGTTTTTCCACCGAGAAGGCGAAGTCGTGCTTTTGCTCGCTGCCGAAGAAGGCCAGCCAGTCGCTATAGATCTTCTCCACCAGCTGCTGCGGAATGGGGTGATTCACCAGCACGCCGAAGCCGGTTTCGTGCAGCGAGCGGGTGAACTGTTCGGCCGCATCGGCGGC
>CAMLGD010000157.1 GCA_946479405.1 uncultured Vogesella sp.
CCTCGCCCTACTTCTTCAACGCCGGCCTGTTCTATGACGGCGACAGCGTGTTGCAGCTGTCGCGCTTCTACGCACAATCGATCAGTGCCAGCGGCCTCAGCTTCGACATGATCTTCGGGCCGGCCTACAAGGGCATCATCCTGGCTGCCGCCGCATCGATGGCGCTGGCCGAGCAGGGCCGCAACGTGCCGTTCGCCTACAACCGCAAGGAAGCCAAGGATCACGGCGAAGGCGGTACCCTGGTAGGTGCACCACTGAAGGGCAAGGTACTGATCATCGACGACGTGATCTCCGCCGGCACCTCGGTGCGCGAATCGGTACAGCTGATCCGCGCCGCCGGCGCCGAACCGGCCGGTGTAGCCATCGCACTGGACCGCATGGAACGCGGCAGCGGCGAGCTATCGGCGGTGCAGGAAGTGGCGCGCGACTACAATCTGCCGGTGGTGGCCATTGCCAATCTGAACGATCTGCTGGGCTTCCTGGCCGGCAGCCCGGAACTGGCGGCCAACCTGGAAGCGGTAAGCGCCTACCGCGCCAAGTACGGCGTGCAGGGCTGATCACCACGACTGTGGCAATAAAAAACCGGGGCACGCCCCGGTTTTTTATTGTGCCGCTTCCTTCTGTTGCCAGGCTTGCTGTAACTGGCGAGTCGCCTGCTCCAGCTCGACGTCGGCAGCCTGCTTGCCAACCTGGGCCTGCTGCAATTGCTGCTGGCTCTGCTGCAGCTGCTGCTGCGCGCTCGCCAGCTTCTGCTCAGCGTCTTTCAGCGCCTGCTCAGCCGCCTGCAACTGTTTCAAGGCCTGCAGCTGGCGGCCATCCGCCGCGCGGAATGCCATCTGTGCGGACAGCAGTTGCTCGTCCACTGCCTGCGCCTGGGCCATAGCAGCCAATACCAGCAACAGCACCGTGCTCCACCTGATCATGCCAACCTCACCTGCCTGCCAATCTGTAACCGCGCCACGATACCACCATGTCGCGGCACCTGCCATTGCCGATGTCTTAGCGGAAACGGGACAGGTCGGGAATCTGCGGGCCGCGTACCGGCAGGCCTTTGGTAATTGCCTCAACGGCGGCAAGATCTCCCCCTTGCTCCCGTGCCGTAACAGAAATCTGGGCAAGCGTGATAAGCGGCTGTAGTGATGGATCGTTGGCCGCACGCAAACGCCACAGCAGTTGCGGGCCATCCTTGGGGAAAGTAGCCAGCGCCATCAGCATGGCATCGCGCGCACCGTTCTGGTCACCAGACCAGCTACGCAGCATCGCCAGATGACATAGCAGCAAGGGATACGGACGATAGGCCACCAGCTGCTCGTAGTGCCGACGCTTAAACTCGAGATCGTGATGGGACGGTTGCAGGTAGTTGGACAGCCCCAACTCCGCCTCATAAGACCAGAAAAGATTGGGCGAGAGAGCTACCAGACCATCGATATTTTTCTGATTGGTCTGTGCGTTGCCACCAGGAAAAACACTGGTCTGCAAGAAAGTGAATGCCTTCGCGCCACTGACCACGTAGAAAACCGTACCCACCAACAGCAGCAATGTTCCGACACGGCGTAACGCCGGACGGACGGGGATACTTACACCCGTTTGCGGCGACAGCGACAACACCACGAAAAACATCGCCAGGAACGGTAAATACCACAGTGGGTATTCGAACATGGAATGCCCGAGAAGGGCAGCAGCAATCAGAATCAGAAAGGCATTTTCCGGTGTCGCCTGATCACGCCGCCAATATGGCAACAGGCAAGCAGTAACCCCGATTGCCGCCAGCAGCGTCGCCGGAATCCCCGTCTCGGCCAATAGCTGGGTAACCAGGTTGTGGCTATGGGTAAACAAGGCGTTTTCCGGGATTTTCCCCAAACCGGCAAATGCCTCCAACCATACCGACTGATAGGCAAAGCCGCTAAATCCAACGCCAAACCATGGATACGCCTGAACTATCTGCCAGACTTTTTCCCACTCTATCCGCCGGCGAGCACCAAAACCGGCATCATTGATACGATCAAGGCCGCTATTAACTTCGAGCCCAGTCAGCCAGGAAGCAATGTAATGGCCGAATAGCTGAGCAATAATGATCAACCCCGCACCGACCAACAGGCTGAACAACACTTTACGATCACCGGATCGCCACCACCACACCATTGCCACCAGCACCATCGCGACAGCATAGGCCAGCGGTAAACGGCCACCAGACCATGCCATCACCACCGATAACACCACCATCGCAGGCACGGCCAACCACACACGCAAGCGACCGGTCATGCTGAGGTAGGCTGCCGCGATTACACCCCAGCTAAGAAACTGGGCAAACTGGTTGCGCTGACCAAAGTTGCCCATGATGTTGCTACGAGGACTAGACGGGTCAACCAGCAGATAACCATGGCCCAGCGAAGTCATACCCATCAACTGGGTAAAGCCGATCAGCGCCTGTAACAGCGCCGCAATCAGTATACTGGTCGCTAATACTGTTACCACTACTTCGCGCCCTATTTTGTGCTGGATACCGTGGATTTGTACTGCCCCCAGCGCCACCAGCAATACCGCGCCAGCTTCCGACAGTGGCAGCTGATAAACATTACCAGAACGCAGAATAAATGCCGGCAAAAAAACCAGCAGCCACCAACCGAGCAACCAAAGTAAAGCACGCGGACTCTCGTCTTGTTTTGCGACCAACAGTCCAGAAAATAGCGCCCCCCCCAGCAAGGCCAGCGTTAACGCATGCGTCCACCAATCGGCAGAGGGTATCGTGCGCGCATAATTAAAAAAAGGCACTGTTACCGCGAACGCCAGGCAAACAAGCATGCAACACGAAGCAAAATATGAGCGCATATCACATATCCAAAACAATCAAAAAAGGGTGCCGAAGCACCCTTTTACACCAACATCAAGCGTACATTAACGGCAGTTGGCCGGCAGCCACTTGGTGTCCATCGCGGAACCACTTGCGGCACACTTCCAAGTAATGGAGCCACTACCTGCAGCTGGCTCCAAAGTAACGAGAGCATTCAATGCCACTTTCGCATTGTAAGTAATGGTAATCACGCCACTAGTGCCAACGATTACCGAGCTGACCGCATTACCAGTCGGACTGCTTGCCAAACCAGCAGACGCGTTACTATCCGGCCAAATGCCATTCGCTGAAAAATATTCAGCGACACCAGTCTTGGCCGCACCGGCCAATTGCAGACCTTCCGATACGTGGGCACGCTTGGTGTAATCCTGATATGCCGGAATGGCGATAGCAGCCAGAATACCGATAATAGCCACCACGATCATCAGTTCGATGAGGGTAAAACCTTGCTGGGCTCGTTTCATAAGTCACTCTCCTGAATCACTGCCATTTCAAAACGAACCATTAGCCCCGGCAGTTGGAGGGCAATAGCTGTGTCAAATCATTGTCACCACCGCACGACCAGCGATAAGAACCAGAAACTGCCGCATCCGGTTGCAGCCAAACATAGGCGCCGCTGACCACCTTTTCATTCAGCTGCATCCGGATAATCGATACCGTCCCAGAAGTCATTACCCGCAATTCAGTCACTGACTGCCCCCAATAGCTACTTGGAGCTGCCAAACCAGCACTAGCATTCGAACCCGGCCACGCATTATTAGCCGCGTGATACTCTTCCAGCGCTGTTTTGACCGGACCGGCCAGATTAAAGGCCTCAGTCAAATGGGCACGACGGGTGTAATCCATATAGGCCGGCAAGGCCATCGCCGCCAATATGCCGATGATGGCAACCACCACCATCAGTTCAATCAAGGTAAAACCCGCTTGCTTTCGCCGCATCTACTACTCTCCCTGGGGCAAGCACCTGACGGTGCCAGCCATTCAGCAATTACCAAGCCAGACTGTTCGAACTGTCTGTCAGACGCTATCTCCATCCCGCAATACGCAGACAGAGCAATGCATCACGACAATGTAATAAACATATAAACAACAAACGCCAGGAACAAAAGCTTGCCATTAACTGTCAGCCGGTGCCGTTTTTTGTCACCCGGATGAACGACAAGCTCTGCTAGCATGCCGCAACACCAGTAAGGAGCACTCCATGTCGGACCTTTCCAGCCAGTGGTTGCAACGCAGCCGCTCCGCCGTATGGCATCCCTGCACGCAGATGAAACGTCATGAGCAGCTACCCATCATCCCGATCGCACGCGGTGATGGCGTGTGGCTGGAGGATTTCGATGGTAAACGATATATCGACAGTATCAGTTCATGGTGGGTAAATTTATTTGGCCATAATCATGTGCGCATCAAAAATGCCATCAAAGATCAGCTGGATTCGCTGGAACATGTGATCCTGGCCGGCTTTACCCACCGTCCGGTAGTGGAACTGTCGGAAAAACTGCACGAACTAAGCGGACTGGGTCATGCCTTTTATGCCTCGGATGGTGCCAGCGCCACCGAGATCGCGCTGAAGATGAGCTTTCATTACTGGCGCAATTGCGGCCAACCTGCCAAGCACCGCTTCGTCGGCCTGCAGCACAGTTATCACGGCGAAACCGCGGGTGCGCTGGCGGTGACCGATGTGCCGCTGTTTTCAGCCACCTATGCGCCACTGCTGCAGAACAATCAGCGTGTGGCTTCACCAGATGCGCGCCTGGCGCTGCCGGGCGAAACCGCCGCCGATGTGGCGCTGCGCGCCATTGCCGATGTGGAGCAGCTGTTCCAGCGCGACGCCGCCAGCATCGCCGCCATCATCGTAGAGCCGCTGGTACAGGGCGCCGCCGGCATGCTGATGTATGACCCGCTTTACCTCACCCGCCTGCGCGAGTTGTGCGACCGCTATCACGTCCACCTGATTGCCGATGAAATCGCCGTCGGCTTTGGCCGTACCGGCACCCTGTTCGCTTGCGAACAGGCGGGTATCCACCCGGACTTTCTGTGCTTGTCCAAAGGCATCACGGGCGGTTATCTGCCGCTTTCATGTGTTTTGACAGGCGACGATATCTATAACGCGTTCTACGATGAAGACGTAAGCCGTGGCTTTTTGCACTCGCACAGCTATACCGGTAATGCCCTGGCCTGCCGGGCAGCGCTGGAAGTACTGGCCATTTTCGAAGACGAAAATGTGCTGGCACGCAATGCCGAGAAGGCCGGGCAATTCAATCAACATCTAGCCTGGCTGCATACCACGCCGGGCATTCATCATGTCCGCCAGCGCGGCATGATCTGGGCGTTTGATGTGGATAATGCGCGCAGCGACTTCAGCCAGGCCTTTTTCCGCGCCATGCTGGATCGCGGCTGCCTGACGCGGCCGATCGGCAATACCGTGTACTTTATGCCGCCATATGTGCTGGAAGACTGCCACATGCGGCAGTTGTCGGACAGTACGCAGGAGGTGCTGGCGCTGCTGTGGCAGGATGGTGCGGTAACGCGCAACAAGCAGGACACGCCCTTACCTTAAACACAATTTGCCAATTGCATAAACGGCAGTAAACTCTGCCGTTTAGACAAACCGAAAACGACAGGTTGAGCATGCTGAAATTGTCCATCGCCCCCACCTACCTGGACTCCACGCTGGCGATGTCCGATCTGCCGCAACTGGATAGCTGGTTGCGACAGCGTCCACTGAGCCAGCCACTGGAATGCGCCGAGCAGCTGCGCCAGGCGCTGGAGCAGCTCAACCGCGTGCGGCTGACGCCGGCACAGCGCGCCAAACTGCTGGAGCGCCACCACCAGGAACACAAGCTGTTGCTGCCGCTGCTGGAAAGGTTGGCCGCCAACGGCGAGCTCACCACCCAGCACAAGGCCCGCCACGCCGCGCGGCTGGCGCAGCAGCTGGGCACCGCGCTGCACATCGGCTACAAGCTGCTGGCAATGGAACGCAGCGAGGAGCACGGCCTGCTGGTGCAGGACAAGTACAAGTCGGAAGCACTGTGTCTGGCCATGCGCAGTGCCCGACAGATGGCATTTCTCTATGCGCGCACCTACACCACTCTGCCTGAGGGCTTCTGGCACGATTGTCACCGCCTGTTTTTCCATGCGCTGGAAAAAGGCTGGGAAAACACCCCACTGCCCGGCCAGGCCAAGAGTCCGGCGCACTACTATCGCCAGATCCTGTTGCTGGGCATGACCGCCAGCAACCGCATGGCACCGGCGCTGATCGACTACACCCTGTTGCTGATCCGCAAGCATGCCGACCTGCTCGACCTGCTGCACCTTGATCACCTGACCACCGGCCACGGCAGCTTTGCCTTTCAACCGAGTGCCGACCAGCCACCGCGCTACATCAGCGAAGCACCGGACATGCCGGCGGCACAAGGTATCTGGGTGATCGATACCCATGCGCTGGAAACCGAGCTGAAAAGCAAGCTGCAGAAGCTGCAGTACCTGGCGCGCCACCAGAACAACCCGTTCGAGCTGGAAGAAGAAATCCAGCATGTGCTCTATCTCACCATGGAGTGGCAAAGCTCGATTCAGCGCCGCCATAATCGCCAGCCCAGCGACGACGAAATCGAACTGGTCAGCAGCTTGTCTACCATCTGGTTCATCAGCAATGGCGCCGCCTGGACCTTCCCCAATGGCGAAGCGCTGCCGGAAGAACTGCTGCCGGACAACGGCCTGCGCGGCAAGCTGCAGCGGCTACCGCCACCGTTGCCGGTACGGCTGAAAGTGGTCAACACCAGCGCCTCCGGCATGCTGCTGCGCGGCGAAGCGCAATATCACCCGCTGCGCGCCGGCGAGCTGCTGCTGCTGCGTCATCCGGGCAAGCCGTGGCAGCTGGCGGTAGTGCGCTGGGTCAACCTGTGCGGCGAGCAGATGGAAACCGAGTGCGGCGTCGAGCTGGTAGGGCCGCAACCGGAAGCGGTGATGTTGCTGCCGCTGCTGACCCATCCCAACGATCACTACCACATGGCCCTGCGTCTGCCCGCCTCGCCACGGCCGGGCAAGCAGCCGCTGCTGGTGATACCGGACCGCCAGTACCAGCGCCAGCGCGAGTTTTACCTGCTGGACTGCCAGGGCCGCCAGGTGATCTCCAGCACCTCGCTGTCGCTGCAGACCGCCAGCCACCAGTTTGTCGAATACCGCCCCAGCGCCCTGTCTGCCGCAGCGCACCAGCCGTCTTGAATCGGGTACACTGGCCTTCCGTTTTCTTAGCAACAGGAAGCAGTGCGGATGCAATCGGTGATTCACACGGCCACGCGCATCGTGGTCAAAGTCGGTTCCAGTCTGGTGACCAACGACGGCAAGGGTCTGGATCATGCCGCGCTTGCCCGCTGGGCGGCGGAAATCGCCGAATTGCGTCGCCGCGGCAAACAGGTGGTACTGGTTTCCAGCGGTGCCATCGCCGAAGGCTGCCAGCGCCTGGGCTGGAGCAAGCGCCCGAAGGCGGTGCATGAACTGCAGGCCGCCGCCGCGGTGGGCCAGATGGGGCTGTGCCAGGCGTATGAAAGTGCTTTCCGCGAATACGGTTTGAAAACCGCGCAGGTACTGCTGACCCATGAAGACCTGTCCGACCGCCTGCGCTACCTCAACGCCCGCACCACCATCGCCACCCTGCTCACCCTGGGCGTGGTACCGATCATCAACGAGAACGACACCGTGGTGACCAGCGAGATCCGCTTCGGTGACAACGACACCCTGGGTGCGCTGGTGACCAACCTGATCGAAGCCGACGCGCTGGTGATCCTCACCGATCAACGCGGGCTGTACACCGCCGACCCGCGCAAGGATCCTGATGCACAGTTCGTGTACGAAGCCGAGGCCGGTACCCCGCAGCTGGAAGCCATGGCCGGTGGCGCCGGCTCCAGTGTCGGCACCGGTGGCATGTACACCAAGATCATCGCCGCCAAGCGCGCCGCGCGCAGTGGCGCCGCCACGGTGATTGCCAGCGGCCGCGAAACCAATGTGCTGTCGCGGCTGGCCG
>CAMLGD010000158.1 GCA_946479405.1 uncultured Vogesella sp.
GCAGAAAACCCGACAAAGTCGACAAGTCGTTGATCTGTAACGACCGGAAAATGTAAAAAAGGTTGGCCGCGGCCAACCTTTTTGCTTTGCACACTGTTTAGCGCATGGATTCCAGCAGTGCCGGTGTCAGCATGGCTTTTAAACGCACCTGTTCGATGCCGTGCTTTTCGCGATGGCTGAGCCACCAGATGGCGCCTTTCTTCACGCTCCACAACAACGGCTGCTCCGACATGACACTGGCGGCCAACCTGCCAATATAAGGTTGATGCCCCACCAGCACGATAGTTTGCCCCACCGCCGGCCAGTTGATGGTCTGCAGAACCTGCTCGACGCTGGCATCCGGATTCAACGCTGGCAGGACTTCGTAGCTCTTGGCCAGCAACGCCGCGGTCTGCTGCGAGCGACGCGCTTCCGACGCCAGTAACCGATAACCATCCGGCAGCTGTGTACGCAGCCAGTGCGCCATATTGCTGGCTTGCTGACGCCCTCGATGCGTCAAGGCCCGCGCCAGATCATCACTACCCTCTTCTGCCTCGGCGTGACGCCATAGGATCAGATCCATAACTCATTCCTCGTTATTGTTATCTACGTGGCAGTATGCCACCGCTGCATTACGGCAATAGGTAATGCACCAGCAACGGAGCCAGCAAAGCGGTAAACAGGCCGGTCATGCCCATGGCAAGACCGGCAAATGCGCCGGCAGTTTCCGATAACTGGAATACCCGGGCAGTGCCGATACCGTGTGCCGCCACACCCGTCGCCACGCCCAGCACTACGTCGTCCTTTACCCCGCATAATTTTGCCAACGGCCGGGCAAAGATGGCACCGATGATACCGGTGACAATCACAAAGGTAGCCGCCAGTGCCGGGATGCCGCCCAAGACTTCAGCCACCCCCATGGCGATGGGGGTCGTTACCGAGCGCGGTGCCAGCGATAGCAACACCTGATGCGGCAGGCCGAACAATTGGCCGCACAGCACCGCCGTCACCACCCCCGCCACACTACCCAGCAGGATGCAGAAAAGAATGGTGGCAGCGTTGCGACGCAAGCGCCCCAGATTGTTATACAGCGGGATGGCCAAGGCCACTGTGACCGGCCCCAGCAAAAACTGGATAAAACCGGCGCCCAGGAAGTACTGCTGGAAATTCATCCCTAGTGCCAACAGCGACAAGACCACGATAGCCGCCCCCAGCAAGACGGTATTGGCCAGCGGATGGCCGTGGTAGCGACGGCTGAATATCAGCGCGATGCGGTAGGCCAGCAGAGTAAGCAACACGCCGGTAAGCGGTGAATGGCGCATCCAGTCCAGCACACTGCCATTCATGGCTTTTTCTCCCGCGTGCGGCTGAGCCAATGCATGGCCAGCAAGGTAATCAGGAATGTCGACAAGGTTGCCAGCAGCAGCACCGCCGTCATCGCCAGCGGATGTGCGGACAGCAACGGCCAGAATGCCAGGATGCCGACCCCGGCCGGGATGAACAGCAAGGACATATGCGTCATCAGCGTAGGCACATTCTGCCGCAGCGCAGCCGGCACTCCCTGGCGCAACACCAGCGTGATGAACAGCAGCAGCATGCCGATAACGGCGCCCGGCACCGGCAGCCCCAGGCTGCGCGCCAGCACTTCGCCGGTAAACTGGAAGCCCAACAGCCAGATAAAGGTTTCGATCATGATATGGTCGGATTACAAGCTAGTGCGGCAACTTGACCGCAATGACGGGGACAGCAGCGAGCGCGTTTTGGCATAATGCGCGCCATGACTACCTTACCCCTCTGGACCGACACACTGCCCCTGCCGCAAGGCGCGCTGGCAGCCTGTATCGGCACACAAGGCTCACTCACCGAATACCTGATGGCAAGCGGCCAACCTTTTGCCGTACAAGTACTGGCGCAAGGCGAAGACAGAGCCTTGCCCGACGAGCAAGCGCTACTACAGCTTAATGCACAGGCAGCAGTGTATGCCAGACAGGTCTGCCTGACACTAGCGGGGGAACCCGTGGTGGTCGCCCGCAGCGTTACCCGCCTGGATTGCCAGGTGTGGCGTCCGATACTGGAGCGCGGCGCGCGTTCGCTGGGCTTGACCCTGTTTGGCGGCCTGCCGGCACTGCAGCGCGATGCACTGCAGTTTGCCGCGGTGCAGCCGCCGCACGGTCTGCATCGCCTGGCTGCAGCCCATACCCGCCCGGTCGATAGCCTGCTGGCGCGCCGCTGCCGGTTTCAACTGCAGGATTCGCCACTACTGGTGTGCGAAGTGTTCTTGCCTGCCCTGGAGAAATACCTGACATGACTCACGCCACAATGCACGACCGCCTGCAGGTGTATGGCCAGCTGATGCGGGTGGACAAACCAATCGGCACCCTGCTGCTGTTATGGCCCACGTTGTGGGGGCTGTGGCTCGCATCCAGCGGCCGGCCCAGCCCGTTGATATTGGTGGTATTCGTGGTAGGCACCTTTCTGATGCGCTCCGCCGGCTGCGTGATCAACGACTATGCCGATCGCCATATTGATCTGCACGTGGCACGCACCAGCCAGCGCCCATTCGCCCGTGGTGCGGTAAGCGAAAAAGAAGCGCTGCTGCTGGCCGCCGCACTGGCGCTGCTTAGCCTGCTGCTGATTCTGCCACTCAATGGTCTGACGCTGCTGATGAGCGTCCCGGCCGTACTGCTGGCAGCGACCTATCCGTTTACCAAGCGCTTTTTCCCGATTCCGCAGGCCTATCTCGGCATCGCGTTCTCGTTTGGCATTCCCATGGTGTATGCCGCGCAGACCGGCCAGGTACCGGCCACCGCCTGGTGGCTGCTGGCGGCCAACCTTTTGTGGACGGTGGCCTACGACACCGCCTACGCCATGGCCGACAAGCCGGATGATCTGAAAATCGGCATCCGCACTTCAGCCATCACCTTTGGCGACTACGACGTGGCCGCCATCATGCTGTGCCACTGTGTGTTCATCGCGATGATGACGCTGCTGGGGCTGGACCAGGGGCTGGGCTGGGCGTACTACCTGTCGCTGCTGCTCTCCTGCCTGTTGATCGCCAAGCAATACAGCGAGATCCGCACCCGCGACCGCAAGCTGTGCTTCAAGGCGTTTCTGGACAACAACCGCGTAGGTGCAGTGATTTTTGCCGGCATCGCCGTAGACTTTCTGCTGCGCTGAACAACACTTGCCGGCAAAAAAACAGGGCAGCCATGGGCTGCCCTGTTTTTTGCTGGCCCCGCCGTAGTCTTATTGATACCGCAGCCTGTCGCCGTGGTCTAAGTTGAAACAGATAGCAGCCTGATGGCTGCATCCAGTACACAACAAGGAGACAGTTATGCTCAGCGGCATTTATCAAGTCCGCCTGGCCACCAGTGACGGGCAATTCAGCGAAGGGCAATGGGTGGTGGAAGAGCAGCACCTTAACGGTAATGACCACAACGCCCGCTACCAGGGCAGGCTGCTACTGTCTGGCGAACACGTCGCCGTGCGGCTGGATGTACAGCGCAACCCGGAAGCACCGCACACCCTGTTCGGCCCGGCCAGCCACTATCTGCTGGCACTGAGCGGCCACCTGATGCGCGACAGCAATAACTTCACTCTCTCCGGTCCGATCGAACAAGTGCCGGGCATGTTTGCCACCCTGAGCGGGCACTGGGTCGGCGCGCTGGAGTGAGCCGCGCGGCGCATGCGGCCAACTTGTTGCCGGCACCAACTCGGCGGTGCGCCGTACGCTTTACAGCAAACGACCATCCAGCAGCTTGAACTGGTGCTGGCAGGTATCTGCCAGCCGCGGATCATGCGTCACAATCAGAAACGTGGTGCCCTCTTCGCGGTTCAGCTCGTGCAGCAGGCCAAACACCTCGGCGGCGGTCTGGGTGTCCAGATTGCCGGTCGGCTCGTCTGCCAGCACCAGCCGCGGCCGGTTCATCAGCGCCCGCACGATGGCCACCCGCTGTTGCTGGCCGCCGGACAGCTGCAGCGGGCGCTTGTGAGCATGCTCCGCCAGCCCAACCCGCTGCAGCAGCATGCTGGCGCGGGCGCGGTCGTCACGGTTGATGCGGCCAACCCCGGCCAGCATCGGCATCAACACGTTTTCCTCGGCGCTGAACGCCGGCAGCAAATGGTGAAACTGGAAGATAAACCCCAGGTAGCGATTGCGCAGCGCAGTGCGCGCAGCATCATCCAGCCCGCTGCTCAGGGTACCGGCCATGCGCAGCTCGCCTTCGGTGGGCGACTCCAGCAGGCCGATGATGTTCAGCAGCGTGGACTTGCCGGAGCCGGACGGCCCGGTCAGCGCGGCAAAGCTGCCCTCTTGCAGCGCCATGTCGATACCGTGCAGCACCTCCACTCGTGGCGAAGCACCGCCACCATAGGATTTGCGCACGCCTTGCAGCAGCAATACATCAGCCACGAATCGCCTCCACCGGGTCCAGCCGCGCCGCGCGCAAGGCCGGCATCAATGCCGCCAGCACCCCCACGGCAAAGGCAATCAGCGCGGTACTGATAAACAGCTCGCTATCCAGCACCACCGGAAACAAGGGGCTGCCATCTTCCGTCTTGGCAATATGGGTAAAACCCACCGCCAGACCACCGCCCAGCAGCGAGCCGAACACCGACCCCACCAGGCCGACAATCCCCCCCTGCAGCAAAAACACCCCCAGGATGCGCGAGGCCGGTGTGCCCATCGCCCGCAGAATGCCGATCTCGCGCTGACGCTGCACCACCGACACCACCAGCACGCTGGCAATACTCAGCGCCACGGCAAAAGTCACAAACACGCGAATCATCAGGCTGGAGGCGCGCTGGCTTTTCAGCGCCGTCACCAGCTGGCCGTTGCTGGACTGCCAGCTGTCGGCGGTCAGCCCGGTGGCAACCGACAAGTTGGCCGCCAGCGTTTCCGCCGCATTCAAATTGCTGGTTCTGACATAGATTTCGGTGATATCCAGCCGGTAGCCAAGCAGATTCTGCGCGCTGCGCAGCGGCAGTAGCACCCAGCGGCGATTGAGATCCTTGATGCCAAAATCCAGCACCGCGCTGACCTGCACCGAATCCTGCGTGCCGCTGGCCGATTGCAGGCGCAGGCGGCTGCCCGGCGTCAGCCCCAGATCGGCGGCCAGCTCCTTGCCGATCAGCACCTGATCGCTACCCAACTGCAGCTGACCGCTGACCAGCTTGTTGTCCAGCCGTACCACCTGCTGATAGTCCGCCAGATTCACCCCCATCAGCGTCACCGACTTGCGCACCCCGCCTTGCTGCGCCACGCCGGGGCCAGCCGCCATCGCCGCCGCGGCGGTCACCGTCGGTGTCGCCTTCACCACATTCAACAACCGGCTCCAGTTGGCGATGGTGTTTTCGCGCTGGGTGCGCTTGCGGATATCGGCCAGCGCGACGGTCCCTGCCGGCACCCGCAGCACCGGCAGATTGTCGCGATCCGCCGGCCGCAGCACCACATGCGCCTGGCTGGACAGCGTGCGTTCGACGATCGTGGCCTGCAGGCCGTTGACGATGGCGGTGATGTACACCACCACTGCCACGCCGATGCACACCCCGCCGAGAATCAGCACGGACTGGAAACGACCTTCGCGCAGCAGGCGCCACGCCACTGTCCACACGAAACTCATGGCAGCACCCGCACGCTCTGGCCATCATCCAGCAGCGGCGCCGGCACCACTACCAGCTCGCCGGCCCGCAAGCCGGACTCCACCGGCAGCTGTCCGGCCACGGCGGGGGCGGTGCGCACCGGCTGCCAACGCAAGCGCTCCTGCTGCACCACCGCCACGCGGCCATCGCGCACCGCGCCCGCCGGTAGCAGCAAGGCCTGCTGCGCTTGGCCGGTGCGGATTTCAGCCGATACCGTCATGCCACTTTTCAGAAATGGCGCCACCTGCAGCAGCTGCAGCTCCACCTCCAGCGTGCCGCTGTTTTGATCCACTTGCGCCGCCACGCGGCTGACGCGTGCGGCCAACGGTTGCCGGGCATACGCATCGGCCAGCACCGCCGCCTGCTGCCCCACCGCCAGCCGGCCGACATCGCGTTCGTCCAGATCCAGCAACACCCGCTGCCGGCCGGCAGAAGCAAACAGCAATGCGGCCTTGCCGGCGGTCAGCACATCGCCGGCCTCCACCTCGCGGCGCAGCAGCACGCCATCGGCCGGTGCGCGCAACTCGCTCTGCCCCAGCCGCGCCAGGTATTGCTGCTGCAGCGCCTGCAGTTGCGCGACGCTCTGATTGGCGGCATCACGCGCCAGCCGCGCACTATCCAGCGCCGCCTGGCTGACAAAGCCCTGGGCAAATAGCTGCTGCTGGCGCTGCCACTGCCGTTGCGCGTCCTGCAGATTGGCGCGCGCCGCGGCCAACTGTGCCGCCGCCTGCGCCTGCAGCGCCTGCAACTCTTCCGGCTCCAGCCGCAGCAACACCTGGCCGGCGCGCACGCTGGCGCCCTCCTCGACCGGGGTAGCAATCACCCGGCCAGTCACCGTACTGGAGAGCGTGCTTTCCTGCTGCGCCGCCACCCGGCCGGTACTCACCACGCTGTACTGCACCGTGCTGGCACGCAGCCGCAGCACGCTCACCGCCGGTGGCCGCATCCACCACCAGACTGCGGCCAACAGCAGCGCTGCCAGCAATGCCCACAGCAGCCACTTTCCGCGCCATCGTCCCATGCTTGCCCCTTTGGCCTCTTGCCATCCTGTTTGCATTGTAAGCGCCAGCCCGTCGCCACTGTTGGCGACATATGAAACAATTGGCGGCTGATTTCTACCTTGGAGCTGACAGATGACTTTTGCCGACAACCTTGCCACCCTGCCCGCCATTGATGGCATTGCCGCCGTAGAACTGCTGGATGCCGCCGGCAACAGCGTGGCACGGCTGGAAAACCGCCCTGGCACCGCCGGTTCGGTGCGCCTGTATCACGCGCTGGGCCAGCGCTTTGGCCAAATCGATCAGGCCGCCGCCAGCGAAGGTCTGGCGCTGTACGCCGAACACACCGCCGATGCGCGTGCCTTTCCCGGCAAGCACCCCAATATCGACCGCCTGCTGGCGATTGCCGAGCAAGGCGCCCCGGCGCTGAGCCTGCGCGTGATCGCCGCCTGACCCGCCAGCCGGCACAAAGAAAAACCCGCCACTGCTGGCGGGTTTTTCTTTGCTACGGACAACCTGCGGCCAACATTGGCCGCACGCGTCACACGTCCTGGCCTTCCACGATACCGTCGTGGCTGGCGGACTTGCTTGGCAGGATCAGGTTCAGCACGATGGCCAGCAGCGAGCACAGGCCGACACCGGCCAGGCCGAAGCTGCCGAATTTCAGCTCCAGACCGCCGATACCGGCGGTGAGCACCACCGAGATGATCACCAGATTGCGCGGCTCCATCAGGTCCACCTTGGCCTCGATCAGCGTCTTCAGGCCGATGGAAGCGATGGTGCCGAACAGCAGCACCATGATGCCGCCCATCACCGGCATCGGGATCGACTGCAGCAGCGCGTTGAACTTGCCGAAGAACGCCATGGCGATGGCGAACAGCGCCGCCCAGGTCATCACCACCGGGTTGAAGTTGCGGGTGATCATCACCGCGCCGGTTACCTCGGCGTAGGTGGTCACCGGCGGGCCGCCGATCAGGCCGGCCAGGCACACGCCCAAGCCGTCGCCGGCCAGGGTGCGGTGCAGACCCGGGGTCTTGGTGTAGTCATTGCCGGTCACGCCGCCGATGGCCATCACGCCGCCGATGTGTTCGATGGCCGGGGCAATCGCCACCGGCAGCATGAACAGCGCCGCGGCCCAGTTCACTTCCGGGCTGTGGAAAACCGGCGCCGCGAACCACGGGGCGTTGGCCACCTTGGCAAAATCCACCA
>CAMLGD010000159.1 GCA_946479405.1 uncultured Vogesella sp.
TCGCTGGAGCGTTTCATCGGCATCCTGATCGAAAACCACGCTGGTGCCTTCCCGTTGTGGCTGGCGCCGGTGCAGATGGTGGTGATGAATATCACCAGCAACCAGGCCGAATATGCCGAGCAAGTGGCGGCAAAACTGCGTGAACATGGTTTCCGTGTCGATCTTGACTTGAGGAACGAAAAGATCGGCTATAAAATCCGCGAACACAGCCTGCAAAAGCTTCCATATCAAGTCGTTATCGGCGACAAGGAAATGGAAGGGGGCTTGGTGGCCGTGCGTGCCCGTGGTGAAGACCTGGGCCAGATGTCGGTGGACGCCTTTGTGCAGCATCTGAACGCAGCACTGACGCAACACTGATTGTCGTGCGGCCAATTCGAATTTTTTAAGGAGTAACAGCTATAGCTCAGGAACGCGAATCGCGGATCAATGGCGAGATTACCGCTCGTGAAATCCGCCTGGTAGGTGAAGAAGGCGAACAGCTTGGCATCGTCAGCGTGCGTGAAGCACTGGCGCTGGCCGAGGAACGTGACGTGGATCTGGTGGAGATTTCTCCGACTGCCCAGCCGCCGGTATGCAAACTGATGGACTACGGTAAGTTCAAATACCAGCAGTCCAAGAAAAAGCATGAAGCCAAGCTGAAGCAGAAGCAGGTACAGATCAAGGAAATCAAGTTCCGCCCGGGTACCGACGACGGTGACTACAACGTCAAGCTGCGCAACTTGATCCGTTTCCTGGGTGAAGGCGACAAGGCCAAGATCACGCTGCGTTTCCGTGGCCGTGAAATGGCGCACCAAGACATCGGTCTGGCCTTGCTCAAGCGAGTAGAGGCTGATCTGGCCGAGGTTGGCACCGTAGAACAGTTCCCGAAACTGGAAGGTCGCCAAATGGTCATGATGATTGCCCCGAAAAAGAAATAATCGGGTATAATCATCGACTTCCGCACGGCAGGCTCGCCTGCCGTGTTGATTTTGTAGGCCGCAAGGCTTGCACAAAAGCGTGACGCAGTGGTTTCAAGTGCCGATGGCCACCCTGTGTCTAATCTAACGAAAATTCAGCAGGAGATTTCCATGCCGAAGATGAAAACCAAGTCGAGCGCGAAAAAGCGTCTCAAAGTGCTGGGTAACGGCGGCGTTAAGCGCTCCATGGCCTTCAAGCGTCACATCCTGACCAAGAAGACCACCAAGAGCAAGCGTCAGCTGCGCGGTACCACCATGGTACACGCTACTAACATGGCCTCTGTTCGCGCCATGATGCCCTACGCATAAGGAGACTGAATAAATGCCACGCGTAAAACGCGGTGTAACCGCACGTGCTCGTCACAAGAAAATCCTAGCCCTGGCGAAAGGCTATCGCGGCCGTCGCAAGAACGTCTATCGCATCGCCAAACAGGCGGTGATGAAAGCCGGTCAATATGCATACCGCGACCGTCGTCAGAAAAAGCGTCAGTTCCGTCAACTGTGGATTGCTCGTATCAACGCAGCTGCTCGTGAAAACGGCCTGCCGTACAGCAAGTTCATGAACGGTCTGAAAAAGGCTCTGATCGAAATCGACCGTAAGGTCCTGGCCGACCTGGCCGTGTTCGACAAGCCGGCATTTGCTCTCATCGTTGAGAAAGCGAAAGCCGCCCTCGCTTAATCGCAGGACATCTGAAAGGGAGGCTGATGCCTCCCTTTTTTTTCGATCTTCCCCCGAAGAGTGCTGATTCGAGCGGCCAACGTTCCGGTCAGTTTTCTTACGCATACTGGTGCGACCCATGAGCAATGTTGACGTGATTCTGAAGGAAGGTCTGGCGGCACTCGACACCGTGACAGACCTCGTGGAACTGGAACAGGTCAAAGCCCGCTATCTCGGCAAGAGCGGTGCGATGACCGAGCTGCTCAAGCAGCTGGGCAAGCTGTCGCCGGAAGAGCGCAAGACCGCCGGCGCCGCTATTAATGCGGCCAAGCAGGCATTCGAAAGCCGCCATAACGAAGTGCGCGACGGCATCAACAACGCCAAGCTGGAGCAGCAACTGGCGGCAGAAGCGTTGGACGTGTCGCTGCCCGGCCGCGGCCAACTGCCGTCCGGTCTGCACCCGGTGACGCTGACGCTGGAGCGCATCACCGAGCTGTTCGCCACCCTAGGCTTTGCCGTGGCCGACGGTCCGGAAATCGAAAGCGATTTCCACAACTTCCAGGCGCTGAACATCCCGGAAAACCATCCGGCGCGAGCCATGCAGGACACCTTCTACGTGGAAGGTGGCGACGTGCTGCGTACCCATACCAGCCCGATCCAGGTGCGCTACATGCTGGACAACCAGCCGCCGATCAAGATCGTGGCCCCGGGCCGGGTGTACCGCGTGGATTCTGACGCCACCCACTCGCCGATGTTCCATCAGATGGAGGGCCTGTGGATCGACCGCGACGTCAGCTTCGCCGATCTGAAAGCCACCGTTACCGACTTCCTGCGCCGCTTCTTCGAGCGTGACGACCTGCAGGTGCGTTTCCGCCCGTCCTTCTTCCCGTTTACCGAGCCGTCCGCCGAGATCGACGTGCTGGGCGAGCGTGGCTGGCTGGAAGTGGGCGGCTGCGGCATGGTGCACCCCAATGTGCTGCGCAATGTGAACATTGATCCGGAACAGTTCACCGGCTTTGCCTTCGGCATTGGCCTGGATCGCTTTGCCATGCTGCGTTACGGCGTCAACGATCTGCGCCTGTTCTTCGAGAACGATCTGAACTTCCTCAAGCAATTCAACTGAGCGCGCGGAGACCGAAGCAATGCAATTTTCCGAACAATGGCTGAGAAGCTGGGTTAATCCGTCGCTGTCCACCGACGAGCTGTCCTACCTGCTGACCATGGCAGGGCTGGAAGTGGAAGAAGTCGAGCAGGCCGCACCGGCCTTCAGCGGCGTGGTGATCGCCGAAGTCAAAGAATGCGTGAAGCACGAAAACGCCGACCGCCTGCGCGTAACCAAGGTGGATGCCGGTACCGGCGAGCTGATCCAGATCGTCTGCGGTGCGCCGAATGTGGCTGTCGGGGTGAAGATCCCGTGCGCACTGCCGGGTGCCATCCTGCCGGGCGATTTCAAGATCAAACCTACCAAGATGCGTGGCGTGGAGTCCGGCGGCATGCTGTGCTCCGGCAAGGAACTGGGCGTACCGGACGAGGCCGACGGTCTGCTGCTGCTGCCGGCCGATGCCCCGGTCGGACAGAGCATCCGCGACTACCTGGGCCTGGACGACGCGCTGTTCACCCTGAAAATTACTCCCAACCGTGCCGACTGCCTGTCGTTGCGCGGTATCGCCCGCGAAGTGGCTGCGCTCACCGGCGCACCGCTGGCGCCGATCGTCATCAGCGCGGTAACCCCGCAGTGTGACGATAAGCGCGCGATCCGCATTGATGCGGCCAACGCCTGCGGCCGCTACATCGGCCGTGTCATCAAGGGTGTCAATGCCGCCGCGACGACGCCGGAATGGATGCGTCGCCGCCTGGAACGCTCCGGCCTGCGCTCGATTTCTGCCATCGTCGACATCACCAACTACGTGCTGCTGGAGCAGGGGCAGCCGATGCATGCCTTCGATCTGGCCAAGCTGGATGGTGGCATCAACGTGCGCTTTGCCCGCGACGGCGAAAAACTGGTGTGCCTGAACGAAAAAGAAGTGGCACTGACGCCGGAACTGCTGGTGATTGCCGACGACAGCAAACCGCTGGCCATTGCCGGCATCATGGGTGGGCTGGACAGCGGCGTGATCACCGCCAGCAGCGACATCTTCTTCGAAAGTGCGTTCTTCAACCCGGACATCATCGCCGGCAAGGCGCGTGAGCTGGGCTTTGGCTCCGATTCCTCCTATCGCTACGAACGTGGCGTGGACTTCCAGCTGCAGCAGGATGCCATCGAACGCGCCACCGCGCTGACGCTGGAAATCTGTGGCGGCGTGGCCGGCCCACTGGTGGAAACCGTGGCCGAACTGCCAGCGCGCAACCGCGTCAAGGTACGCACCGCGCGTGTAGCCAAGGTGCTGGGCGTAACGTTGGCCGCAGAGCAGATCGCAGCCATCTTCACCCGCCTGGGCTTTGTGTTCGATGCGGTGGAAGACGGCTTCGTGGTGGAGGCGCCGAGCTTCCGCTACGACATTGCCATCGAAGAGGACCTGATCGAGGAAATCGCTCGCGTATACGGCTACGACACCATTCCGTCCGACGCGCCGCGTGCCGGCCTGGCGATGCTACCGCAGCCGGAAACCCTGCGCCCGCGTAGCGAAGTGCGTCGCCTGCTGGCTGGCCGCGATTTCCAGGAAATCGTCAGCTATGCCTTCGTGGAAGAAAAGTGGGAGCGTGATTTTGCCGGTAACAACGACCCGGTACGCTTGCTGAACCCGATTGCCAGCCAGATGAGCGTGATGCGCTCCAGCCTGATCGGCGGTCTGGTGGATGTGTTGGCAGCCAACCTCAACCGCAAGCACAGCAGAGTGCGCGTGTTCGAGATCGCCCGCGTGTTCCTGAAACAGGCTGACGGCAGCGTGCAGCAGCCGGAACGGGTCGCCGGCCTGGCCTATGGCAGCCGCGTGGCCGAACAGTGGGCCAGCAAGGCCGAGCGCGTGGATTTCTACGATGCCAAGGCCGAGGTGGAAGCACTGCTGCACCCGCGCGTGGCCGAGTACCGCAAGGGCGAGCACCCGGCCTTCCACCCGGGCCGTTGCGCCGAAGTGGTGCTGGATGGCGCCGTGATCGGCCATGTCGGCGAACTGCATCCACGCTGGGTACAGGCTTACGGCCTGAGCGCCGCGCCGGTGCTGTTCGAGCTGGCTGCCGAGGTGGTAGAACAAAGCCGCCGCATCGCCATGCAGCCGGTCAGTAAGTTCCAGCCGGTGCGTCGTGACCTGGCGCTGGTGGTTGCCGAGGAGGTGATGCTGGCCAGCCTGCAGCAGGCGATGTTGGCCGCTGCCCCGGAGTTCGTGCGCGAACTGGCGCTGTTCGACGTGTACCGCGGCAAGGGCGTGGCGGACGGCAGCAAGAGCCTGGCACTGCGCATCATCATGCAGGCGACCGACCGTACCCTGGTGGACGAGGAAGTGGAGCAGGGCGTGGCCGCCATGCTGGCTGCCGCCCAGGCCTGCGGTGCCGAGTTGCGCGCCTGAGCATCGTCCCCCCGATTGTTATCTGTTAAGCCACCCGCGCGGTGCGGGTGGCGAGTTCAAGCATCTGTTTTGTAGTGAGGAATTGTCATGACTTTGACCAAGGCCGAGTTGGCCGATTTGCTGTTCGATAAAGTGGGCCTGAACAAGCGCGAAGCCAAAGACATGGTGGAATCGTTTTTTGAAGAGATCCGTGCCACGCTGGAGTCCGGCACCAGCGTCAAACTGTCCGGTTTCGGCAACTTCCAGTTGCGTGATAAACCGCAGCGCCCGGGCCGCAATCCGAAAACCGGCGAAGAGATTCCCATCACTGCACGCCGCGTGGTAACTTTCCACGCTAGCCAGAAACTCAAGGGAATGGTTGAACTCTATCATGCCGACAAACAAGGCTGAGCTGCCGCCGATCCCGGCCAAGCGCTACTTCTCCATTGGAGAGGTCAGCGAGCTGACCGGTGTGAAGCAACACGTACTGCGCTACTGGGAGCAGGAATTCTCCGAGCTGCGCAACGTTACCCGTCGCGGTAACCGCCGCTACTACCAGCATGCCGAAGTGTTGCTGGTGCGTCGCATCCGCGAGTTGCTGTATGACGACGGTTTCACCCTGCACGGTGCGCGCCAGCGCCTGTCCAGCGATGAACCGGCGCCGATGACCGCGCAGCAGGTGCGGGCGGAGTTGCAGTCGCTGGTTGATTGGCTGGATATCTCGCTTGGCAAGAATTGATTCATTGCCTATAATTGTCCCCTCTTTCGTCGGGGCGTAGCGCAGCCTGGTAGCGCACCTGCATGGGGTGCAGGGGGTCGGAAGTTCGAATCTTCTCGCCCCGACCAAAGAACCGGTTTCAGACAAAAAAGCCATCCACTCGGATGGCTTTTTTGCGTTCTGTCGCTTCGTGCTTTACCGGCAATGTCATGCCGTACGTGTGGTCGGCCGGTATGCGGCATACTTGCCCGGTTAACACTGCAACGGTAAAGGAGTGCGACATGAAACACTGGTTGTGTGCCATCTCACTGGCGTTGCTGCCGCTGCTGGCGCAGGCGGAGAAGGTGGGCGATGTCTCCACTGCCTTCAAGCTGATTGGCCCCAATCACAAGATCGTGGTAGAGGTGTTCGATGACCCGCTGGTTAGCGGGGTGAGTTGCTACCTGTCGCGGGCGAAAACCGGCGGTGTGTCCGGCGCGCTGGGGCTGGCCGAGGACAAGGCCGAGGCGTCGGTGGCCTGCCGCCAGGTGGGGCAGATTGCCTTCAAGGGGCCGCTGCCGCAGGAGGACGAGGTATTCACTGAGCGCGCGTCGATTCTGTTCAAGCACGTGCGGGTGGTGCGCATGGTGGATGCCCGCCGCAATACCCTGGTGTACCTGGTGTATTCCGACCGCCTGATCGACGGCAGCCCGAAGAACAGCGTGACAGCGGTGCCGGTGCCGGCGGCGCTGAAGATTCCGCTCAAGTAAGAGCCTGTTTACGATCTCGCTCTAGCTCGCGAGAGCGTAAACAGGTTCTAAGGCTTGCGGCCAACCCTTGCCGATGAAAAACCGCCCGGTCGCTTGTTGCGGCCGGGCGGTTTTGTTTCAGCGCGGCACAAGGTTGGCCGCATGCGCTGTCAGGCGCTGAAGGAGAAACTGCGCAGGGTATACGGCTGTTCGCCCAGCTGCGCTTCGCGCCGCGCCAGGGTGACGACGTGCTCGTGCTGCGGCGAGCGTTCGCACACCGGGTCCAGCGTGTCGGCGCTGCCGGCCAGCGCCAGCGCCTGGCAGCGGCAGCCGCCGAAGTCACGTTCCTTGTGCTCGCAGCCGCCGCAGGGCTCCGGCATCCAGCTGCTGCCGCGGTAGGCGGCAAAGGCTGGCGACTGGTACCAGGCGGCGTGCAGGGTGCTGTGCGGCACGCGCGGAAACTGCAGGTGCGCCAGCGTCTGAGCGGCGTGACAGGGCAGCAGGGTGCCGTCCGGCATCACGTTGAGGAAGCGCTGCGCCCAGCCACCCATACAGGCCTTGGGGCGGCGCGCGTAGTAGTCGGGGATCACGTAGTCGATCACCATGCGGCCACGGGTTTGCTCGCGCCATTGCGTCACGCAGGTGGTCATTGCGTCCAGCTGCGCCTCGCTGGGAATCAGCGCCGCGCGGTTTTGTAGCCCCCAGCCGTAGTACTGGGTGTTGGCAACTTCCACGCGGGCGATGCCGTGCCGGTCGGCATACTGCAGCATGGCATCCAGTTCATGCGCATTGCTGCGGGTGATGACGAAGTTCAGCGTCAGCGCCAGCCCGCTTTGCTGCACCAGCGCCAGCGCTGCCTGTTTTTTTGCCACCCCGCCGCGAAAGCCGGATAGCCGATCCGCCTGCACATCCTCCAGCCCCTGGAAGCTCAGCTGCACGTGGTTGAGGCCGGCGGCCTGCAATGCGGCCAACTTGGCTGCATCCAGCAGCACGCCGGAAGTGATCAGGTTGCTGTACAGCCCCAGCTCGCTGGCGTAGGCCACCAGCTCGGTGAGGTCGTTGCGCGCCATCGGCTCGCCGCCGGAAAAATGCACCTGCAACATGCCCATGTCGGCGGCCTGGCGCAGCACCTCGCGCCAGCCGGCGGTGTCCAGCTCGTGGCTGGCCGGGGTCAGCGCCAGCGGGTTGGAGCAGTAGGCGCAGCGCAGCGGGCAG
>CAMLGD010000160.1 GCA_946479405.1 uncultured Vogesella sp.
CCCAGGCCGTACTTGGCCAGCGCGGTCTTGTCGCACAGCAGCCACATCGCGGTTTCCGTCTCGCCGGCACAGGCGCGGATCAGCGCGGCGCCGACATCGTGGTACGACGCCGACTCGTTGGTGAAACGGTGGCCGTTCTTCAGCACCCCGATGATGCCCGGCTTGTAGCGGTCCAGCAGGTGCGGGAACACGCCAAAACGGCCATTGCCAAGCGGCACCCGCGATACCGGCATCCACGCCGCGCTGTCCTGAAAGCGGATATCCACCACCGCCCCGGCCGCGGCGGCCATGTTCACACCATCGCCGGTATTGCCCGCCGGCGTCGGTGACAGATGCTCGCCGCCGCGCTGCAGATGCGGGTAGGCCTGGGCAATGCGCTGCACATCATGCGGGAAGCCGCCACAAGCCAGCACCACGCCATGGCGCGCCAGCAGCGTGAGCTCGCCCTCCGCCGTGGCGGCCACCACGCCGGTCGCGCGCCCCTGCTCCAGCACAATCCGCTTGGCCGGCGTCGCGGTCAGAATCGGAATCTCCAGCGCCAGCGCCGACTTGGCCAGCCGCGCCGCCAGCGCATTGCCGCTGGTCACCTGCGTGCCACGGCCATACAGCAGCAGCTCCTTCACATGCACGGCCAGCCGCCGCGCGACGTAGAGGAAGGATTGCAGCGAGCGGGTGACATTGAAAAAATGCTTCAGATCGGCATTGGACGAGTTGAACATCATGCCGATGAAGGTGATGGTTTCCAGCGGCGGCTTCAGCCGGGCCATGTCCTTGCCCAGCTGGCGGATATCAAACGGCGCCGCCAGAATCGAGCGCCCCAGCTGCGCCCCGCCCGCCACGTCCGGGTGATAGTCCGGATACAGCGTGGGCACAAACTGCACGCTGGTTTCGCGCTCGAAGAACTCCACCATCCGCGGCCCCTGCTGCAGAAACGCGGCCACGGCGGCTTCGTCGTAAAAGCTGCCGGTTTCCGCCATCATGTAGCGGCGTACCGCCTCGAGGTTGTCGGCCGGATTCTGCTTGCGGCCATGGTGATTCTGCGGAATCCACAGCACGCCGCCAGAGAGCGCCGTGGTGCCGCCGAATACCGGCTCTTTTTCCAGCACCACCACCTCCAGGCCACGCTTTCTGGCGGTAATCGCCGCGGCCAACCCGGCCGCGCCGGAGCCGACCACCACCACATCGCATTCGCGCACTTGCCTTGCTTGGCTCATCATCCGCCCCCCTTACTGCGCACGGGCCGGCTGGCCGGCGGCAAAGCCCGGGCGCGGCACCATGTCCATCATCATGGCCGCCATGCCGCCATCCACCAGCAGTTCGGTGGCATTGACGTAGCTGGCGCGCGGGCTCAACAGGTACAGCGCAGCATCGGCAATATCCTGTGCTTCCCCCACCCGGCGGCTGGTGGTGGCGGCCGCACGCTTTTCCTCCACCCCCGGCTGCTGGTAGAAGGCGGCGGTCAGCGGGGTACGGATCATACCCGGACAAATCGCGTTACTGCGTATCCCCTCGCCCCCCCACTCCGCGGCCAACTGTTTCGATAGCAGCAGCACGCCGGACTTGCTGGCGCTGTAGGCGCCGCTGTGCGTCTGCGGGAACACCGCGGCGATGGAGGCGATGTGCACCAGGCTGCCGCCCCCCTGTGCCAGCATCTGTGGACGGAAGGCACGCGCCACCAGCAGATAGCCGGTCAGGTTCACCGCCAGCACCCGGTTCCAGTCGGCCAGCTCGACATCGGCCAGGCTGCCGGAACGCATCATGCCGGCATTGTTCACCACGCCATGACACGGCCCCAGCTCGCGCACCACGCGCGCTGCCGCCGCCTGTACGCTGTCCGGATCGCTGGTGTCGCAGCCGATAGCCAGCGCAGCAAACCCCTGATTTAGCAAACCATCTGCCACTTTTCCGGCTTTGTCGGCATCCAGGTCCAGCAGGGCAACCCGGGCGCCGGCCTGGGCCAGCGCGGTGGCCACTGCGGCACCGATGCCGCTGCCGGCCCCGGTCACCACGCAAACGCGGCCGGACAGGTCCAACCAATGGGGAGCGAAATCCGCCATGAGAATCTCCTTCTGTGTGTGCTGTAATTTCCGGTCTTCAAGGCCGGTTGCGTGCTGCCCAGCTGCCGCCAAAGGTTGGCCGCAGCGGGTGGCAAAGTCGGGCTGCGGCGCCTGGGGCGGGATGGGCGCGGTCGCTTGGTATGTGCAGCAGATTCTACGGTTCGACCGGTGGCGCAGAAATTGACAATCCAAGCCATCATTCGGACAATTCGTGCATCTTTGCCGTGGGCCAGCGCATGCAAAAGCACATTCCCAGTTATTCGCTGTATGGCGATCAGCCACTGTCGGCGTGGAATCACTATTTCAATTTCGAGTGGATCCCGGAGCGCTCCGGCCCCAACGACTGGCTGATCCAGCCGCACCGCCACAGCGGGCTGCTGCATATCCTGCTGCTGCAGCAGGGTGGCGGTGATATCCACATCGACAACGCCCGCTGGACGGTACAGGCGCCTTGCCTGATCCTGGTGCCGGCGCAAACCGTCCACGGCTTTCACTGGCTGCCGCATACCGACGGCCCGGTGGTGACCGCGGCGCAAAAACCGCTGGAATCACTGGCCGGCATGCTGATGCCGGAGCTGCTGCAGATCATCCGCAAGCCGGCGGTAACCGAGCTGCCGGCGGCCTCGCCCCACAGCGACATGCTGATGCCGCTGTTCTACGCACTGGAAAGTGAATCGCGCATGCATGACACCGGCGAAAGCGCCGCCGGGCTATCGCTGATGACCGCCTTGCTGGTGAAGGTTTCGCGCCTGCACCGCGAGCTGGCACCGGCGGTACAGGGCCAGTCGCGCCGCGCCGCGCAACTGGAACGCTTTCGCAGCCTGGTGGACGAGCAGTTCCGCCGGCGCCAGCCGCTGGATGTCTACGCCCGGGAACTGGGCATCACCGTCGGCCAGCTGTCGCGCTTGTGCCGCGAGGCACTGGGCATGTCCAGCCTGGATGTGATCAATGCCCGCGTGATCCACGAGGCACAGCGCGACCTGGTCTATACCTCCAAGAGCATCAAGCAGGTGGCCGCCGCGCTGGGCTTTGACGACGACGCCTATTTCGGCCGGTTCTTCCGCAAGCACACCGGCCTGACGCCCAGCGCGTTTCGCACCCAGGCCACCGCCGAACTGCAGACACCGGATGGTCCCACCGCCCTGACGGACTGAAGCTGCAATCCGGTACAATCACCCCCCTCGCCCGTTGCGGCCAACCTTTGCCAGGCTTCTTGCATGACTCACACGACCCACGCCTCCAACCGCGCCATCGTCATCGGCGGCGGCCCGGCCGGCCTGATGGCTGCCGAAGTGCTGCTGCAACACGGCCTGCAGGTAGAGCTGTTCGACGCCATGCCCTCGGTTGGCCGCAAGTTCCTGCTGGCCGGTGTCGGCGGCATGAACATCACCCACAGCGAGCCGCGCACGCCGTTCCTGGCGCGTTACGGCCTGCGTGAAACCGAGCTAGCGCCGGTCATCGACGCCTTCGACGCCGATGCGCTGCGCGCCTGGGTGCATGCACTGGGTATCGACACCTTCGTCGGCAGCTCCGGCAAGGTGTTTCCCACCGCGATGAAGGCGGCGCCGCTGCTGCGCGCCTGGCTGACGCGGCTGCGCGACGCCGGCTTGCAACTGCATGTGCGCCACCGCTGGCTGGGCTGGGACGACGCCGGCCGCTTGCGCTTTGCCAGTCCGCAAGGCGAAGTGCTGCGCGACGCGGCCCCCACCGTGCTGGCGCTGGGTGGCGGCAGCTGGGCCAAGCTGGGCTCGGATGGCCGCTGGCTGCCGCTGCTGGCGGCGCGCGGCGTGGCGCTGGCGCCGCTGCAGGCGGCCAACTGCGGCTTTGTCTGTGGCTGGAGCGAGCACTTTGCCGCCAAGTTTGCCGGCAGCCCGCTGAAGAACGTGGCCTTGAGCTTCGAGGATGTGCATGGCCGGCCACTGCGCCGTCGCGGCGAGATGGTGCTGACGCAGGATGGCATCGAGGGCAATCTGGTGTACGGCTTTGCCGCCGCCATCCGCGAGCGCATCAACCGCGACGGCAGCGCCGGCGTACTGCTGGATCTGGCGCCGGACCGCGATCTGGAGCGGCTGCGCAGCGAGCTGCAGCGCGGCCGTGGCGCTGCCTCGCTGGCCAACCACTTGCGCAAGCAATGCGGCATCGACGGCGCCCGCGCCGGCCTGCTGCGCGAGCTGCTGGACAAGGACAGTTTCAACGATATGGACAGGCTGGCGGCCGCCATCAAGGCGCTGCCGCTGACACTGCACGGCACCCGGCCGCTTGATGAGGCCATCAGCACTGCCGGCGGCGTGCGCTTCGAGGCGCTGGACGCCAACCAGATGCTGCGTGCGCTGCCCGGTGTGTTCTGTGCCGGAGAAATGCTGGATTGGGAAGCGCCTACCGGCGGCTATCTGCTCACCGCCTGCCTGGCCACTGGCCGGGCGGCGGCGCACGGTCTGCTGGCGTGGCAGGCCTGCGCCTGAGCACCATCAGTGCGGCGCGGCCTGCAACTGCGCCCAGCTGACGCGGAAAGACTGCAGGTAGAACGCATCCAGCTCGCCGTTGGCCATCTTGCGCTCCGCCTCGCGCTCCAGCCCGGCACGTAGCCAGGCCAGCCCGGGGCGCAGGCTGAATGTCTCGTGGTAGCTGCCCACCAGACCATCCAGCCGCTTGACTCGCCCCCCCAGCTGGTGGGCGATATCCAGCGGGGTCTGATAGTCATCAAACACCACGTCGACCCGCCCTCCCGCCAGCATGGTGAACGACGCCACGCTATCCGGCGCCGTCACCCGCTGCCAGTGCGTCTGCTGCGCCAGCTGCCGCGGATAGTCATAGGCCGGCACCCAGGCCACCCGCAGGCCGGTGAATTGCTGCAGATCGCGATATTGCTGTTCGGCGACTCCCGCACGCACCCAGGCATACAGCGGCCAATACACCATGGGCTTGCGGGTTTGCAGCCAGCCGGCGGGGCTTTCTGCGGCGGTGGCAAAAGCAACAATGTCGACCTGTCCTGCCGCTGCCAGCTTGTAACAGCCGCTCATCGCCAGAAACTGGTAGCGCAGCGATGCGCCGCGTTCGCGGGCGGCACGCTCCAGCGCCTCTACCGCCAGCCCACGCACCACGCCGTTGTCGGCGCGGTAAATAAACGGCACCCAGCGCTCGGCGCACACCGTCAGTGTCTGCGCCTGCACTGCACCTGCCAGCAACATCGCCAGCCCGATGCGCCACTTCAGTTTGCTCACTACCGTCACCATGTGTGTCTGGGTGAATACCACATTATCGGTAGCGCGCCGCTATTGCTCAATAAATTAGCGCCATGCTGGCCGCAGACGGCGCACCGCTCAGCACAGCAGCCAGTCTACCGCCGCCGCGGCATGCAGCGCGGTGGTGTCGTACAGCGGCAGCGGGCTGTCCGCCTGCGCCAGCAGCATGCCGATCTCGGTGCAGCCCAGGATGACCGCCTCGGCCCCCGCCGCCTGCAGCTGGGCGATGATGGCCTGGTAGCGTTGCCGCGAGGCCGGCAGCACCTGCCCCAGGCACAGCTCGTCGAAAATCACCCGGTGCACCTCGCTGCGGCCGGCTTCGTCCGGCAGCAGCACCTGCAAGCCGGCTGCGGCCAACCTTTCACGGTAAAACGCTTCATCCATGGTGAAGCGGGTGCCGAGCAGGCCCACGCGCTGTACGCCGGCTGCCTGCAGCGCGGCAATGGTGGGGTCGGCGATGTGCAGCAGCGGCACATCCACCGCCGCCGCGATGGTCGGCGCCACCTTATGCATGGTGTTGGTACACAGCAGCAGCGCTCCGGCGCCGGCCTGCTGCAAGCCCTGCGCAGCACTGGCCAGTTGCGCCCCCAGCGCATCCCACTCCCCGTCGCGCTGCAACGCCGCCACCGGGGCAAAATCCACGCTGTGCAGCAAGAGCGGTGCCGAGTGCAGCCCGCCCAGCCGGGCGCGTACACCCTGGTTAATCAGCTGGTAATAATGCAGCGTCGACTCCCAACTCATACCGCCCAGCAAACCCAGATACCGCATCACCACACTCCCGAAATCGTCAGTTCATCCCACAACAGGTAGCCGGCGGTGGCCGCCATCGCCAGCGCCATCACGCCATTGAACACGCGCCGTACCGCCTCGCGCGCCAGATGGTGGCGCAAGGCATCGCCCATGCCGGCCCACACCGCGATGCACGGCAGGTTGACCAGCGCGCAGATGCCCGCCAGCAACAACGAATGCTGGGCGGTGGCATCGTGCGGCAGGAACAGCACGCTGGTATTGATCACCATCACCCAGGCCTTGGGGTTCACCCACTGAAACGCCGCCGCGCCGATGAAGCCCAGCGGCCTGGCGCTCTGGCGGCCTTCCGGTGCACCGGCGCGCCACACCTGCCACGACAGCCAGAACAGATAGCTACAGCCCACCAGCGCCAGCCACAGCCGGCCATGCTCCAGCAGCGCCAGCACCCAGCCCAGCAGCAGCGACACCAGCAGAATCTGCAGACCGTGGCCGCCGGAAATGCCCAGCATGTGCGGCACGGTGCGGCGCCAGCCGAAGTTGACCCCGGATGCGGCCAACATCAGGTTGTTGGGGCCGGGGGTGATCGACATCAGCGCAACATAACTCATTAGCGGCCAGCTCAGCATGGCAGTCTCCTTGGACAGGTGGGGATGGAGACATGCTAGCGGCTGGACAGCGCTGGTTACAGTCGCACAGATTTGTTATTGTCACGGTGACAGTCTGGCTGAGCATGCAACTGTCACCATCGTTTTTAGCCCCCGCTGTCACGAGACGCCGATGAATACTGCCACGCTGTACCAGCAACTTGCCGACGACCTGTCCTCCGCCATCAATCTGGGCACCCTGCCGCCCGGCTCGCGTCTGCCGTCGGTGCGCAAGACCGCCAGCAGCCGCCAGCTGTCGCTCAATACCGTGGTGGCCGCCTACCGCGTGCTGGAAGACCGTGGTCTGATCGAGGCGCGGCCGCAGAGCGGCTACTACGTGCGTTCGCGGCTGCCATCGCCGGCGCGCGGCGCCAGTCATCGCCCCGGTCCGGCGCGCGGCACCGACGGCGCGGTGCTGGACCTGATCGGCGCGGCGCTGAAGGCGCAGCAGACACCGGGCTACATCGACATGGCGCTGGCCTGCCCGCGCGGAGGCGACTTCTACCCGTCGGCCAAGCTGGCGCGGCTGATGGGCCAGGTGCTGCGCAAGCAGCCGGGACTGGTGGGCAACTACGCGCTGCCGCCGGGTTCGGAACGGCTGCGCACCCAGATCGCCCGCCGCGGGCTGGAGCTGGGCATGGCGCTACAGGCCGACAACATCATCCTCACCCACGGTGCCATGGAAGCGCTGCAGCTGGCGCTGCGCGCCATCACCCGTCCCGGCGACACCGTGGGCATCGAATCGCCCACCTACTTCAACCTGCTGCCGCTGTTCAACAGCCTGGGGCTGAAGGCGGTGGAGATTCCCACCGACCCGCAGCACGGCCTGGCACTGGACGCGCTGGAACTGCTGCTGCAGGAGCAGCGCCTCAACGCCATCATCGCCATGCCCAATGTGCACAACCCGCTGGGCTGCAGCATGAGCACCGACAACAAGAAAAGGTTGGCCGCACTGGTGAACCGCCACCGCGTGCCGCTGATCGAGGA
>CAMLGD010000161.1 GCA_946479405.1 uncultured Vogesella sp.
CCACGTGGTCGGGCCGGATGGCGAGGGCTGGAATTTTGAAATCTGAGCCGGTCGTGCGGCGGCGGGTGACCGCACGTTGAATTTGGCCGCGGTACGTATCGCGGCTTGCCACCCGGCGCGCGGCACCTGGCACCTTGGCCAGCCATGTCACCGCGTGGCTACTCCCGCCGGACGCTAGATATTGAGCCGCAAACAAAAGGCCCGCCAATTGGCGGGCCTTGTCACAGGGGCTGGGGTGACGGTTCAGGCATCCAGCCCTTGCTGCACCAGCGCGGCGGCGCGTACCACGGCGCGCGCCTTGTTTTGGGTCTCCTGCCATTCCGATTCCGGTACCGAGTCGGCAACGATGCCGGCGCCAGCCTGCACGTACAGCGTGTCGTTCTTGATCACTGCAGTGCGGATGGCAATGGCCATGTCCATGTCACCGGTAAAGCCCAGGTAGCCTACCGCACCTCCGTACACGCCACGCTTGGTCGGCTCGAACTCGTCGATGATCTCCATCGCCCTTACCTTGGGCGCGCCGGACAGCGTGCCGGCAGGGAAGGCGGCTTTCAGGATGTCGATATTGGACACCGCCGGCTTTACCGTACCTTCCACGCTGGACACGATGTGCATCACGTGCGAATAGCGCTCGATGGCCATGTTGTCGGTAATGCGCACGCTGCCGGTGTCGGCCACGCGGCCAACGTCGTTGCGGCCCAGGTCCATCAGCATCACGTGCTCGGCGATTTCCTTCGGGTCGGCCAGCAGTTCGTCGGCCAGTGCCAGGTCCTCTTCGCGGGTCTTGCCGCGTGGGCGGGTGCCGGCGATCGGGCGTACGGTGATGGTGTCGTCCTCGCGGCGCACCAGGATTTCCGGCGAGGCGCCCACGACGTGGAAGTCGTCGAAGTGGTAGTAGAACATGTACGGCGACGGGTTCAGGCTGCGCAGCGCGCGGTACAGCGACAGCGGCGAATCGGCAAACGGCATGCTCATGCGCTGCGACAGCACTACCTGCATGATGTCGCCATCCAGAATGTAGTTCTTGGCATCGCTGACCGCCTGCTTGAAGGCGTCCTGGCCGTATTCGGATACCGCCTCGGTGGTGGTGGAGGGCAGCGACAGCGGAATACTGATGTTCTCGCGCAGTTTGCCGCGCAGCTGGTTCAGGCGTGCTTGCGCCTTCTGCAGCGCATTAGGTACCGCCGGATCGGCGTACACCACCAGGTACAGCTTGCCAGACAGGTTGTCCACCACCGCCAGTTCTTCCGACAGCATCAGCAGGATGTCCGGGGTGCCGATCGGGTCCGGCTTTTGCGTTGCGGCCAACCTTTTCTCGACATAACGCACGGTGTCGTAGCCGAAATAACCGACCAGGCCACCGGTGAAGCGCGGCAAGCCGGCAATCGGCGGAGTATTGAAACGTGCCATGAAGCTGGTGATGAAGCCCAGCGGGTCGCCCTCGTGGCGCTCGATCACCTTGTCACCGTATTCCACTTGCACGTTATGTCCCTGCACGCGCAGGCGGGTGGTGGCCGGCAGGCCGATGAAAGAGTAGCGGCCGAAGCGTTCGCCGCCGACCACCGATTCCAGCAGGTAGGAATACGGCTGGTTGGCCAGCTTCAGGTACACCGACAGCGGGGTGTCCAGGTCGGCGAACAGTTCGAGGGTGACGGGGATGCGGTTATAGCCGGCAGTGGCCAGCTCGGCAAATTGTTGTGGCGTCATGATGAAATCCGGGTGTCTTTGCAGTCGGCGCAGCAGCGCCAGGAACGAATGGGCTTCGGTGTGGCTATCAGTATTGCCATCGCCAGCTGGCACGGTTGGGCAGGAATTTCATCGCGGATCGGGTAACAGTCATCAACAGGATATGCCGGGGCATTGTGGCGGAAAACCGCGCTGCCGTACAGGCAGCACGGCTTATCTCAAGACTCAGTCGCGGCGATGCACGTGCGGGTCGTGCGATTGTTTGAGCAGCGCGAACAGGTCCACCAGGCTGCCCACTATCAGGTCGGCATCCAGCGTGGCGGCGTCGCGGTAGCCGTAGCTTACTGCCACCGCCACTGCGCCGGCCTTGCGGGCACAGGCGATGTCATTTTCCGAGTCGCCCACCAGCAGCATTTCCTGCGGTTTCACGTTGAGCACTGCGGCGGCATGCAGCAACGGCAGGGCAGAAGGTTTCTTTTCCGCCAGGCTGTCACCGCCCAGGATCAGGCTGAAGGCGGTATCGATGCCCAGCTGCTGCAGCAGCGGTACGGCCAGGAACTGCGACTTGTTGGTGATCACCACCAGCGGCAACTCCAGCGAACGCAGCAGGCCCAGGGCGTCGGAAACGCCCGGGTACATGCGGGTGCGCACGGTGAGGTGCTGGTGATAATGGCGGATGAACAGGTTGAAGCCCTGGGTCCAGGTGGCTTCGTCGCTGTGCTGGTCCATGCTGTCGGTCAGCGTGCGGTGCACCAGGCTGCCGACGCCGTCGCCGACGTAGGAGGCCACGCGTTCTTCAGGCAACGGGGCAAGATTCATGGCTTCACGCATGGCGTTGGCGCTGGCGGCCAGGTCGGCGATGGAATCCACCAGGGTGCCATCCAGGTCGAAGGCAACGGCTTTGATGTGCTTCAGGTTCATTGTGTCGGATCGGAATCGGAGAGTGCCGATATTGTACCCGATGGCGACTGGCTTGTTCCGCCGCGCCGGCATGGCTACCATCGCAGGCTTGCCCATTGTCATAAAGCGAAATGCGATGTTCTCCCTGTCCCGATCTTTCCCCCTGTTGGCCGCACCGTTACTGCTGGCGGCACTGACCGGCTGTGCCAGCTCGCCGCTGGAAGGCAAACGCGCCGACCAGGCCGCCATCTACACCCTGTACCACCACGCGGCGGAAGCCGGCTACAACTTCGATGGCGAATCCCGCATCACCAGCCTGCGCATCCCCGGCAAGAGCACGCCGGCCAGCGAGGCGCTGATGCAGGAGCTGGCGGGGTCGTTCCGCTTCCAGTACCGCGGTGCGGTGGACATGACGCAGGGGCGCATCGAGCTGATCCCGACCGTGCGCTTTACCCGGCCGCAGGCCGAGGCCTGGGTGCGCTTTCCGCTGCAATTGCAGCTCGACACCCTGACGTTGTACGTGGATGGCTCGGTGGCGGATCTGATGTTGCCGTCGCTCAAGCACAAGCTGGTGAAGTTTCAGCTGCCGCAGGACAAATTGAAGGACATCCCGGTTGCCGCAGTGCTGGCCGAGGTGCCGGACATTGTGCAGCGGGTGTATGCCGCGGTGGAGCAGCAGGCGTACACCTTCCAGCCGCTGACCGCGGCGGATCGCCAGCGCGGTGCGCAGTACCGTATCCGCCTGACGTTGGACCCGGTGGCGGATCGTGTGCTGACGCGCCAGATGGTGACCGAGCTGGTGGCCAGCATCAAACGCCACAGCGACAGCCCGGACGTGCGTGCGTTTGCCGACGGTCTGGCGGGCATGGCTACCAGCGAGCCGCTGCGCCTGCAATCGGAAAGCCAGACCGAGCTGCTGGTCAGCCGGCAAGGCAAGCTGCTGGCGATGGAAGAGCAGCGTTCCGTGGCGGCAGGCGGGGCCGACGGCATGAAGCTGGGGCTGTTGACGCAGCTGGATGTCAGCAATAGCGGCAAACCGGTATTCACCCTGCAGCCGACTGCGGCCAACGTGGTGGATTATAAAAACGTGGAGTTGCCGGCCTGGCTGAAGCCGGCGGTAACGGAAGCGGCGGCAGAGCCGGAGGAGGAGGCGGACAAGGACGCGGACAGCGCGGCGCAAGCGGCGCCTGCCACCCCGGCAGCCAAGGCCAAGCCGGTGCCCAGAATCAAGCCGAAAAAGCGCCAGCTACCGAAGGCTGCATAACAAACATCCCCGCCGCGGCGGGGATGTTTGTTGCCGGGTAATGCAGTGTGCTGAGCTACAGCTGGCGGATGTCCAGTACCGGCTGGCTGCCGAACGCCGGGCTGTGCAGGTAGCCGATGATGCGTGCCGCAGCTGCGGCCGGCGTGGTCAGTTCGCCGTCCGCCTTCAGTGCCTCGAAGCGCGGGCGATTCGGAAACGCGGCCGGGTCGGCAGCGCGGATCTCGGCCTGCATGCCGGTATCCACCACCCCCGGGTACAGCGATGCCGCCAGTGCCGGCACCGCACGCAGCGCCTGCTCGGCGGCCAGAGTGCGGGTGAAGTGATCCAGCCCGGCCTTGGTGGCGCAGTACACCGCCCAACCCGGGTAAGGGTTGGCCGCAGCGCCGGAGGAAATATTGATGATGCGGCGTGGGCTATCCGCCGGCGTCTGCGCCAGAAAGTGGCTGCACAGCAGCATGGGTGCGCTGAGATTCAGCGCCACCGCTTGCAGCGTAGCCTCATCCGGCAGTGCGTCGGCACTGGCGATGGGCTGCACGGTGCCGGCGTTGTTGAACAGCGTATAGCTGTCGCCATCGCCCAGCGCCGCCAGCGCGCGCTCCATGACCAGCGGCAGCAGCTGGCTGTCGGCCAGGTCGGCGTCCAGCGTGATCAGCTGTGGATGCTCCGGCAGCGCGCTGCAGTCGCGGGCAATGGCCGCCACGCGGTAGCCGTCGGCCAGCAGCTGCGCGGTCAGGGCGGCGCCCAGGCCGCGCGAGGCGCCGGTGACGATGGCCAGCTTCATGCGCGGCCAACCTTGGCCAGTTCGGCACGCATGGCGTCGATCACCGCCTTGTAGTCCGGCTGGCCGTAGATGGCGCTGCCGGCCACGAAGGTGTCGGCGCCGGCGGCGGCGATTTCGGCGATGTTGTCGACCTTCACGCCGCCATCCACTTCCAGCCAGATCTCGCCGCCGTACTTGGCGGTGTGCTCATCAATGCGCTGGCGCACCGCGCGCACCTTGTCCAGCGTCTGCGGAATGAACTTCTGGCCGCCAAAGCCCGGGTTTACCGACATCAGCAGAATCATGTCCAGCTTGTCCATCACGTGGTCGAGGTGCGACAGCGAGGTGGCCGGGTTTAGCACCAGGCCGGCCTTGCAGCCGGCGTCCTTGATCAGGCCCAGGGTGCGGTCGATGTGGTGCGACGCTTCCGGATGGAAGGTGATGATGTCGGCGCCAGCCTTGGCGAAGCTGGCGGCCAGCGTGTCGACCGGGGTCACCATCAGGTGCACGTCGATCGGGGCGGTGGTGTGCGGACGGATCGCCTCGCACACCAGCGGGCCGATAGTCAGGTTCGGCACGTAGTGGTTGTCCATCACGTCGAAGTGGATGATGTCGGCGCCGGCGGCGATGACGTCGCGGACTTCCTCGCCCAGACGGGCAAAATCGGCGGACAGCAGGGACGGGGCAATGCGGAATTGGCTCATGGCGTGTGCGCAATACGGGGTCGGAAAAATGCCGCTCATTGTACGCGATAGCAGCCGGACGGCGCGACGTGGCGTAGAATCAGACATCACATGCCGCCACGAGGATTTGCCGTGAGCCAGAAACATCACATTACCGTCGAGGCCCAGGCCTTCTATCTGGAAGAGCATTCCAATGCCGTCGACGATCAGTATGCGTTTGCCTACCGCATTACCATCCGCAATACCGGCGAGGTGCCTGCCAAGCTGCTGACCCGGCACTGGCTGATTACCGACGCCAACGACAAGGTGCAGGAAGTGCGCGGCGCCGGCGTGGTGGGGGAGCATCCCCATCTGGCGCCGGGCGAGGAGTTCACCTACACCAGTGGCGCCACCATCCGCACGCCGTACGGCACCATGCGCGGCAGTTACCAGATGGAGGCCGATGACGGCGTACGCTTCGATGCCGACATCCCGGAATTTCACCTGATTGCACCGCGCGTACTGCACTGACGCGTGTTGCCGTTTTCCTCTCTACTGCCGGGTTGGCCGTATGCCTGCCCGGCGCTGCCTGATTGTCTTTGACCGATGCGACATTACGCTCATCCCTCGACCCCGGCGCCAGCCGACCGCAACGACCTGCAAACCCTGAAAACCCTGCTGCCCTATCTGTGGCGCTTCAAGTGGCGCGTGCTGCTGGCACTGGTCTGCTTGGTGTCGGCCAAGGTGGCTGGCGTGATGACGCCGCTGTACCTGAAGGACATCGTCGATCAGCTGTCGATCCGTAACGTAGTGCTGGCGCTGCCGGTGCTGGCGCTGGCCGGTTATGGCCTGGGGCGCTTGCTGTCCAGCGTGTTGGGCGAATTGCGCGATGCCATTTTCGCCCGCGTGGTGCAGGGGGCGGTACGCAGCGTGGCACGTGAGGTGTTTGCCCATTTGTTTCGCCTGTCGCTGCGCTTCCATCTGGAGCGTCAGACTGGCGGCATGAGTCGCGATATCGAGCGCGGTACCAAGGGCATCGGTTTTCTGCTGAACTTTACCGTGTTCAACATCCTGCCGACGCTGGTGGAAATCACCCTGGTGGTGGGCATTCTGCTGCACCGTTACAACGTCTGGTTCGCGGTGGTGACCTTCGGCACCATTGCCATCTACATCGCTTTCACGCTGCTGGTCACCGAGTGGCGCACGGTGTTCCGTCGCAGCATGAACGATCTGGATTCCAAGGCCAACAGCAAGGCCATCGATGCCTTGTTGAACTACGAAACGGTGAAATACTTCGGCAACGAGCGCTACGAAAACCAGCGTTACGACAGCAATCTGGCGTCCTGGGAGCAGTCCGCCATCAAGAACCAAGTGTCGCTGTCGGCATTGAATGCCGGACAGGGCACCATCATCGCCACCGGCGTCACGCTGGTGATGTGGTTGGCCGCACGCGGCGTGGTCAGTGGCGAGATGACGGTGGGCGACGTGGTGCTGGTGGCGACCTTCCTGACACAGCTGTGGTCGCCGCTGCACTTCCTCGGCTTTGTCTATCGCGAGATCAAGCATTCGCTGGCCGACATGGAGCGCATGTTTACCCTGCTGAACGTGGGGGCGGAAGTGGCGGACCGGCCGCAGGCGCAGACGCTGGCCAGTCGCGATGTGCATATCCGCTTTGACGTGGTGAACTTTGGCTACGATACCAAGCGCCAGATCCTGCACGACGTCAGCTTCGAGATTCCCGCCGGCCATACCGTGGCAGTGGTCGGTGCCAGCGGTGCCGGCAAATCCACGCTGTCACGGCTGCTGTTCCGCTTCTACGACGTGAGCGGCGGCAGTATCCGCTTTAACGGCGTGGATAGCCGCGAGCTGACGCAGGACAGTCTGCGCGCCCATATCGGCATCGTGCCGCAGGATACCGTGCTGTTTAACGACAGCATCTATTACAACATCGCCTATGGCCGGCCAGCCGCCAGCCGCGAGGAGGTGATCGAGGCGGCGAAATCGGCGCACATCCACGATTTTGTGATGAGTTTGCCCGATGGCTACGACACCACGGTGGGGGAGCGTGGCCTGAAGCTGTCCGGCGGCGAAAAGCAGCGGGTGGCGATTGCGCGCACCATTCTGAAAAACCCGCCAGTGCTGGTGTTCGACGAAGCCACCAGCGCGCTGGATTCGCACACCGAAAAGGCGATTCAGGCCGAGCTGATGAGCATTGCCGCCAACCGTACCACGCTGATCATTGCGCATCGGCTGTCCACCATTGCCGATGCCGACTGCATTCTGGTGATGGAGCAGGGGCGCATCGTCGAGCGTGGTAGCCACCGCGAGCTGCTGGCGAGCGACGGGCGTTATGCGCAAATGTGGCGCCTGCAGCAGGAGGGGGAGCCGGAGCCGGCCTGAG
>CAMLGD010000162.1 GCA_946479405.1 uncultured Vogesella sp.
TACTTTTAGCCGCATTGTTTCCGTTGCGTATTATTATGGCTACCGCTCCTCTCTGGCGGCGCCAGGAAACCTTGTGGACTGAATTCACAGAATTTTCCAACAATGCCGCCGTAACTGGCGGCATTGGTCTATCTGTAGTGGCTGATTTCCCGGTTATGGCTCTAGGAGCAAACATGATGGAAAGCAGCCGTATCTGGTCGGGCACCCTGCCTGCAACTTTGCCTGTCGTTAGCCTGAATATTTTTTGTGATGTAGAGCACCTATCCGCTTGTTCGATGGATAGCTTGCTGCCGTTGTTGTCGTGCTGGCAGCAGCGGCAGTTGCCCTGCGTAATGGAGTCGCTGTTTCCGGAAGTGCGAACCTTGGCCTACATTGCCGCCAACGGCGGCTCACCTTCTACGGCAGATTGGTTGGCTGCACGGGTGGTGGTATTCCAGTTGGAGCACGTGGTACTGGGTCGTGGTGAATTGACGTTGATGGATGCTATTAACCGCAGCTTGCGCAGCATTACACAGCGACTGGGGCTGGAGTTGGCATCGTTGCAGTCATTTGCTGTTGCTAGCAGTAGTGACTGCGCGGTGGCGGCTACTGGCCGCTCGCCAAGGCAGGCCAAGTTGGCTTCGCCTGTGGCGCAATCCTTGCAGCTACGCCAAGATCTGGCTGCACATCTGGGGCGCTTGCAAGCTGTTTTGTCTTGATATTAAAAGGACGATGCTATGCGTGATGGTTATATCGAGCGCATGCCGCGCGAAGAAGATTCAATTCGTACTTTGACCCAGGTGGTCTACATCTTGCAGGCGTGCAGCCTGCTGGTCGGCGTGACGGCTATCGTGGCGGTGATCATCAACTACGTGAAGCTGGGTGACGCGCAGGGTACGCGCTGGGAAAGTCACTTTCGCTGGCAGATTCGCACCTTTTGGTGGGCGTTGGCTGGCTACGTGATTTCCGCGCCACTGTTCATCCTGTTTGGCCTGGGAGCGGTGCTGATGTTTGGCGTCTGGGTATGGAGCATATACCGAGTGGTGAAGGGCTATCTTGCCTTTAATGACGGCAAGTCGCTGTGACAATTGCTGCCAAGTAGATGATTTTTTGGCACAATGCGCGCCTTCTTCCTGATTTGACGTGCCATGGATACCGAACAGCTGGGCCTGCTGCTGACGCGCACCATGCCCTATGGCAAGTACAAAGGGCGGGTGATTGCCGACCTGCCGGGGCATTACCTCAACTGGTTCGCCCGCGAGGGTTTTCCGCCCGGAGAAATCGGCCGCCTGCTGGCGCTGATGCATGAACTGGATCACAACGGATTGAGCTATCTGCTCGATCCACTCAGAAAGCGATAGCCAATGGCCATTCAATGGTTCCCTGGCCACATGAACAAAGCCAAGAAGGAGCTGGAAGAGCGTCTTGGCGGTATCGATGTGGTAATTGAAATGCTCGATGCCCGCCTGCCGGGTTCCAGTGCCAATCCGATGATTGCCCGCCTGGCGCGTGGCAAGCCGGCACTGAAGGTGCTGAACAAGCAGGATCTGGCGGATGCGCGTGTGACCGAGCAATGGCTGAAGTGGTATCGCAATCAGCCGGGTACTCAGGCGCTGGGGCTGGATGCTTCCGATGCGGCGCCTGCGCAGAAGCTGGTGGCTGCCTGTCGCGAACTTGCGCCAGGTCGTGGTGGCGTCGAGAAGCCGCTACGGGTGGTGATTTGTGGCATTCCCAACGTTGGCAAATCCACGCTGATCAACAGCCTGATGGGGCGGCGCATTGCCAAGACCGGTAACGAGCCGGGTATCACCAAGGGCCAGCAGCGCATCATGTTGGCCGACGATATCGAGCTGTTCGATACTCCCGGCATGCTGTGGCCGAAAATCATCGTACCGCAAGGTGGCTACAACCTGGCAGCCAGTGGCGCTGTTGGCCGCAATGCGTTGGATGAAGAAGAAGTGGTGCTGGAATTGCTGCTGTATCTGATGAAGCGCTATCCGACCGAGCTGGATGCGCGCTACAAGATTGGCGATATCGATGGTCTGCAGGACTGGCAGGTGCTGGAACTGATCGGCAAGAAGCGCGGAGCCGTGTTGCCGGGTGGTCGCATCAATATCCAGAAAGCGTCCGAGATCGTGCTTACCGATTTCCGCGACGGCAACATCGGCCGTATCTCGCTGGAGCTGCCAGAAGAATGGGCGGCGTGGGAAAAGGCGGCTAAAGAGCATGAGGTGCTGCGCACCGCACAAAAAGAAAACGCGCGACTGGAGCGCGAAGAAAAGAAAAAGGGTGTGCGCAAGTAAGTGGCGGCCCCAATAAAAACAGGCGGAGCAATCCGCCTGTTTTTATTTGTTGTCCGGCCTACGCTGCAGTTGCGGCCAACGTTGACGTCAGCTCTTGCGTTGCCGCTGCTGCTGTCAGGCGGCAGCATTAACCAATCGGCTCACCCGGCTGCTCGAACCAGCCCATCAGGATGGCTTGCGCCGCCACCTGGTCCAGCATTTCCTTTTGGCGTCGACCGTAGACGCCGGCATCCTCCAGCAGCCCTTCGGCAATCGCCGAGGTGAGGCGTTCGTCCACCAGCCATACCGGCAGTGCAAAGCGTCCCTTCAGGCGTTGGGCAAATTTGCGCGATAGCGCGGTGAGTTGATGCTCGCTGCCATCCATGTGGGTGGGCAGCCCCACCACGAAGCCTGTGATTTTCCATTCCGTCACCAGCTTGCCGATGGCGGCAAAGCGCACCTCGTTGATTTCGCTGTTAATGGTATCCAGTGGGGTGGCGATGCCGACCTCCGGCTCGCCCAGTGCCACGCCGATACGCTTCTCGCCAAAGTCAAACCCCAGCACCGTGCCCTTATGCATGGCCGGACACATTGGTCAGCAGTGCCGGGTCGAAGCCCAGCAGCTTGATGGCGCAGTTGTAGCGATCTTCTACCGGGGTGTCGAACAACACCCATTCTTCTGCCGGTACCGTCAGCCAGCCATTATTGGCGATCTCTTCTTCCAGCTGGCCTTTTTCCCAGCCGGAATAGCCCAGGCTCAGCAACAGTTTTTCCGGGCCCTTGCCTTCTGATACCGCCGTCAGGATGTCCTTGGAGGTGGTCAGCGCCAGGTGGTCGGTAATGGTGAGGGTGGATTGCCAGTTGCCGATCGGGTTATGCAGCACGAAGCCGCGATCCGGTTGCACCGGGCCGCCGAAAAACACTGGCCAGGTACTGGCTTCGCCTTCCGGCAGGGGCAGGTCGATCTGCTCCAGCAGCTGTGCCGCCACGATGCCGGACGGCTTGTTGATGATGACCCCCATGGAGCCTTGTTCGCCGTGCTCGCAGACATAGACGATGCTTTTGGCAAACAGCGGGTCAGCCATGTCGGGCATGGCGATGAGGAAATGATTGGCAAGAGAGAGCGTATCCATGGCTGCATTATGGCAACCAATGTCATGACCGGCAAAGCAACATCGTGACGTCGTGCCGCAAAGGTTGGCCGCAGCGGGCGGCGGGCTTGCTAAAATGCCTGGCTGAATCAACCTTTTCGCGGATCACGCCTTGCGCCTCACCCATATCAAGCTTGCCGGCTTCAAATCCTTTGTCGACCCCACCAGCATCGCCGTGCCCGGCCAGCTGGTGGCGGTGATCGGCCCCAACGGCTGTGGCAAGTCCAACGTGATCGACGCCGTACGCTGGGTATTGGGGGAATCCTCTGCCAAGCAGCTGCGCGGTGAGTCGATGCAGGACGTGATCTTCAACGGCTCTTCCAGCCGCAAGCCGGTATCGCGTGCCTCGGTGGAACTGGTGTTCGACAACGCCGACGGCCAGCTCACCGGGCCGTGGGGGCAGTACGCCGAGGTGGAGATCAAGCGCGTGCTTACCCGCCAGGGCGAATCCAGCTACTACATCAACAACCAGCAGGTGCGCCGCCGCGACATCACCGACCTGTTCCTCGGCACCGGGGTCGGTGCGCGCGGCTACGCGGTGATCGAGCAGGGCATGATCTCGCGCATCATCGAGGCGCGGCCGGAAGAGCTGCGCGCCTATCTGGAAGAGGCCGCCGGCGTGTCGCGCTACAAGGAGCGCCGCCGCGAAACCGAAAATCGCCTGGCCGACACCCGCGACAACCTGACGCGTATCGAAGACCTCAAGCTGGAACTGACGCGGCAGGTGGAAAAACTCACCGAGCAGGCGGAAGTGGCGGCCAACTACCAGGACATGCGCGGCGCGCTGACCTTCAAGCAGAACCTGCTGGCGCTGGCGCGGCGCGAGGAGGCGGCACGGCAGGAAGCGGCTGCGCGTGGCGAACTGGCGCGCATCGAAACCGAAGAAGCCGCGCTGGAAGCTGCCCACACCCATCTGGAAACCGAGCTGGAAACCGTGCGCGAGACGCACTACGCGGCCAGTGACGCGGTACACGAAGCGCAGCAGGCGCTGTTCGAGGCCAATGCCACGCTGGCGCGGCTGGAAGAGCAGCAGCGCCACCGGCTGCAAAGCAGCGAGCGGCTGGCGCGTGAGCTGAACAGTGCCCGTAGCGAGCGGCAGCAGCTGGCCGAGCACAAGGCGCAAGTGGCCGCGGAGCTGGATGACTGGCTGCCACGGCGCGAAGAAACGCAGCTGCGCATGGAGGAAGCGCAGATGGGGCTGGAGGATGGTGCCGACAGCCTGCCTTCCGCCGAGGCCGAATTCCGCGTCGCCGACCAGCGGCTGGCGCAAATGACGGCGCAGATCGCCAACCTCACCCGCGAACGCGATCTGGCGCGGCAGCAGGGCGAACACCTGCGCCGCAGCATCGAACAACTGACGGGGCGCGAAGACGCCTTGCGCCGCGAGCTGGCCGACCTGAATCTGCCCGACGCAGCCGCGCTGCACGCCGCGCATGAGCAGGTGGCCAGCGCACAGGCAGCGCAGGAGGCGGTGCGCGCCCGGTTGGCCGCAGACGAAGCCAAGCAGGCGGACCTGACCGCCGAGCGCGAACAACTGGATAAACAACTGGCACAGCTGGGGGCCGATGCCGCCCGGGCCGAAGCCGAAGTGGCGGCGCTGGATGCGGTGCTGGCGCGCGAAGCGGCTGGCGAGCAGCTGGCCGGCTGGTTGCAGGCGCAGCAGCTGGCCGAGGTGCCGACACTGTGGCAAAGCCTGCAGGTGGATGAGCAGTGGCGGGTGGCGGTGGAGGCGATGCTGGCGGAGCGACTGGCGGCCCGCGCCGCGCTGTTGCCGGGCGTCATGCCGCCGGCGCCGCTGACGGTGGTGGATGCCCAGGCGCCGCTGCCCGCGGCCAACGTTGGCCGCACGCGGCTGACTGCGCATTTGCACGTGGCGGCGCCGTTCGATGCCGCTCTGGCGGACTGGCTGGCTGGCGTTTACTGCGCCGAATCGCTGGCGGAAGCCATCGCCCGCCGCGGTGAGCTGGCGGCCGGCGAATGCTGGATCACGCCGCAGGGGCATCGCATCAGCCGCAGCAGCGTCAGCTTCCATGCTGCGGCTAGTGGCGATGGCATGATGGCGCGCAAGGCCGCGCGCGATGCCGCCGCCACCCGGCTGGCGAACATCGAGCCGGAAATCGCCGGGCTGCAGCGGCGCCGCGACAGCGTGGTGGCCACGCTGGGGATGTTGGCCGAGGCGGTGCGGGCGCAGAAGGGCGCGTTGTCGCGACTGGAAGGCGAGTTGAATGCGGTGACGCTGGAGCACGTGAAGCTGGATCAGGCGGCGCGGCAGGGGGCGGCACGGCTGGCCGCCATCCATGCCGAACAGGCGCGGCTGGCGGAAGAGCGGCAGCTGGGGCAGGACACCATTGCCGAGGCCGAACTGCAGGCCGAAGAAAACGCCATGCAGTTGGAAGAATTGCAAGACGCGCTGGATGAGGTGCGGCTGGCGCGCTTGAACGCGGAAACCGGGCTGGAGCTGGCGCGCAACCGTACCCGCGACGCCGAACGCCAGGTGCACGAGATCCGCCTGGCGCAAGCGACTGCCGAGCAGAAAGTGGCCGAGCTGGCACGCCGTGCGCGCGAGCTGGATGAGCGCGATCTACAGCTGGCCGAGCGACTGGAGACGCTGGCCATGGAGGCCGAAACGGTGGAAGAGGCGGCGCCGGACGATGCGCTGCAGGAAGCGTTGGCGACGCGGGAAACGCGAGAACAAGGCTTGGCCGCCGCGCGCGACGCGCTGAATGCACTGACCGAAACCCTGCGCCAGCACACGCAAAAGCAGCATGAAGTCAGTGCGATGCTGCCGGCGCTGCGCGAGGCGCGTGCGGAATGGCTGCTCAAGCATCAGGAAGCGCGCTTGAATCTGGAGCGCTTCGGTGAGGAACTGCAGGCCGCCGGCGCTGACGAAGCCGAGCTGCTGCCGCATTTGAACGACAGTGTGAAACCGAATGCGCTGGCAGCGGAGATTGCGCGGCTGGCACGCGCCATCGAAGGGCTGGGCGCAGTCAATCTGGCGGCGCTGCAGGAGCTGGAGGAAGCCAGCAAGCGCGGCGAGTACCTAGCCAGCCAGACCGACGATCTATTGCAGGCGATGGCGACGCTGGAAGAGGCGATTGCCAAGATCGACGGCGAAACACGCGATATGCTGCAGCAGACCTACGCGGCGGTAAACGCCAAGATGAGTGAATTCTTCCCCACGCTGTTTGGTGGCGGCCGCGCCGAGCTGGTACTGACCGGCGACGATCTGCTGTCGGCCGGCATCCAGATCATCGCCCAGCCGCCGGGCAAGAAGAACAGCACCATCCACCTGCTGTCCGGTGGTGAAAAGGCACTGACCGCGATGAGCCTGGTGTTCTCGCTGTTTAGCCTTAACCCGGCGCCGTTCTGCCTGCTGGACGAGGTGGATGCGCCACTGGACGATGCCAATACCAGCCGCTTCTGCGATCTGGTGAAACAGATGGCGGCCAGCACCCAGTTCCTGTACATCAGCCATAACCGGTTGACCATGGAAATGGCCGAGCAGCTGGTGGGGGTGACCATGCAGGAGCAAGGCGTCAGCCGCATCGTGGCGGTGGATATCGTGGAAGCGCTGAAAATGCGCGAAACTGGCTAGCGATGAGACTGGCCCTGTTGTTGTCGCTGCTGCTGCATGCCCTGCTGCTGGTGGCGCTGGCCCGGACACTGTGGTTACCGCTGACGCCGGCGGCACCGCTGGTGCTGGAGTTGCGGCTGGCAACGGTCGCCAGCAATGGCGCGGCCAGGGCGCACGCTGGCGGCGCGCCGCCGGTGATGGCGCGTGCGGCACCCCGGCAGCCCGAGGCAGTGCGGCCAACCCCGGCGCCGTTGCAACCGTCGCGCCCGGCCATGGTGGCGGGCGCGGTACCCGCGCGGCAGCAGGCTGTATCCGCGGACACGGCACCGGCGGCTGCGGCGGTACCGGCAACGGCGGCAGTGACGGACAGCGCAGGTGGTTTGTCACCGCGTGGCGCGACAACAGCCGCGCCGGCTGGCGAAATGCGCAAGGCGCGGCTGATCTCGGCCCCGAGGCCGGCGTATCCGCCACTGTCGCGGGAATTGAACGAGGCCGGGGTCGTATGGTTGCGCTTGACAGTGGATGAGCAGGGAGTGGTAAGCAATGTGCTGTTGCTGCGTTCCAGCGGCTTTCGCCGTCTGGACAAGGCCGCCATGGCGGTAGTGTGGCAATGGCGCTTCCTGCCGCAACTGG
>CAMLGD010000163.1 GCA_946479405.1 uncultured Vogesella sp.
TTCTTCCACTCGCTGGCGCTGGCCTGCCTGGTGGGTCTGGTGGTGTCGGCCATGGCCTACCTGCCACCGTTCACCAGCCTGGTGATTCACCCGTAACAGCGCAGCACGCAAGCAAAACCCCGGTCAGTCGACCGGGGTTTTTTATTGTTGACCATGCGGCCAACGTTGGCCGCAACGGCCTCCCCGCGCCACGGCAAGCATTGCGCCCGGCATGCGGCCATGCAGCCAAGGCTTCAAATTTGCATGATTTTTGCCGATACTGACCGCATTATTCATCCACCATCAATAACAAGGGGGCTCCATGTCCATCATCAAGGAATTCCGTGAATTCGCCATGCGCGGCAATGTCATCGATCTGGCTGTCGGCGTAGTAATCGGCGGCGCGTTCGGTGCCATCGTCAAATCACTGGTGGACGATGTGATCATGCCGCCCATCGGCATGCTGATCGGCAATGTCGACTTCGCCAACCTGTTCTTCGTGCTGAAGGAAGGTGCCAAGGCCGCCGCGCCGTATGCCTCGGTGGCCGCCGCCAAGGAGGCCGGGGCCGTCACCCTCAACATCGGCCTGTTCATCAATGCACTGGTCAGCTTCACCATCGTGGCGTTTGCCATCTTCATGCTGGTGAAAGTCATCAACCGCCTGAAGCGCGAAGAAAAGGCCGACGCCCCAGCCGAAGTTACCAGCAAGGAATGCCGCTACTGCCTGTCCAGCATTCCGCTGAAAGCCAGCCGCTGCCCGTGCTGCACCTCGCAACTGGATTGATCTGCACAACCATGCACAAGGCCGCCCATAGGGCGGCCTTGTCACCTGTGCGGCCAACGTTGGCCGCACGCCGGTAGCGGCTTAACTGGCCTGGCTGCCGCCCAGCTGCGACTGCTGGTAGTTGGCAAGACCGGTCAGCTCGATCAGCTTCAGCTGCTGTTCCAGCCAATGCGCGTGATCGTTCTCGGTTTCTTCCAGCAGCACCATCAACCCGTCGCGAGTCACGTAGTCACGCTCCTTCTCGCACACGGCAATCACTTCCTTCAGCGCGCTGCCAACGCGGTATTCCACTTCCAGGTCATTGCGTAGCATGCTGGGCACATCCTCTCCCACCGCAATCGCCACCCGCTTGGCCACGTTCGGCTTGCCCCCCAGAAACAGGATGCGGGCAATCAGGCTGCGGGCATGCTCCAGCTCATCCTCGCGTTCGTGATCGATACGCTCGAACAGTTTCATCAGGCCCCAGTCCTTGTACATCTCGGCATGGATGAAATACTGATCCGCCGCCGACAGCTCTTCTGCCAGCAGTTCGTTAAGCAGATCGATGATTTTGGGATGGCCTTGCATAGGGGTTCCTTGTCTTTTTATCGTGACGATTGTGCCCGAATTCTAGACCAGTGCCGGAAAGATGTCTGTGTCCTTTCGCCGCGCCAGTACCGACCTTCTAGGCCTTTCGGCGGTGGCGCGGGCTGGTTGTAGCCAGTACAATCGGGCGATCACGAGATTAAAGAATGTAGAACTGACGATGACTATCAAATCGGACAAGTGGATTCGCCGCATGGCGGAAGAACAGCGCATGATCGAGCCCTTCGTCTACGACCAGGTGAAGAATGTCGATGGCCAGAAGGTGATTTCCTTCGGCACCTCCAGCTATGGCTACGATATCCGCTGCGCCGACGAGTTCAAGGTGTTCACCAACATCAACAGCACCATCGTCGACCCGAAAAATTTTGACCCGGACTCCTTCGTGGAAGTCTCCGGTAAGGGCTATTGCATCATCCCGCCGAACAGCTTTGCACTGGCCCGCACCGTGGAATACTTCCGCATTCCGCGCTCGGTACTGACCGTGTGCCTGGGCAAGTCCACCTATGCCCGCTGCGGCATCATCGTCAACGTCACCCCGTTCGAGCCGGAGTGGGAAGGCTATGTGACGCTGGAGTTTTCCAACACCACCCCGCTGCCGGCCAAGATCTACGCCAACGAAGGCGTGGCGCAGGTACTGTTCTTCGAGTCGGACGAAGTCTGCGACGTGTCCTACAAGGACCGCGCCGGCAAGTACATGGGCCAGGTCGGCGTGACTCTGCCGCGCCCATAATCACGGACATTATCAAGAAGCGGCCACTTGGCCGCTTTTTTTTATTGCACAGGCGTTTCCCACTCGCATTTTGGGCCGCCTGTTCTAGGATGAAAGTCAGAGTCGGTCAGCTTTTTTTTGCCGGCTTGGGCACAGCAAGCCGTTTCTTCCTGAGCGTTGTGGTTCCCCCTTGCCGCATCGCTCTTTTTTTAGTCACAAGCCGATCAAACAATTAAATTGCATACAATTTTTATTACGCTACACTGCCGGCAAACTAGCGCCAACATTGTTCATGACACTCTACCAATATCCCCTGCATGGCCTGAATGGCCGAGACATCAACCTGGCCGACTATCAGGATAAGGTTCTGCTGCTGGTCAACACCGCCAGCGCTTGCGGCTTTACCCCACAGTACGCCGAATTGGAACAGTTGCACCGCCAGTTTGCCGACGAGGGGCTGGTCGTTATCGGCTTCCCCTGCAACCAGTTCGGCGGCCAGGAGCCGGGCAGTGCTACCGAGATCGGGGCGTTTTGCCAAAAGAATTACGGCGTCAGCTTTCTGCTGAGCGAAAAGATCGATGTCAACGGCCCGCAAGCGCATCCGCTCTGGCAGTACCTGAAACAGCAGCAGGCCGGCGTACTGGGCAGCCGCAACATCAAGTGGAATTTCACCAAGTTCCTGGTCGATCGCCACGGGCATGTAGTTGGCCGCTACGGCTCGCTCACCAAGCCACAGGCCCTGGCCGAACACATCAAGGCGCTGCTATGAAACCGCAACTGCAACTGGACAAGCAACTTTGCTTTGCGCTGTATGCCGCCAGCCGCGCGATGACGCAGGCCTACCAACCGCTGCTGGCACCGCTGGGGCTGACCTATCCTCAGTATCTGGCCATGCTGGTGCTGTGGGAGCAGGATGATATCAGCGTGAAACAGCTGGGCGAACGGCTGCATCTGGATTCCGGCACGCTCACGCCACTGCTGAAACGGCTGGAAAATGCCGGGCTACTGCAACGCCAGCGCAGCAGCGAGGATGAACGCAGTGTCGTCATCCGGCTTACGCCTGCCGGCAAGACACTGGAGGAGCAAGCCGCAGCGATCCCGGCCACCCTGCAGTGCCGCTTTGGCAATGTCGGCAGCGAGCACAGTGCGCAACTGCGTGACACCCTGCACCAGCTCACCCACCTGCTGCAAGGCGGCACGCTGCCATAAACACCGATGGCGCCCGCAGGCGCCATCTTCATTTACCGTGCAAGCACTTTGCCAGTGGCATCAAATGGATTCGCTGGCCTGCTGGCAGGGGCTGTCTACCAGCTGGCTGGCCATGACGGCCAGCTCATCCAAATCTTCATCCAGGTGCGCCTGCATGTGGCGCAACGCGCCGCGCAAGATGGCTCCCGCCAATAGCGCCTCATCGCACTGGAACACCTCGGCCATGGCACGCAACTCGGCACAGCATTCGTGACACAGCGGCACCGACAACTGTCGTACCGCCGGCGCATGCAACAGCGGCATCAAGTCCTTGCCATCGGCCCGGTGCGCTTCCAGTTGTTTCACAAAATCGTAGAGAACGTCGGTCATAGCGAGCCTCCTGGTGAGAATGTTCACCACCAGCATGGCACATCAAGACAGGAAGCCAAGGCACAATTGGTTATAGCTTGATAACAGGCAATCAGCCCTCGTTTACCTCGCCGTCCAGGTAGCGCCAGGCACCGTCTTCCCGGATAAAACGGCTATTTTCCTGCAGGCGGAATGCCCGACCGCCGACCTTGTAGCGCGCCACGAAGCGCACCGTGCCCGTCTCGTCGGCTGCCTGCCCGGCGCCCGTATCCAGCAGCTGCAGCCCCAGCCACTTCACGCCGTCATCATCCGTCAGATCCAGTGTCGACGGACGTGTGCTGCTGGCCCAGCTTTGCAGCAGATATGCCTCATCACGCAGTACGTAGGCGCTGTAACGTGAGCGCATCAGCTGTGCGGCCGTGGCGGGCAAGGCACCAAAGTGAAACGCGCCACAGCACTGGGCATACGCCAAAGGTTGGCCGCAAGGACAAGCATCGGCAACAACGGATGGAGTGGACTTTTTCATTTGCCGACCTGCAATGGCGGCAGGCTGTATACCTTGAACATGAACTGGGTGAATGCCGGATTGACCGGCTTGTTCTGCAGCGCGGGCCAGCGGCGCTGCCAGTATTTCAGCCGGTCTTCCATCTGCTTGCGCGCGCTATCGCTATCGAGCTTGCCGGCATCGCGTAACTGGGCAATCTGGTAGTAGAGGCGGTAGACATCGTCGTCGACCAGGTTGCGCCCCACCAGTTGAATCCGCATCTCGCCCAGTTTTTCCGCCGCATCCACCCGCGTCAATTCACCATTGCCGACCTTGCCGGCCAAGCGATTGGCCTCAGTCAGCAAGCGATCCGCCGCGTTGGCGGTGCGCGATTGCGGCGTAGGCGCCGAGGAGGGGAAAGAGAATTGCGGCAGGTTGGCGCAACCGGTCAGCGCGCCAAGCAAAACGGCCATGAATAGTCTGTTCATGGCCGTTATTGTAGCGCGCTTTCGCTGTTTGTCAGGCCAGATGCTCGAACAGCGGGGTGGACAGATAGCGCTCGCCAAACGATGGAATCACCACCACGATCAGCTTGCCGGCGTTTTCTGGGCGCTTGGCCAGCTCCAGTGCCGCCCACACTGCCGCACCAGAGGAGATGCCAGTGAGAATGCCTTCCTGCGATGCCATCGCGCGGGCAGTCTCAAACGCATCATCGTTCTTCACACGGATCACTTCGTCGTACACGGCAGTATTCAGGATGGTCGGCACGAAACCTGCGCCGATGCCCTGGATCGGGTGCGGGCCTTTCGCACCGCCGGACAACACTGGCGACGCATCCGGCTCTACCGCCACGATCTGCACACCCGGCTTGCGGGCTTTCAATACTTCACCAACACCGGTGATGGTGCCCCCAGTACCCACGCCTGCCACGAAGATGTCCACCTGGCCGTCGGTATCAGCCCAGACCTCTTCGGCGGTAGTGCGCCGGTGGATGTCCGGGTTGGCCGGGTTTTCGAACTGCTGCGGCATGAAGTGGGTGTCCGGATTGGCATCCACGATCTCTTTTGCCTTGGCAATGGCCCCCCCCATGCCGTCTGGGCCCGGGGTCAGCACCAGCTCGGCGCCGTAAGCGCGCAGCAGCTGGCGACGTTCGCGGCTCATGGTTTCCGGCATGGTAATCACCAGCTTGTAGCCACGTGCGGCACACACCATGGCCAGCCCAATGCCGGTGTTGCCGGAGGTTGGCTCCACAATCACGGTATCCGGACCGATCTTGCCGGCAGCTTCTGCCGCATCGATCATCGACACCGCGATACGGTCTTTCACGCTGTGTGCCGGGTTGTAGAACTCCAGCTTGGCAACCACGGTGGCACCCAGGCCAGCAGTGACGCGGTTCAGGCGGACCAGCGGGGTATTGCCGATCAGATCAGTTACGGTAGCGGCGATGCGCATGAGCATATTCTCCAATCCTGTTAACGGCCAATCCGTTATTCTCGATAATTCTAAACAGCCGGGGCACGCTTAGCTAATACCAATTGCTGCTATGTTTTTTCCTAACTGCCCGCTTTAGCTGATGCCGGGCATCACCCGGCAGCCGGCCTGCCACACCGCCTCATCGTACGCCACCAGCACAATGCGCTGCAGACTGTGCGCTTGCCCACTCGTCAGCCAATCGCTGATCTGTTGCCAGGCAATGTTCATCGCCGATAACGCCGGAAAGCCATATACGCCACAGCTGATGGCCGGAAACGCGATGCTGCGCACGGCATTCTCTGCTGCCAGCTGCAGGCAGTTGCGGTAGCAGTTGGCGAGCAGGGTTTCTTCGCCCTCATCACCACCACGCCAGACCGGCCCTACCGTGTGAAACACATAGCGGCACGGCAGACGAAATCCCGGTGTCACCCGTACCTCGCCAGTCGGGCAGTGACCGATGTGCATGCAGGCCTGCAACAACTCTGGCCCAGCGGCACGGTGGATGGCACCATCCACCCCGCCACCGCCACGCAGGCCGTTGTTGGCCGCATTGACGATGGCATCCACCTCCAGCCGGGTAATGTCGCCACGCCATAATTCAATGGTGACGCCGTGCTTTCGTGTCAGCATGCCTGCCTCCTGGCGGCCAACCTGAGCCGCAACATCTGTTCTGCCGCCTGCGCCAGCCACGCTGCCGCGTGCTGCATGGCTTCCGTCAGGCTGGCCGGCTGCGGGCACAGCGAGAAGCAGCCGTCAAAGCTGTTCGCCAGTAGCAGATTGTCCTCTACCGCGCCGGACAACAGGCTCACCGGCACACCCGCGGCGCGCGCCAGTTGCGCCACCAATGCCGGCGCCTTGCCGTGCAGGGTCTGGCTGTCGCTGCGACCTTCACCGGTAATCACCCAATCGGCCACCGCAATCCGTTCGGCCAGCCCGGTAACATCGGCCACGGCGGCAGCACCGGACAACTGTCTTGCCCCCAGCCATTGCAGCGCAAAACCCATGCCACCGGCTGCACCACCGCCGGCGACATCCAGCGGCAGGCCCGGCCGTTGCCGTAGCAGTGCCTGCGCCAGCGTCTGCAGTGCCATATCGAATTGCGGCAGTTGCGCAGCAGCCAGTCCCTTTTGCGGGCCGAATACCGCGCTGGCACCCGATGGCCCGCATAGCGGGTTGCTCACATCCGACCACACGACCAGCTCGAGTGAGGCAAGGCGCGGGTCGAGTCCGCTTTCATCAAAGTAGACTGCCTGCGGCCAGCTTGCCGGCAAAGGCGGCAGCGGCTTGCCATCGCGATCGCGCCACACTCCACCCAGCGCGGCCAGCAGGCCTGCGCCGCCATCGTTGGTGCTGGAGCCTCCCAGTGCAATCGCCACACGACCACAACCCTGGTCCAGCAGCAGGCGCAGCAGTTCGCCCACACCACCGCTGTGGCGCTCGGCCAGCGTGCTGCGACCAACGTCTGGCAAGCCAACCACTTGGGCGACTTCCAGCACAGCCTGCGTCTCACTGTACAACCACTGCACCTGTCGCGACTGGCCTTCGGCATCACGCACCTGCGCTGTCCGTAGACTGCCGGCGCCGGCACTGGCCAGTGCCTGCAGAGTACCTTCGCCGCCATCCGCCATTGGACAGATATCCAGCACGATGTCCGGCAGCGCGCGACGCAGACCACGGGCCATCGCGGCCGCAACTTCTGGAGCGGCCAGGCTGCCCTTGAATGAATCCGGTGCCAGTACACACCTCATGCGCCCTCCTCCGGCCAGCAAAACGTTGGCCGCAAAAAACAAAAGCCCCGCAAAGCGGGGCTACAGTGTAAGGCGCAACAGCGGTCAACGCTTGCCGAAATGATACGGGGATTGCGCGTAGTACGGGTTCAGCGGGTGCCAACCGGACAGCGTCTTGCCGCCACTACCCAGCCGGGCGCGCACTGCGCCGGCAAAAAACGCCAGCACGCCACCCAGCAACGGCAGAATAAAGAAATACAGCAGCACCAGGGCCAACAGGGTTTGCATGATCTGCTCCTTGA
>CAMLGD010000164.1 GCA_946479405.1 uncultured Vogesella sp.
TCGCGCTGGGCAACGGTTTCAGCTTGGGCAGCACCTGCAAAAGCAGCAAAAATGGAAGCGATCAGTAGCAGTTTTTTCATGATTTAAATCCTTTCAATATGCGGCCCCACTTTTTTGGGCCGTAGTTCGTTCAGTTTTTCCGCCTTGTTCATGCTCGGACAAAACATTGACCTGAAGTACAGATGGCCTTGTTTTGCTTGTTTCGTCTTGTAATGTGGTAACTATAGTGACTATCTACACTAGGATAAAGCTCAAAGATTCGAATCAGTCGTTTTGATTTTTTGAACCATGCTGAATACACAGGCTGACAAAGAGGCTGAGAGACCCGCCAAACACCGCCAGGTTCCCCTGCGCATGCAGGACAAGCCGGCCAAGGCCACCCGTACTGCCTGTATTCGCACCAGACATGAAAAAACCCGCAGTCGCGGGTTTTTCCAGAAGTTGATCAACTCGACGTTATCGCGTGATGGTTACGATTCAACTGATGTACCAGGAATCGCCAGTTTCACGCTTGGCAATGTAGAAAGCATCACCAGTTTCGCGCTTGGCGATATACCAGGCATCACCGGTTTCGCGTTTGGCGATGTACCAGCTATCACCAGTCTCGCGCTTGGCGATATAAAACGCATCGCCAGTCTCGCGCCTGGAAATGTAAAACGCGTCACCCGTCTCGCGCTTGGCGATGTAAAACGCATCGCCGGTCTCGCGCCTGGAAATGTAAAACGCGTCGCCCGTTTCGCGCTTGGCGATATACCAGGCATCGCCGGTTTCGCGTTTAGCGATATAGAACGCATCGCCAGTTTCACGCTTAGCCAGCATTGTCTGCACATCCTTGCCTTCATCCGTAGCGGGGATTCCTTCTGCCACGGCAGCCCCCGAAAACACGGTTAGGAGAGAAGCAAGCAGTATCAGCTTTTTCATGATTGTGTTCCTTTCAAGACTTGGCTGCACTTGTTCAGATCACCACCCCTCACCCCGCCATTCTTCGAGCTACGCGCAAGAAAGAGCCTGCGGGCACTCGTAAGCTGATGCCGCGGCTTTGCTGGCTACTTGTTCTGATGGACTAACTATAGGTAGGCAGCAACACGGCAAAAGCGCAAAAATTTGAACCCGGCATACAGTTTTCTTCAACCTATTAGTTGAAACTTTTTATTGAAGTCATTGCCAATGCCAATCGCTTGGCAAGGCATACCCGCCGTCTCCCCAGCAGACGGGCATCTGCATTTGCCATACCAGCCTGTGACGACAAGAAAATAAAAAAGCTCCCAATAACAGGAGCTTTTTTTCCGACAAAACAAATCGTTATCTACTTTGCATCATCATCAAACACCCAGGCATCCATGGTAACCGACGCGTATTCGATGCCGCGGTGTAGGCTGCGGCCAACCTTGCCATCGGCGGCGCCCAGCGCAAAGAACAGCGGCAGCAGGTGTTCGTCGGTGGGGTGGTTCTGGCGCGCAAACGGCGCCTGCGCCTGCCAGTCCAGCAGCGTCGGCACATCACCCTGCTGCACGCGCATTGCCACCCAGTCGGCAAACGCCTGTGCCCACGGTTGTGGCGGCGTATCAGGTGCACCCAGCGCATACAGGTTATGGGTGATACTGCCGGAGCCGATGATCAGGATGTCCTGCTCCGCCAGCGCCGCCAGTGCCTGCCCTAGTCGATAGTGCGTCGCAGCATCCTGCCGCGGCAGCGTGGACAACGTCACCACCGGAATCTCCGCCTCCGGGTACATCATCAACAGCGGTACCCAGGCGCCGTGATCCATACCATCGGCCGGGTCCTGCTGGTGGGCGATGCCGGCAGCGCTCAGCGCGTCGCTCACCGTCTGTGCCAGCGCCGCATCGCCATGTGCCGGGTAGCTCAGGCGGTACAGTTCGCGCGGGAAACCGCCAAAGTCATGCACTGTGCGCCACTGTGCAGCGCTGCCCACCAGCGGCTGCAGCGCCAGGTAGTGGGCGGACATGATGACGATGCCACGCGGACGCGGCAGCTTGGCCGCATGGGCCTGCCAGATATGGCGGGCCGGCGAGGCGTTGATCAGCACATCCGGGCCGCCGTGCGAGATAAACAGTGGGGCGATGGTCATGGTATTGCTCCGGCAACACGACGCGGCCAGCGGCCGCGTCGCAAGTCAAAATATACGATTCAAAATATCTGCAGTTATCAGCGTTGCTTGCCGCCCAGCGGCTTCAGCGCCAGCGCGCCATCTCCCAGCAGGGCCTGCACCAGTGCCGCTACCGCCAGAAACACCGGGTATTCCCAGCCGCCGCCCTGGTTGCTGAACACCCAGCCGTTGCCACCGTGGCCGAAGATGGCGGCGCCCAGCAGCAGCGGCACCAGCAGCAGCGCCACCTGGCGTGCGGCCACGCCCAGCAGGATCAATGCGCCGCCGCCCAGCTCGGCCACGATGGTGATGTAGCCCAGCCAGCCCGGCAGGCCGATACTTTCGAAGTAGCCGGCGGTGCCCGCCGGGGTGAACACCAGGACCTTCATCAGGCCGTGGGCGATGAACATGATGCCAAGCGCCAGGCGCAACAACAGGGCGGCATAAGGCGCGGTGCGGGTATCGATCATGATGCTTCCTTTCGGTGGGTGGTGCTGTGTCTCACAGCGATGAGTGCATTAAACACCTTGCCATAAAGCAAATAAACAGCTATTCAAGCAATGAATTAATCACCAAAAAGAAACAATCATGGACAAGCTGGTGGCGCTGCGGGTGTTCCACACCATTCACGATAGCGGCAGCTTTGTCGCCGCCGCCGGCCGGCTGGAGATGTCCACAGCCATGGTCAGCAAGTACGTCAGCGCGCTGGAACAGCAGCTGGGCACCCGCCTGATCCAGCGCACCACGCGGCGGCTGGCGTTTACCGAGGCCGGGCTGGATTACGCGCGCCGCACCGCGCTGGTGCTGGCGCAGCTGGAAGAAGCCGATGCCGCCGCGATGCAGCAGAGCCTGGAGGCACGCGGCACGCTGCGCATGGCGGCACCGCTGTCGTTCGGCATGCGCTACCTGGGCGACTGGCTGGCCGAGCTGCGCTGCCGCCACCCGCTGTTGCAGGTAGAGCTGGAACTATCCGACCGCCAGGTGGACCTGGTGGAAGACGGCTTCGATCTGGCGCTGCGCATCAGCACCCAGCCGCTGGGCGGCGGCCTGATCGCCCGGCCGCTGGGACGCATCGACATGCTGCTGTGCGCCGCGCCGAGCTACCTTGCGGCCAACGGTACGCCACAGACGCCGCAGGACCTGCTACAGCACAGCTGCCTGCGCTACCAGCAGGGCAGCCTGCCGCAGGCATGGCGCCTCTGGCAGGGCGAAGAGGAAACCGCGGTGGCGGTGGATGGCCCGCTGCAGAGCAATAACGGCGATGTGCTGGTCAGCGCCGCCGTGGCCGGCATGGGCATCCTGTTCCAGCCGCGCTTTCTGCTGGAAGACGCGCTGCAGCGCGGCCAGCTGCAGCCGGTGCTGCCGCAATACCGCACTCGCAGCGCCGATGTCTACGTGGTGTACCCGGCGCGGCGTTATCTGCCGATGAAAGTACGGGTGCTGATCGAGCTGCTGCAGGATATGCTGGCGCGGATTGGCACGCCTGCCCCATCGGCCAGTGACTGATATCCTGTGCTGGCGTGCCGCTTGCATTAAGCTGACGCGCCGCTGACCGCCGCCCGGGCCGCGGCGTGAAAAGCGGCATTATTGCCAGACTATAAATAAAGACAAAAGACGAGGAGCCATCATGAACAAACACACCCTGCTCGCCATGTTGGCCGCATGCGCAATGCTGCCGGCAGCCGCTGCCGACATGAACAAGGTATTGCGGGTGGCGATGAACGCCGCGGAAACCGGCTTCGATCCGGCCAAGGTGTCCGACCTTTACTCCAGCGCCATCAACGAGAACATCTACGACCCGCTGGTCAGCTACGACTACCTGGCGCGGCCGGCCAAGCTGGTGGCCAACACCAGCAGCGCACTGCCCACCGTGTCGGTGGACGGCAAGGTGTACACCTTCAAGCTCAAGCCCGGCATCTACTTTGCCGACGATGCCGCCTTCAAGGGCAAGAAGCGCGAACTGACCGCCGCCGACTACGCCTACAGCATCAAGCGCCACCTCGACCCCACCGTGCGCTCGCCGTGGAGCTTTCTGGTCGACGGCCGCTTCGTCGGCACCGACGAGCTGTTGAAGGCCGCCGGCAAGGGCGCGCTGAACTACGACACCGCGGTGGACGGCATCAAGGTGCTGGACAAGTACACGCTGCAGCTCACCCTTACCAGCACCAACTTCAACTTCCTGTCCATCCTGGCGATGCCGGCCTTTGGCGCCGTGGCGCGCGAGGTGATCGAAGCCAACCGCGACAACACCAACGCCCACCCGGTGGGTACCGGCCCCTACCTACTGAAAGAGTGGAAGCCGGGCAGCAAGATCGTGCTGGAAGCCAACCCGGGCTACCGCAAGGTGGTGTTCGACAGCCGGCCGGGCAACGACCCGGTGGACAAGGCGGTGGTGCAGGCGCTGCAGGGCAAGACCCTGCCGCGGGTTGGCCGCGTGGAAGTGTCCATCATCGAAGAAGAACAGCCGCTGTGGCTGTCCTTCCTCAACCGCCAGCTGGACATCAGCGGCATTCCGCAGGCAGCGTTGCAGGACGCGCTGGTGATCGACCCGAAAAACCCGCTCAAGGTGAAGCTGGCGGATAAATACGCACGCCAGGGCATCCAGCTGCAACGCCAGCAGATGCAGGAAATCACCTTCCACTTCTTCAATATGCAGGACCCGGTGGTCGGCGGCGACAGCAAGGACAAGATCGCGCTGCGCCGCGCCATCGCCATGGCGTTCCCGGTCAGCGAAACCATCGCCAGCATCCGCCGCGGCCAGGCGGTGCCGATGAACTACATCGTGCCGGCCGGGGTGGCCGGCCACAATCCGGCCTTCCGCGGCGCACCCAAGTACGACCCGGCGGCGGCCAACGTGTTGCTGGACCGCTTCGGCTACCGTATCGGCGCCGACGGCTACCGCAGCCGCCCGGACGGCAAGCCGCTCTCCATCGAGCTGGCCTGCGGCACCAGCGCGCTGGACAAGCAGTGGAACGAATACTGGCAGCAGACGTTCGACAAGCTGAAGATCCGCCTCAGCTTCAAGCAGGGTAAATGGAACGAACTGTCCAAGGCCAACCACCAGGGCAAGCTGCAGATGTGGGGCATGGCCTGGGGCGCGGACTACCCGGACGGCGAGAACTTCATGCAGCTGCTGTACAGCAAGAATGCCGGCGACTCCAACTCCGCCGACTTCAAGAACGCCGACTACGACCGCCTGTTCGAAGCCTCGCTCAAGCTGCCGGACGGCCCGGAGCGCAACCAGCTGTACGACGCCATGAACAAGATCGCCGTGGCGCAGCAGCCGTGGATCTACGGCGACATCCGCGTGCGCAGCACGCTGGCGCACCCGTATGTAAAAGGGCTGAAGCTGCACCCGCTGCTGAACACCAGCTGGCGTTACCTGGACCTGCAGAAGTAAGCGGCCGCGGGCTGGGAGATCAATCATGCTGGCTTTCATCATCCGCCGCGTAGGACAAATGGTGCCGACGCTGTTTGGCGTGATGCTGCTGTTGTTCGTGCTGTTCAACTGGGTGGGCGGCGATCCGTCCTACATCCTGGCCGGCAAGAACCTGAGCCCGGAAGCGCTGGCCAACATCCGCCACCAGCTGGGGCTGGACCAGTCGCTGCCGCAGCAGTTTCTGCTCTTCGCCAAGCAGGTGCTGACGCTGGATTTCGGCGTCTCGTGGTCCACCCAGCAGCCGGTGTCCAGCATCCTGCACAGCCGCATCGGCCCGTCGCTGCTGCTCACCGGCAGCATCCTGCTGCTGGGCACCGTGCTGGCGGTGGTGATTGCCGCGCTGGTGGCCTACCTGCGCGGCAGCCTCACCGACCGGCTGGTGACGCTGATCTCCACCTGCGCCATGTCGATCAGCGGCCTGGTGTACATCATCGCCGGCCAGTACTGGCTGGCGCACAAGGCCGGGCTGTTTCCGATCATGGGCTGGAGCGACAGCCTGCCGGAAAACCTGCTGTACTACCTGCCGCTGCCGCTGCTGCTGGGGGTGATCGTCGGCCTGGCGCCGGACATCCGCTTTTACCGCAGCTGCTTTGTCGAGGAGATGAGCCACGACTATGTGCGCACCGCGCGCGCCAAGGGCCTGGCCGAGCCGGTGATCATGCTCAAGCACGTACTGCGCAACGCCATGATCCCGGTAGTCACCTCGCTGATGATGTCGCTGCCCTACCTGATGATGGGCGCCATGCTGCTGGAAACCTTCTTCGGTATTCCCGGCATGGGCAAGGAGGTAGTGATGGCGGTGGACCGCAGCGATTTTCCGGTGATCAAGGCCATCACCATCTACATTGCGCTGGCCACCATGCTGTTCAACCTGCTGGCCGATATCGTTTACAAGCTGATCGACCCGCGCGTCCAGCTATCCTGATGCCATGTCCACACCCAGCTCCCTGCCGCCGCTGACTGCGGCCAACCCTTCCCACAACAGCCTGGCGCGCCTGGGCTGGCGCCGGCTGCGCCGCGACCGGCTGGGCTTTGCCGCGCTATGCATCGTCGGCGTCTACCTGCTGCTGGCGCTGGGTGCCTGGAGCGGCCTGCTGGCACGCCACTGGCAGGATGAAGTCGCCAAACCGTTTGCGCCGCCGACGCTGTTCGTCGGCGTCGGCCCACAGCATGTGGAGCTGAACGCCGCCGACATCGACGCCGCCAGCCAGCGCAACAGCGCTACCGCCAGCGCAGACAGCAGCGCCGCCACCGGCCTTGCAGCCAGCGAAGACCCGTTGGCCGCCGACATGGCCGCCGCGCAGCAACAGTCTGCGCAGTACCGCAGCGCGGAAGCGCCCAAGGCCGACAGCCTGCTGCTGGGCGCCGACCAGCGCGGCCGCGACGTGCTGCAAAAAGTCGTACAAGGCACCGCCACCTCGCTGCTGGTGGGGCTATCCGGTGCGCTGCTGGCGCTGGCCATCGGCACCGTGCTGGGGGCGGTTTCCGGCTACTTCGGCGGGCTGCTCGACGACCTGCTGCTGTGGTTCTACAGCGTGTTCACCTCGGTGCCGGACATGCTGCTGCTGCTGGCCTTTGCCGCCGTCAGCGGCCGCGGCATCGGCACCGTGGTGCTGGTGATGGCGCTGACCAGCTGGACCGGCAGCTACCGCCTGATGCGCGCCGAGTTTCTCAAACACAAGAACCGCGAATACGTGCGCGCCGCCGACGCCATCGGCGCCAGCCACAGCCGCCGCATGTTCCACCACATCCTGCCCAACGTCAGCCACCTGCTGCTGGTGCAGTTTTCCATGCTCACCGTGGCGCTGATCAAATACGAGGCGATCCTGTCCTTCCTCGGCTTTGGCGTCGGCGTCACCCAGGTCAGCCTGGGCGCCATGCTGGCCGAGGCGCCGGCCGAGCTGCTGCAGGGCTACTGGTGGCAGATGCTCACCGTCACCGTGGTGATGTCGCTGCTGGTCACCGCGTTCTCGCTGCTCACCGACAGCCTGCGCGACGCGCTGGACCCAAAAGTAAAGTAAGCCCGAAAGTAAAGTAGCCCAGG
>CAMLGD010000165.1 GCA_946479405.1 uncultured Vogesella sp.
CTACCTTCGAGCCGCGCAGATGCACGCCTTCGACACGCGGGCTGTACACCCAGATTTCGAACATCGGGCGCGGCTGCGGCAGGAAGGAAATCTGGTTGGAATCCAGCTTGAAGGAAGCATAGGACTTGAACTCGCCGCTGGCATCCTTCTGCCAGAAGTTGGTACGGCGGGTGGCGAGGATCACTTGCAGGAAGCCGTTCAGGATGCGGTCTTCGTCCAGGTTGGCCACTTTGTCCAGCTGCTCTTTCAGCGTGTCCTGCAGCTTGGCTGCGGCGGCATCGTCAAATGCAGTCGGGTGCAGACGTACGGAGAACAGCTCTACCAGGTTGCGGGTGATGTCCGGGTAGTGCGCCACGCAGTTTTCGATATAGGCCTGGCTGAAAGTCAGACCGCCCTGACGCAGGTACTTGGCCAGTGCGCGCACCAGGGTGATTTCACGCCAGTCGAGGCCGGCCACCACGGCCAGACGGTTGAAGCCGTCGTTCTCACAATCCTTGGCAAACACGCGCGACAGCAGCGCCTGGAAGTTCTTCTGCACCTCTTCCTGCTGCATAGCATCGGCGTGGGCACCCAGCTCCAGACCAAAGTCGCTGATCCACACGGTCTCACCATTGCGCTCCACCAGATACGGATGCTCGTCACGCACCTGCACGCCCATGTTTTCCAGGATCGGCAGACTGGCGGACAAGCCCAGCGGCTGGCCGGCACGGAACAGCTTCAGGTTGTAGCCATGGCCACGGTTGAAGGCGCGATACAGCTTCATCGTCAGACCCTGCTGCTCGGCAGCGTCTTCGATCAGCTGGATATCCAGCACCGCATTACGCGCGGCGAACTCTTCGCGGTAAGCCACCGGGAACGCACCACGGTAGCGATTGAACAGCAGGTTGCCCTTCTCTTCGCCGTGGGTTTCGATCAGTTGCTGGTGCAGCTCTTCCACCCAGCCGCGTACCACGCGGGCGATGTCGGCTTCCAGCTCGTCTTCACGGAACTGCGGCAGGTGACCGCCCTGGGTGCGAATGATGTAATGCACACGCGCCAGGGTGCTGTCGCTGATCTGCACGCTGAATTCAGTGGAGGCGCCATTGAAGGCGGCCAGCAGCACTTTTTCGATCTTCAGGCGGATTTCGGTATTGAAGCTGTCGCGCGGTACGAACACCAGGCAGCTGACATAGCGATGGTAGCGGTCGGCGCGGGTAAACAGGCGCACGCGCGGACGCTCCTGCAGGCTGACGATGCCTTCGGCAATCGGGGTCAGCACATCAGCCGGGATTTCGAACAGCTCGTCACGCGGGTAGCTTTCCAGCACGAAGCCAAGAGTCTTGGCCTTGTAGCTGTTGTCCACGTAGTCGCAGCTGGCCACCACGTGCGCCACTTTCTGGCGCAGGATCGGGATGTCCTTCGGCGAATTCTGGTAGGCACTGGCGGTGTACAGGCCCAGGAAGCGGCGCTCACCGATCACCTCGCCCTTGCTGTTGAAGCGCTTGATGCCGACAAAGTCCATATAGGCCGGACGGTGCAGCACCGAGCGGGATTGCGACTTGTTCAGAATCAGCAGATGCGGCTGGTGCGCCAGTTCGCGCAGCTCTTGCGGCAGCGCCTCAAAGCTTTCCGAATATTCTTTATTGCCCTGGTTTTTCAGGAAGCCCAGGCCGGAATCCTTCACGATCTTCAGGCTGTCCTTGCCGTCACGCTTCACCAGGTCGTAATCGCAGTAACCCATGAAGATGAAATGGTTGGCCGCCATCCAGTCCAGGAAAGCCAGCGCTTCCTTGGCTTCATCAGTGCGGGCACCGTTGATCTTGGCCACTTCGGCACGTACCGCGGCCATGGTTTCACGCATCTGCGGCTCGTCGTCCACCACCTGACGCAGATAGCCCAGCACGCTGTCCAGATCATCCTGCAGCGCCTTCAGCACTGCCGGGTCGCTAACGCGGTCCACCTGTACATGGATGAAGGACTCCAGCGGCAGGCTGCGGTCTTCGGTACGTTTCAGCTCGGTCATCTCGTTGTTGGCATCACGACCAACCGACAGCACCGGGTGCACCAGCAGGTGCAGGTTCAGGTTGTGACGGCCCAGCAGCATGGTCAGCGAGTCGATCAGGAACGGCATGTCGTCGTTCACGATCTCGATCACGCTATGGGTGCTCAGCCAGCCATCACGTTCGAAATCCGGGTTGTAGATGCGTGCCTTGGCCTGGCCGGGGGCACGCTTCTGAGCAAACTCGAAATGCGCCATGGCGGCACCAAACAGGTCCAGCGGGGAGAAACTCTTCAGGTCTTCCTGCTCGGTTTCTTCGAAGTACAGGGGAATAAAGGTGCCAAGGCGTGCAGCCTCGGTCGCGGAGAGTTTCTGTTCAGCCACTGCCAGGATGTCAGCGACCAGCCCAAGGGTTTCGGTCTTTTTGGTAAGCGACATGTTGCTTCTCGTAGTTGTTCTCGGGGACACAGGTGTTGTGTGGCGGCATTGTAAGAGCCGCCACCAGCAAGGCATTTCCGTATTGCGACATTGACGTACACATTCAATAAACGCAGCGCACAATCATGAATTCATAAATGTTTTGCATTTGACACCGGTTGCGCTTTTTGCCTTATAGCAATGCGACGGCAAATTACAAAATACTCATGCAGCGTTTATCGACACCCTAGGCAAAAACACAAACCAAGTCATTGAATACAAACACATTTCCATAACAAAGAAAAAATCAGTAGAATGCGCGCCTTCCGGCAAACCGGGCCACAAGCCCGGACGCCGCATTGTGCCTGCTTTCGTTGCGTGCCAAGATTTCGCCGTCCTCCCTCGCTGGGGGATCGCAAAATAACAACATTACAAGGGAAGGCCCGCACGGGCTGGCTACGCGAGCTGCAGGCGCTGGCGCAGCAGGCAAACCTGATCCCGACACGGGATTACGCACCTCAAGAGAGAGTTAGAGATAGCATGAAAAAAGCATTCATCCTGGCCAGCATGGCCTTGTCTTCCATTGCTTTCACCGCCCACGCCGACACCGTGCGTTTCGGCATCGACGGCAACTACCCCCCGTTTGCCAAACAAGGCGCTGATGGCAAGTTGCAGGGCTTTGACGTGGATATCGCCTACGCACTGTGTACCGCGATGAAGGCTAGCTGTGAAATCGTGCCGCAGGACTGGGACGGTCTGATCCCGGCACTGAACGCCAACAAGTTCGATGCCATCCTGTCCTCGATGTCGATTACCGACGAGCGCAAGAAGGCGGTTGATTTCACCAACAAGTATTACAACACCCCCAGCCGCATGATCGCCAAGGCCGGCACCACCGTGAGCCAGGCCTCGTTCAAGGGCAAGAAGATTGGCGTGCTGCGTGCGTCCACCCAGGAAAAATTCGCCAAGGACTTCTGGGGCAAGAACGGCGCCACCGTGGTGTCCTACGGCAAAGCACCGGAAGGCTTCCTGGATCTGAAATCCGGCCGCATCGACGGCATGTTCGTTGATTCCGTGGTGGGCGAAACCGACTTCCTGAAATCCGCTCAAGGCAAGGGCTTTGCCTTTGTCGGCGCCGACTACAGCGACAGCAAATACTTCGGCTACGGTGCCGGCATTGCGGTGAAAAAAGGCAACAAGACCCTGCAGGATCGTCTGAATCAAGCGATTGCGCTGATTCGCAAAGACGGCAGCTACAAGAAAGTACAAGACAAGTACTTCAACTTTAACGTGTACGGCAACTAAGCCGGTACGCTCGACCCCGCCCGCTCCTCCGGGCGGGGTTTTGATAATAAAAAACACCCCCTGAGACGGAGAAAATCCATGAAGAAGCCCTTGCTGATACTGGGCGCGGCCTCGCTCATTCTGAGCCTGACTGCCCAGGCCGAAACCCTGCGTTTCGCGACCGACGCCAGCTACCCACCGTTTTCCAAGCAAGGTGCCGATGGCAAGATGACCGGTTTCGATCCGGACATTGCCCAGGCGCTGTGCCAAGCCATGAAAGCGACCTGCGAGGTAGTGCCGCAAGACTTTGATGGCATCATCCCGGCGCTGCAGGCCAAGAAGTTCGATGCGGTGATTGCTTCGATGAACATCACCGAAGAACGCAAGAAGGCCGTGGACTTCTCCGACAAGTACTACAACATGGCCAGCCGTCTGGTGGCCAAGAGCGGCACGCCGGTCAATGACGCCTGGTTCAAAGGCAAGAAAATCGGCGTTCTGCGCTCCTCTATCCAGGAAAAATACGCCCGCGAACACTTTACCAAGCTGGGCGCCAAGCTGGTGCCCTACGGCAAGGCACCGGAATCCTTCCTCGACCTGAAAGCCGGCCGTGTCGACGCCGCCTTCGTCGATGCCGCGGTGGGTGACGTGGACTTCATCAAGACCCCGAATGGCAAAGGCTTTGCGCTGGTCGGCCCGGACTACAACGATCCGAAATACTTCGGCATCGGCGCCGGCATCGCGGTACGCAAGGCTGACAAGGCCCTGCTGGCACGCCTCAACACCGCGTTGAAGCAGATCCGCGCCGACGGCAGCTACGACAAGATCCAGAAGAAGTACTTCTCCTTCGACATCTACGGCAACTGATAGGAATGGCCGCGCCGGCACGCCATGCCGGCGCGGCCACTCCAGGAGAACAGCATGTTTTTGCAGGGTTATCTTCCCAGCATTCTGGAAGGCGCGGCACTGACGCTGGAAGTCGCGGCGGCTTCGCTGGTGGTGTCGGTGGTCCTCGGACTGATCGGCGCCATGTTCAAGATGGCGCATTCCCGCGCCCTGGTCTGGTCGGCCGAACTCTATTCCACCGTGGTGCGCGGCGTGCCCGACCTGGTCTGGATGTTCCTGTTGTTTTTCGGCGGCCAGATGCTGATCAACGATGTCGCCGAACGCTTCGGCCTGGGTGCCCCGGAAATCAACCCGATGATCGCCGGCGTGCTCACCATCGGCTTCATCTTCGGCGCCTACATGACCGAAACCTTCCGCGGCGCCATCATGGCGGTGCCGAAGGGGCAGATGGAAGCTGGTCTGGCCTACGGCATGAGCCCGCTGCGCGTGTTCTGCCGCATCACCTTCCCGCAGATGGTGCGCTTCGCGCTGCCGAGCTTCTCCAACAACTGGCTGGTACTGGTGAAGTCCACCGCGCTGGTATCCGTGATCGGCCTTAACGACGTGATGTATCGCGCCGACACCGCCAAGTCCATCACCCAGGAACCATTCACCGTCTATGCGGTGGTGGGCGGCGTGTTCCTGGCCATCACCAGCGTGTCCGACTTTGCTCTGAAGCGACTGGAAAAGCGTTACTCCAGCGGCGTACGGGAGACTGAACTGTGATCGACGTAAACCTGATTATCGAAAAGCTGCCGGCCTTCTTCGGCGGCACCGATGGGGCCCCGATGCTGTCCACCAGCGAAGGCCTGCAACTGACACTGGAGCTGCTGTTCCTGTCGCTGGTCGCCGGCCTGCTGCTGTCGGTACCGCTGGCGCTGATGCGCGTGTCGCGCAACCGCGTGCTGTCCACTGGCGTGTGGCTGTATACCTATGTGTTCCGCGGCACCCCGCTGCTGGTACAGCTGTTCATCATCTACTACGGCCTGTCGCAGTTTGAATGGGTACGCGACAGCTGGGCGTGGGAATACCTGCGCGAAGCCTATGCCTGCGCCATCCTGGCCTTCACCCTGAACACCGCCGCCTACACCACCGAGATCATCGCCGGTCAGATCCGCAACACCAATCACGGTGAAATCGAAGCGGCCAAGGCAATGGGCATGAGCAAGTGGCTGATGATGCGCCGCATCGTGGTGCCGTCGGCACTGCGCCGCGCGCTGCCGGCGTACAGCAACGAAGTGGTGATGATGATGCAGTCCACCTCGGTGGCGGGTCTGGTAACCCTGGCCGATGTGACCGGTGTCGCCCGCCGCGTATTCAGCGACACCTATATGCCGTTCGAACCGTTCCTCACCGCTGCCGGCATTTACCTGGCAATGACCTTCGGCTTCGTGTGGCTGTTCAAGAAGGCGGAAGGCCGCTGGCTGGCCTACCTGGCACCGCGCAAGCACTAAGGAGCTGCAATGCAACGCATTGATCATCCGCTTGCCGGCGGCAGCCTGGGCAGCAGCCGCAGCATCAGCAGCTTCCACTACGGCACGACTGGCAGTGGCCAGAAGGTCTACATCCAGGCCAGCCTGCACGCCGACGAGCTGCCGGGGATGCTGACCGCCTGGCAGCTGAAGCAGCAGCTGGCCACGCTGGAGGCCGAAGGCCGTCTGGCTGGCGAAGTGGTGCTGGTGCCGGTAGCCAACCCGATCGGTCTCGACCAGAACCTGAACGGCGTGGCGCTGGGCCGCTTCGAGCTGGCCTCCGGCCAGAACTTCAACCGTCATTACCCGGCGTTTGCCGGCGAGATTTTTGCTGAACTGCGTACCGAACTGGGCCCGGATGCTGCGGCCAACACCGCGCGCATCCGCCAGTTGCTGCTGCAGAAAGTGGCAGCCATCCAGCCGGCCTCCGAGTTGGCCGCATTGCGCCGGCAGCTGATGCTGCTGGCCTGCGACGCCGACGTGGTGCTGGATCTGCACTGCGACTGCGCGGCCGCGCTGCACCTGTACACCGGCACCCCGCTGTGGCCGCAGTGCGAACCGCTGGCACGCTATCTGGACGCCGCCTGCACCCTGCTGGCGGAAGACTCTGGCGACAATCCGTTCGACGAAGCCTGCAGCCAGTTGTGGTGGCAGCTGTGCGAGCTGGCACAGGCCGCCGGCAGCAATGCAGCCATCGATATGGCCTGCCTGTCGGTCACCGTCGAGTTGCGCGGCCAGGCCGATGTCAGCCACGAGTTTGCACGCCAGGATGCTGACGCCATCATCGCCTTCCTGACCCATCGCGGCGTGATCCGCGGCGATGCCCCGGCTCTGCCGGCGCTGCGCTACCCGGCCACGCCACTGGCTGGCTCGGAAACCCTGCTGGCACCCCATGCTGGCGTGGTGCACTACTACCTGGCTTCCGGCTGTCTGGTGCAGCCGGGCGACCACATCGCCGACGTGATCGACCCGATCAACGACCGTGTCAGTGCCGTACGCGCCAACCGCGCCGGCATGCTGTACGCCACGGAAAGCCGTCATTACCTTACCGCGGGACAGTGGCTGGCCAAAGTCGCCAGCACTGATGCCTTCAAAACCGGAAAGTTGCTCTCAGCATGAACCAGAACCAGAACTCGTCCGCCAACGGCGGCAACATCAAGCTGCAAGTCACCGATCTGCACAAAAGCTACGGCAGCCACGAAGTGCTCAAGGGCGTGTCGCTGACCGCCCACGCCGGCGACGTGATCAGCATCATCGGCTCTTCCGGCTCCGGCAAGAGTACCTTCCTGCGCTGTATCAACATGCTGGAGCAACCCAATAGCGGCACCATCGCCGTTACCGGCGAGCAACTGGCGCTGATCACCGACAAGCGCAACGGCGCGCTGAAGGCGCAAGACCCGAAACAGCTGGCCCGCATCCGCACCAAGCTGGCCATGGTGTTCCAGCACTTCAACCTGTGGGCGCACATGACGGTGCTGGAAAACATCATCGAAGCGCCGAT
>CAMLGD010000166.1 GCA_946479405.1 uncultured Vogesella sp.
TTGGTACCGAAGATCTTGTCGCCGGCATCACCCAGACCCGGGATGATGTAGCCGTGCTCGTTGAGGTGGCTGTCCAGCGAGGCGGCCACGATCTGCACGTCCGGGTGCGCGTCATTGACCGCTTTCACCCCTTCCGGCGCAGCGACCATCACCACCGCCTTGATGTGCTTGCAGCCGTTGCGCTTGAGCAGGTCGATGGTGGCGATCAGCGAGCCGCCGGTAGCCAGCATCGGATCGATGATCATGGCGATGCGCTCGTCCAGGTTGCCGACGAATTTCTCGAAGTAGGACACCGGCTCCAGCGTTTCTTCGTTGCGCGCCAGACCCACCACGCTGATCTTGGCCGACGGCACCAGATCGAGCACGCCGTCCAGCATGCCGATGCCGGCGCGCAGGATCGGCACCACGGTGACTTTCTTGCCCTTGATCTGCTGCACGTCGATCGGGCCACACCAGCCTTCGATGGTCACCGGCTCCAGTTCAAAATCACGGGTAGCCTCATAGGCCAGCAGGCGCGCCAGCTCCTGGGTCAGCAGGCGGAATTTCATGGTGCTGATATCGCCCTCGCGCAGCAGGCCGAGTTTGTGCTGCACCAGCGGATGGTTGACGACGGTAATATTCATGGCAGGTCCAAATCTTGCGACAGGCGGCCGTCCCTGCAGGAGTCAAGACAGCCACGCTCTGGATACGGAAAACCGGCAGGAATGAACCTGCCGGTACTGGATTTGGGGCGGCATTTTACAGGCAAACGCTTGTTAGTGCGCTGCGGGATTGCCCCCGTTTATCGTGATAGCCGATTTTGTGGCCATCGCTTGCCTGCCATCAAACAAAAACAGCCCGCACAGGGCGGGCCGTTTCATGACGGAAGCCGGTTATCAGGCCGCCAGATCTTTCAGCAGCTCCTGCAGTTCGCCAGCCTGGTACATCTCGTACATGATGTCCGAGCCGCCAACAAACTCGCCCTTCACGTACAGCTGCGGAATGGTCGGCCAGTTGGAGAATTCCTTGATGCCCTGGCGCACGTCGGCGTCAGCCAGCACGTCAACGGTCACGAAGTCGTTCACGCCACAGGCTTTCAGGATCTGCACGGCGCGCGAGGAGAAACCGCACTGCGGGAAAGTGGCGGAACCTTTCATGAACAACACTACCGGGTTGCTGCTAACGGTCTGCTGGATGGTGTCTTGAACGGACATGATTTTCCTTTGCTTCGGTCTGGCGCCGGGGCATTACCCGACTAATTCAATAAGTTATTTTAGGCCCGCTTGCCCTGTTGGCTCAAGCCTTGCGTTGCAGCACCGCGGCAAAAAAGCCATCGCTGTTATGCAGGTGCGGGCGCAGCATCAGGTAGTCGCCGGTATCCAGCGCGATCTTCTGCTCGGCCAGCAGCGCGTTGGCCGGCAGCAGGCTGAAATCCGGGTTGGCCGCCAGGAAGGCCTCGACGATGGCCTGGTTTTCCGACGGCAGCAGGCTGCAGGTGGCGTACACCAGGCGGCCGCCGGCACGCACCAGACGCGCGGCGGAGGCCAGGATGGCAGTCTGCTTCACGTTCAACTCGGCCACGCTTTCCGGACTCTGGCGGTATTTCAGGTCCGGGTTGCGGCGCAGGGTACCCAGGCCGGAGCACGGCGCATCCACCAGCACGCGGTCGGCCTTGCCGGCCAGACGCTTCACCTTGGTGTCGTTCTCGTGCGCAATCAGCGTGCTGTTCACGTTGGACAGGCCGGAGCGCGCCAGACGCGGTTTGAGGTTAGCCAGGCGTTTTTCCGATACGTCAAAGGCGTACAGGCGGCCGGTGGAGGCCATCTGCGCCCCCAGCAGCAGCGTCTTGCCGCCGGCACCGGCGCAGAAATCCACCACCATTTCGCCACGGCGTGCGCCGGTCAGCAGGCCCAGCAGCTGGCTGCCTTCATCCTGCACTTCGATAGCCCCTTGCACGAACAGCGGGTGCTTGGCCAGTGCCGGCTTGCCTTTCAGGCGGATACCCAGCGGCGAGTACGGCGTCGGCTCGCACTCGATGCCGGAGTCACGCAGGTACACCAGTGCATCATCACGGCGCATTTTCAGGCTGTTGACGCGCAGGTCCAGCGGCGCGGCGCTGGCCAGACCCTTGCCCAGTGCCACCACGTCGCCCTCGTCCTGCTCGGCCAGCATGCCGATCACCCAGCCCGGCAGGCCGGAGCGCACGTTCAGGTCGGCCGGCAGTTCGGCACCCTTGATGCTGGCCAGCCATTCGTTTTCGCCTTCCTTGGTTACCGCTTCCAACTCGCGCAGGTTGGAGCCACCGATACGCACCAGCGTGGCCAGTGCCAGGCGGCGGGTATTGATACGCGGCGCGCACAGATGGCGCAGCAGTTCCAGATGGCGCAGGCAGGCAAAGGCGGTTTCGGCGATCAGATGGCGATCGCTGGCACCCAGCTTGCTGTGCTCGCGGAAAAAAGCAGTCAGCACGGCATCGGCCGGGCGATCGAAGCGCAGCATGTTGTGCAGCACTTTATCCAGCTGCTCGAATTGTCTAGCGTTTACTTTCATTGTTGTTCAGCTTTCTTGGCGGTTTTTTCCATATGGTCTTGCCCGCCAGGTCGATCAGATTGCCCCGCATTTCGAAACGCGCGTCCTTAGTGACGCGCAGCACGCGGATCGGAAGATTAGCGAAATCCGGCGCCAGCCAGAATTCATACATCTCGTCAGGTTGTTTCACCCGCACCACCACGGCGCGGATATTGCCATCGCCGGTGTCGAAGTCGGTTTCGCCATCCGGCTTCAGCAGCATGTGGTACACCTTCTTGCCGTTGGTGATCTGGATCGGCGCGTCGCCCATATTGTCGCCGCGCAGCGCCAGCTGCACCCCCAGCCCCAGCCAGTCCTGAGCGCCCGCTGTCAGCGGCTCGCTCTTGTCGGCATTGCGGTCGCCGTAGCTGAGCACGCCGCTGCCCCAGTCGAAGTAGGCGCGCTCACGCAGCTCGCCGTTGCGGGTACCTTCGAAGCGCTCCGGCTTCAGTCCCTGCTTGCCCACCGTACCGGTGGTTTCATAGTGCGATTTTGGGCCGATTGCCGGTTGGATATCGGTCACCAGGGTGTAACGGTTGCCGTCACGCTGCCATGCCAGCTCGGCACGGCCGAGCAGAAGACCAGAAGCCAGCAGGTCATACTGCACACGCGCATCAAGCGGGAAATGGCGAATCGGCTTGTCCGGCTTCACCGTCTCCGCCTCCGCCGCGGACGTGGCCGCCACCGGCGCGCTGGCCGGCGCTGCCGCCACGCTGGCACTGGCCATGTGGTGCGGTGCTTGAGCCAGCGCGGCCGATGCCAACAGATTGGCCGTCAACGGCGCAGAGGCAACTGGCTGTCTGTGCCGCGCGACCGGTCGGAGCTTCTTCTTGCGCTCAGCCAGCGGCTGTGAGGCATCGTGATGGCGCCCGCCCGCCGGGCCGGTGGCCAGCAGCGCCGTTTCCAGCGCCGGTGCCGATGCTTCCTCCAGCTGCATGCTGTCCAGCCGCACGCTGAGCTTGCGCAGCGTGGGGTCTTCCGGCATGTCGATGGCGTCAAACGACAGCAGACCACCGCCCAACGTCAACACATGCAGCAGCAGGGAAAGCAGGAAGGCCAGCAGCATCAGGCGTCTGGCTGTCGGGCGCGGCAGTTTCAATGCGGGGCCGGCACCAGCAGGCTAAGGTTGGCCGCAGCCGCCGTCACGCCGGCAACACGGCCGGCGCTGATGGTCAGTTCGCCGGCCACGAAGCGGCGCACCGCGTCCGGGTACAGCTTGTGCTCCTGCTGCAGCACGCGGCCAGCCAGCGTGGCCTCGGTGTCGTCATCCAGCACCGGCACCACCGCCTGCGCCACGATCGGACCATGGTCCAGCTCGGCGGTAACGAAGTGCACGCTACAGCCGGCCACCTTGCAGCCCATGTCGATGGCGCGCTGGTGAGTATGCAGCCCCGGGAAAGCAGGCAGCAGCGACGGATGGATGTTCAGCATGCGGCCTTCGTAGCGCGCAGTGAATGCCGGCGTGAGAATGCGCATGAAACCAGCCAGCACCACCAGGTCGGGGTTGAAGGCGTCGATTTCGGCGGCCAGCTGCGCGTCGAATGCGTCGCGGCTGGCGAATTTTTTGTGATCCAGACCCACGGTGGCGATGCCGCGCTCGGCCGCCCAGGCCAGGCCGGCAGCATCCGGGCGGTTGGCGATCACCGCGGCGATGTTGGCGCCGGCAATGCCCGCGTCGACAATGGCCTGCATATTGGAGCCGCGGCCGGAAATCAGGATGACGATGTTTTTCATGACGGTATGACTACGGGCGCTGCGGGCGCCGGATAACGTTGGCCGCAACCGGGTTGCAGCGGGCGGCGACACCTTCTGCCGCCAAATGACAAGCGCCGCCAGCAGGGCCAGCGGCGCTATTGAACCCGTGAGGCTTACGCCACCTGGGTCTGGTGCTCGTCGCCGTTACGGGCGCGGATCACGCCGATGCGCGATACGGTTTCGCCCTGTTCGGTCAGGAAGGCAGCCGCAGCGTCGGCATCGGCCGCGTCCACGATTACCACCATGCCGATACCGCAGTTGAAGGTGCGATACATTTCCTGCGCATCCACATTGCCTTCGGCCTGCAGCCACTGGAACAGCTTCGGCAGTTCCCAGCTCTTGGCGTCGATCTGTGCCACGGTATTGGCCGGCAGCACGCGCGGGGTGTTTTCGGTAATGCCACCACCAGTGATGTGCGCCATGCCCTTCACGGTAAGCGTCTGCATCAGCGCCAACAGCGGCTTCACGTAGATGCGGGTCGGGGCGATGATGGCGTCGCGCAGGGTCTTGTCGCCGTCAAAAGCGGCATCCAGCTGCGGCTGGGCGCGCTCGATGATCTTGCGCACCAGGCTGTAGCCGTTGGAATGCACACCGTTAGATTTCAGGCCCAGCACAACGTCGCCCGGCTTGATGTCGCGGCCGGTGATGACCTTGCTCTTTTCCACCACGCCGACGGCAAAGCCGGCCAGGTCGTATTCGCCTACCGGATACATGCCGGGCATTTCGGCGGTTTCGCCGCCGATCAGTGCGCAACCGGCCTGCTCGCAACCTTCGGCAATGCCCTTGATCACGTCGGTGGCCTGGGCCACGTCCAGCTTGCCGCAGGCAAAGTAGTCGAGGAAGAACAGCGGCTCGGCACCCTGCACCAGGATGTCGTTCACGCTCATGGCCACCAGGTCGATGCCGACGGTGTCATGCTTGTTCCAGTCGAAGGCCAGCTTGAGCTTGGTGCCCACGCCGTCGGTGCCGGAAACCAGCACCGGTTCCTGGTATTTCTTGGAGATTTCCACCAGTGCGCCGAAACCGCCGAGGCCGCCGAGGACTTCCGGGCGCATGGTGCGCTTGGCAAACGGCTTGATGTTTTCGACGAGCGCGTCACCGGCATCGATATCGACGCCGGCGTCACGGTAACTGAGGGACGTGGTGTTCAAGGTAAACTCGCTTTCTGCTAACGTAATCGCTTTGCTGCCTGGGAGTGCGCGGGCTCGTGGCCCGAAGCGCCTGTATTTTAACTGAAAACCGACCCGCAGTCAGAACTGCGTCAAGGGAGCGACCATGCAGCTCAAAGACATCGCCTTCGGCACCACCGACTGGGCGGCCATCGCGGCGGAAATCCACCCGGGCGAGCAAGGCCAGGCCCGCTGGCGGACGCAGCATTTTGGCGACATCCGCGTGCGCATGGTGGAGTACAGCGCCGGCTACCTGGCCGACCACTGGTGTCACAAGGGCCATATCCTGCTGTGCCTGGCCGGCGAGCTGCACACCGAGCTGGCCGATGGCCGCCGCTTCGTGCTGACGCCGGGCGTCAGCTACCAGGTGGCCGATGACGCCGAAGCGCACCGTTCATCCAGCCCGCTGGGCGCCTCCCTGTTCATTGTCGACTGATTCTGCCGCCACGCGGCCAACCTTTTCCGATACCCCCACCATGCAAGCGCAACGCTCCAACCTGCTGCCCTGGCTTCTGGGCGCCGCCGGCCTGCTGGCCGTGCTGTGGCTGCTGGACCGGCTGTCCGCCGTGCTGGCGCCGTTCATCACCGCTGCGGTGCTGGCCTATATTCTCGACCCGCTGGTAGACCGGCTGCAGGCACGCGGCCTGTCGCGCACCGCCGCGCTGCTACTGGTGATGCTGGCCGGCTTCTTTACCGTGCTGGGCCTGCTGCTGATCGTGGTACCGATGCTGATCTCGCAGGCGCAGGCACTCACCGCCCGGCTGCCGGTGCTGGTGGATTTCGTGCAGCACAGCGCGCTGCCGTGGCTCAACCGCACACTGGGCACCAGTATCAGCATCGACAGCCAGAGCTGGCGCGAGGCACTGGCCGGCAACGCCGCCGGCGTGCGTCAGGCACTGGCACGCATCGCGCCGCAACTGGGACATGGCGGCGCGCTGGTGCTACAGACGGCCGCCAACCTCACCCTGCTGCCAGTGCTGCTGTACTACTTTTTGCACGGCTGGGATCACATGGTAGTGCGCGCCGCCACGCTGGTGCCGCGCCGCTGGGCTGGCCAGATCGGCGACATCGCCCGCGAGGTGGACGACATGCTGGGCCAGTTCCTGCGCGGCCAACTGTCGGTGATGCTGATCATGGCGCTGCTCTACGGTAGTGGCCTGGCCGCGGTGGGACTGGATTCCGGCCTCGCCATCGGCATCGTCGCCGGCCTGTTAGTGTTCATCCCCTACCTGGGTGCGTTTACCGGCCTGCTGCTGGCCACGCTGGCGGCGGTGCTGCAGTTCGATAGCGCCAACGGCCTGTTGCTGGTATGGGGGGTATTTGCCGTCGGCCAGCTGCTGGAAAGCTTCCTGATCACCCCCTACCTGGTGGGCGAGCGCATCGGCCTGTCGCCGGTGACGGTGATCTTTGCGCTGATGGCGTTTGGCGAGCTGATGGGCTTTGCCGGCGTGCTGCTGGCGCTGCCGCTGTCGGCCATCAGCGTGATTCTGGGCCGGCACCTGATCCGCCATTATTTCAACAGCCGCTTTTATCAGCGTAGAATCGACCCCTGACCCCAGATAGCCCATACCGATGTTGGACCAGCTCGTTCTCGACCTCCTGCCAGAACCCCTCCCGGCGTTCGACAACTTCCTAGCCCAGCGCAACCGCGAAATCATCGCCGCGCTGACCGCCGAGGAAGGCGAACGCTTCGTCTACCTATGGGGCGAGCCGGGCTGCGGCAAAACCCACCTGCTGCAGGCGTGGATCGCCCACGCCGAACGGCTGGGGCGCGCCTCCATCTATCTGGACGCTCAGCACGAACAACTACCGGACTTCGCCCGCGAAGCCAGTTTCATTGCCGTCGACCACGTCGACGACCTGGCGCCGGACGACCAGATCATGCTGTTTTCCATCTACAACTCGCTGAAGGAAAGCGGTGAAGGCCGCCTGCTGATGGCCGGCCGCCAGCCGCCGATGCAGGCCCCGGTGCGCGACGACCTGCGCACCCGCCTGGGCTGGGGCCTGGTATTCGAAGTCA
>CAMLGD010000167.1 GCA_946479405.1 uncultured Vogesella sp.
GCGCCAGCATCGCCTGCGCCATGAAGACGCCACCAAAGCTGGTGGGCACTGTCAGCCGCAGACTGCCGGCGATGTCCTCGCGCAGCTCCGCCAGCGCCTGCCGCGCCGCCTGCACCCGCTGCAGCCAGTCACGGCAGTGCGACAGGTACAGCTCGCCGGCCTCGGTCAACAGCAGGCGGCGGGTAGTGCGGTACAGCAGCTGGGCGCCCAGCGCCGCCTCCAGCTGACGCAGCTGCTTGCTGAGCAGCGATTTGGACACCTGCAGGCTGTCGGCGGCAGCGGTAAAGCTGCCCTGCTCCACCACCGCCACGAAGGCCATCGCCCACTGTAGTTGCTGCGCCTCGCTGGCCAGATCAATTGTTTTCATCAGGTTGACAGTTTATTCACCATTAGCCCGATTATCGCGGCAAAAAGTCTGGATAGCATTAGCCTTGTGAACAAACCAACAGCAAGGAGCAAGTGATGCGTATCCTGATCATCGGTGCCAACGGCACCATCGGCCGTGCGGTAAGCGCCGAACTGCAAGCCCGCCACGAGATCATCACCGCCGGCCGCAATAGCGGCGATCTGCGAGTGAACATGGCCGATCTGGCCAGCGTGCAGGCGATGTATGCCGCCGCCGGCAAGCTGGATGCGGTGGTGAGCGCCGCCGGTAACGTGCATTTTGGTGCGCTGGCCGAATTCACCCCCGCGCAGTATCAGATCGGCCTGCAGGACAAGCTGCTGGGCCAGGTCAATCTGGTGCTGGCTGGCCAGCATCTGCTCAACGATGGCGGCAGTTTCACCCTCACCAGCGGCATTCTGAGCGAGGAGCCCATCGTGTACGGCAGTGGTGCCAGCATGGCCAATGCCGCGCTGGAAGGCTTCGTGCGCAGCGCCGCCATCGAGCTGCCGCGCGGGCTGCGCATCAATGTGGTCAGCCCGACGGTGCTGGCCGAATCGCTGCCCAGCTACGGCCCGTATTTCCGCGGCTTTGAAGCGGCGCCGGCGGCGCGGGTGGCGCTGGCCTACAGCAAGAGCGTGGAAGGCGCCAACAGCGGCAAGGTGTACAAGGTGCAGTAAGTCACAACTCGCCGGCCGTCTGCCCGCCATCCGGCAGCAGACGGCGGCGGATGGCGCTACCATCAAGACATGGCTGCCGAGTACCTGCTCGCCATTTCAGCCAAGGAGCCGCCATGTCCCGCCATAGCCTTAGCAACCTGCCGCGCCAGCACGATGACGATGACGACGACGAGGAAACCGTCCCGCGTTTTCGCCGCTACGAAGCCCAGGGCACGGTACGGCAGATTTCGTTTTACCTGTCCGGTGAGATCGGCGATCCGATTCACTACACCGACCTGCTGTACACCCTGCGCAGCGCCAATAATACCGACGTGATCTTCCTGCATCTGAACACCCCGGGCGGCAATTTCGATACCGGGCTGCAGATCATCAACAACATCGCTGCCAGCCCGGCACATGTGATCACCATTCTGGAGGCACGCGCCTATTCCATGGGGGCGTTGCTGTTTCTGGCCGGCGACGAGCTGATCCTGCACGATACCTGCCAGCTGATGTTCCACAACTATTCGTCGGCTTCCATCGGCAAGGGCAACGAGCAGCAGGCGCAGGTGCTGGCCAGCAGCAAGTGGTTCGACAAGGTGATGCGCCACGTCTGCAAACCGTTCCTGGCGGACGAGGAGCTGGAACGCATCTTCAAGGGCGAGGATATCTGGATGGACAGCGACGAGATCCGCCGCCGCCTGCATCGCATCCAGAAGGGAGAACCCAGCACCACGCCACGCAAGAGCAAGGCCAAGGTGGAGCCGGGGCTAGAGAAGAAAACCCGCAAGTAACAGCGGGCAAAGGTTGGCCGCAACGCTAGCCCGGCAAGCCCAGCTGCTGCCGCAGTACGGCGGGCAACGGCACCGCGTCGCGCTGAATGCTGGCCAGTAGCAGCTGCCGGTCGCGCAGCTCACCCAGTTGCTGTTGATCAGCCCGCGCACGCACAGCTCGCCGCTGCCAGCGCTTGCCCAGCAAATCCTCACAGACATCGACCTGGTAGCGCAGCCGCTTGGCCTGCAGCCGCAGGGCATGCACGCGCCCGGTGCTGTCCGGCCGCTGCCGCCACTGGCGGCGGGCATGCCGGTAGCGGCGGCGGCTGTCGCGCAGTGCCTGTCGCACCCGCCGCTGCAAACGGCCCGGCTTGGTGCGCAGCAGTGGCAGGCAGACGTGTTCTATTGCCACCAGCAGCATGTCCAGTTCGCCCTGCCGCTGTGCCAGTTGCAGCTTACCGGCACCGATGGCAAACGCCTCATGCCGGCGCCAAGCGGCAAAGCGCGCGCTATCCGCCCGTTCCGCCAACTGTTGCAGTTGCTGCAGGCGCACCTCGCGGTCGCGCCAGTCATTGCTGGCCCGGGTGAAGGCGGCCAACTGCCGCGCCAAGGCACGCAGCGGCCGGCCTTGCGGCAATGCCTGCAGCACCCGCAGCAGGCTGCGCAGCTGGCGCAGGCCAATACGCAGCGCATGCAGCGCCTCTTTCGCGGCGCTTTCGGCCAGCTGCGGCAGAGTGTGGCGGATGTGCGCCAGCAGCAGACGCAGGCGCTGCCGCAACACGCGACGAGGCGAAACAGGCTTCATGACGGCTCCAGAACGGCGCGCCACGGGCAGTGGCGGCGTTTACTTGTATAGCAGCAGCTGTGCCTGTGCGTCACACTCTTCCAACTGATCCAGCATCTGCTTGAAATCTGCGCTGGCCAGCTCGTCGCGGCCAACCCAGTTCACCTTGCGCTGCAGCTCGTAGCGCAGGCCGATGCCGTCGGCCACCGTCACCGGAGCGATGGCGTAGTCCAGCCAGCGCGACTGCACCCGACAGCTGGGCGCGGCCAGCAGCGGTTTGACACCGTGCAGACGAGTCACCCCGCTGTAGCCGCCGGCCTCCAGAAAGTAATCGCTGACGCCAGCCTGCGAGTAGTAATCGCGCAGCGCTTCCACCCGGTCGCTAAGCAGGCGCAGATCGGCCAGCCGGTACGGCCCCAGCGGACGGGTGACGTTGCTGACGGTGGCCTGCGCCGTAACGGTGTACGGGCTGCTGACCAGCCGCTGCGCACTGCCGCGCTCCACGCTCAAGCTGCGCAGGTTCATGTCGCGGAACAGGAAGTAATCGCGCACCAGCGAAGAATCGGCATCCGAGCGGTTGCTGCTCAGCTCATCCTCGAACAGCTCGCGCACCTGCTGGCCATGCAGCACATTGCTGCCACGCATGCGCCAGCGCGTGTCCGCCAGCCGGGTGAAGTCCTGCACCTGCTCTTCGAAACGGGCCGCCGGCAGGTTGGCCGCAATCTGCTCCGGGCTGACCTCGCCCTCCGGGGCAAACACGAAGGCCACCCGGTCCTGCAGACCGTTGGGGACGCTGCCCAGCGCATTGATCTTGCGGGTCGGATCCAGCCAGTAGCTGTCGGTCCCGACTTTCAGCCGCACGATGGCGTGATTGAAATACCCCAGCGTCGCCAGCAACGGCGGGCGGTTGTCCCAGTCGCTGCGCACAAAGGCCACGCTGGCATTCTGCCCGGCGGCCCGCAGCATGGCCGCCAGTGTCAGTGCCATATCCTTGCAGTCACCAAAGCCGCGCTGTTCGATCTGCGCCAGCGTAAACGGCACCGAGCCGTTTTCCGACATGCGCCAGTCGCCCATGTAGCGGATGCGGTCGTTGACGTCTTCCAGCAGCTGCGCCACCTGTTGCTGCCAGGGTTGACCGAAGGCTGCCTTGACGGCGCGCTGCGCCCGTGGCGGCAGCGGTGCGGCCAACAGCCGGCTGATGGCCTGCGCCACCGGCCGTTCCGCCACGCGCGCATCCGCCACGGTGCTGATGTCCAGTTGCGCCTGACGGCGCAGCTTGAGGCGGCGACTGCCTTCGGTAGTCGCCAGGTATAGCGGCGCGCGCAGCTGTACCTGCAGCTGGTGACTATCGCCGCTGGCCGCCACCTCGACTTGTTGCTGCGGGTCATCCAGCTTCCAGAACAGCGGCTGTGCCGAGCTGACGCGATACTCCAGCCGGTCGTAACGCATGTCGTCGCTGCCGAGCACCAGCCGCTTGGCCAGCATGGCAAACGGTTTGACCACCGGCGAGATACGGCGGTAGTGCAGCACCAGCTTGCTGCCCACCCGGACTTCCGGAAAAGCCAGCTTCAGGAACTGGTAGCCGTCGAAGCCGTTCTCGCCCGGCGCGGTGCCCTGCTGCCGGTCACGCGCCGTCACCGCGATCCGCTGGCCATCCGGCTGCAACGTGTAGGCGGCGGTGACCTCCAGCCGGTCTTCCGCTTCCGACCACAACGTCTGGGTACCGTTATCGTCGCGCCCGGCCTCGCGCAGTACGGTAATACGCTGTTCGATCTGGCAATCGCTGCCGCTGTTGATGTCCCAGCGACAGGACTCGCTGCGTTCCAGCGCGGCCGGCGCCTCGTCCGGTGCGCGCATGGCCGCCATGGCAGGCAGGCTGGCGCCGGCCAGCAGGCAGGTGGCAAGCAGGTATTTCATCGCCCAAGTATCCTCACAATAAACCGGCAGATGGCACCGGCCAGTCGGCAATATATACCAATACCATATCAATGATTGCGCAACTTCGTCCCCGCATGGCACGCGGCACGCCGGTCACCCGACAAGAAAAAACCGCAGCTCGGGGCTGCGGTTTTGGGGCTCAGCTACGACGGCTGCGGCGGGTGCGGGGGGCCGGTGGTCTTGGCTCCTGCGCAGGAGCCGCGTCGGCCACTGGCGGCGGCGTCACCGGGGCGGCCTTGGCCGGACTGCGGCGTCGGCTGGCCGGTTTTTCCGCCGTCGCTTCTGCAGCCGGGGTCTCGGCAGCAGCCGTCCGCTTGGCCGGGCTGCGCCGTGCCGGTTTGGGTGCGGCCACTTCCACCGCTGGCGGGGCTTCCGGCGCGACGTCGCGCTTGGGCTCCACCTTGGCTGCCGGCTTGGCGGCAACGTTGGCCGCAGGCTTGCTGGCCGCAGGCGCTACCGGTTTCGGCGTGGCCTTGGCTGCAGGCTTGGCTGCGGCGTTGGCGGCGGGCTGGCGGCGTTGGTTGCCCGCCTTGTCACCGCCTTTGTGCTCCGGCTTGCGATCACGGCCATGGCGACGTGCCGGCGCGGCGGTATCGCCACCTTGGCCGGCGGCATCGCGCCCCACTCCGATCAGGGCAAAGTCCACCTGGGCGCTGTCCAGATCGGCACGCATCACCCTGATGGTGACGACATCGCCCAGCTGGTATTTCAGGCCGCTCTTCTCGCCGATGATGGCCTGCTGCTCCTTGTGGAAATGGAAGTAATCCTTGCCCAGCTCGGAGATATGCACCATGCCTTCCACGTACAGGCCATCCAGCAGCACGAAGATGCCAAAGCCGGCCACCGCGCTGATCTTGCCGGTGAACACTTCGCCCACCTTGTCACGCATGTAATAGGTCTTGAGCCAGGACTGCACGTCGCGGCTGGCATCGTCGGCGCGACGTTCTGCCATCGAGCAATGCATGCCCAGCTGCTCCCACTTGCCCGGCTTGTACTTCTTGTCGTTCAGAATCGCCTTGATGGTGCGATGTACCAGCAGGTCCGGATAACGGCGGATCGGCGAGGTGAAGTGGGTGTAGGCGTCGTAAGACAGCCCGAAATGGCCCAGATTGTCCGGCTGATACACTGCCTGCTGCATTGAGCGCAGCAGCATGGTCTGGATCATCGGCGCATCCGGGCGCTCACGCACGGTATCGGCCAGCGCGGCATAGTCCTTGGTGGTCGGCTTGTCGCCGCCGCCCAGCTGCAGCCCTTTCAGGCGCAGGAAGGATTGCAGCTGCTCCAGCTTCTCCGGCGTCGGGCCTTCGTGCACGCGGAACAGGCCCTTGTGCTCGTGCTTGAGGATGAACTCGGCGGCGCAGACGTTGGCCGCCAGCATGCATTCCTCAATCAAGCGGTGCGCCTCGTTGCGTACCACCGGCACGATCTGGCTGATCTTGCCATTGTCGTCGAACAGCATCTGCGTCTCGGTGGTGTCAAAATCTACCGCGCCGCGCTTCTTGCGCTGCTCCAGCAACTGCTGGAACAAGGCGTACAGCGTTTCCAACTGCGGCTTGAGCTTGTGCTCGCCGTTTTCAGACAGCAGCTGCCACACCTGGGTATAGGTAAAGCGGAACTGCGAGCGCATCACCGCCGGATAGAACTGGTATTTCTTCACCTTGCCGCGGGCGGAAATCTGCATGTCGCACACCATGCACAGGCGATCAACGTCCGGATTCAGCGAGCAAATGCCATTGGACAGCTCCTCTGGCAGCATAGGAATCACCCGCCGCGGGAAGTACACCGAGGTGCTGCGCTCGCGCGCATCGATATCCAGCGCATCGCCCGGGCGTACGTAGTGGCTGACGTCGGCAATCGCCACGATCAGGCGGTAGCCTTTGCCACTTTTCTCGGCATATACCGCGTCGTCGAAGTCGCGTGCGGTTTCGCCGTCGATGGTCACCAGTGGCAGATCGCGCAGATCGACGCGCTCCTTGCTGTCGCGTTTGCCCACCTTCTGGCTGGTGGCCTTGGCCTGCGCCAGCGCATCATCGGAGAACACGTGCGGCAGGTCGTGCTTGCGCAGCGCGATCTCGATTTCCATGCCCGGATCGGCATAGTCGCCCAGCACTTCGCTAACCTTGACGATGGCCTGTCGGTGCTCGTCCGGGTAATCAACGATATCCACCATTACTACCTGGCCATCGCTGGCGCCATCTTCGCCGCCGGCTTCCACCAGCATTTCGTGATTGATGCGGCGATCTTCCGGCACCACGAACCACACGCCGCGCTCGCGGTAAATGCGGGCGATCAGGCGGCTGGTGCCACGTTCGATGATTTCGGCAATACGGCCTTCCTGGCGGCCACGGCGGTCGACACCGGCCACGCGCACCATCACCCGGTCGCCGTGCATCACTTTGCGCATCTCGCGCTCGGGCAGGAAGATATCGTCGCCGTCGGCAGCCTCGCGCATGGCAAAACCGAAACCATCGCGGTGACCGCTGACGCGGCAGGGAATCAGGTCGAGTTTCTGCGCCACGCAGATATCGCCCTTGCGATTAATGAGAATCTGCCCGGCGCGTTCCATCGCGCGCAAGCGGCGCTCGAACAGGTCGAGCTCATTGTCGTAAATAGGAAAAACTGCGGCCAACTCTTCGGCATGCATCGGCACGCCATTTTTTTCGAGGACTTCGAGAACAAATTCGCGACTAGGTAAGGGATTGTCGTACTTGGCTTTTTCGCGCGCAAGATAAGGATCCTGCTGGCGCAAAGGGGTATTTTTACTGTTTCTTCGCTTGGTAGCCATTGACACACTCAAAAAGTTCTTTATAATGCGTGCTTCTTCGATGTGCTGCAGCGAAAAAGCAACGCATCGATGATACAGCAAAGCAAAGCCCAGGTGGCGGAATTGGTAGACGCACTAGGTTCAGGTCCTAGCGGTGGCAAC
>CAMLGD010000168.1 GCA_946479405.1 uncultured Vogesella sp.
ACCCTGAACACGCTTTCCAGGCGTGCGACTTAAACCACTCATCCACCTCTCCAGATGGCTTTGACAACGGCACTAGGCGTTTCGTCGTCAGAGGCTGCGCATTTTAGGGGACATACCCACTATTGGCAAGCTTTTTTGCAGAAAAAAGCGCAGCATCCGGCGGCTTGCGGCCAACCCTGCACCCTGCCGGCAACACCAAAGACGGCAAGCGCTTGATCCGGCAGGCAAAGCTCCGATGGCCGCATGCACCCTGCGCTCATGGCCGCAGCAGCACGCGGGTCGGCAGCCGATCAGGTAGAATCCCCCCGTTAACTTATTTACAAGTTGTCTTTAGCCATGCGTATCGCTCTTGCCCAGTTCAACCCGGTGGTAGGTGACATCCCCGGCAATGCCCAGAAGATTCTCGAACTCGCCCATGCCGCCATGGCACAGGGCGCCGACATACTGGTAACGCCAGAACTGGCACTGACCGGCTACAGCCCGGAAGACCTGCTGCTGCGTGACCAGTTCTATCGCGACATCGCCCGCGGCCTGGACGAACTGGAAATGCTGGACGGCATCACCCTGGTGATCGGCCACCCGGTCAAGCTGGGCAACGAACGCTTCAACGCCGCCACCGTGCTGCGCGACGGCCACCGCCTGGGCCAGTACCACAAGATGCTGCTGCCGAATAACGAAGTATTCGACGAGTGCCGCTACTTCACTCCCGGCGCCGCGCCGCTGGTATTCGAACAGAACGGCGTGCAGGTGGGCGTGCTGATCTGCGAGGACGTGTGGTCGGTGGAGCCGGCGGCGGAAACCGCCGATGCCGGCGCGCAGGTAATCGTGTCGCTGAACGCCTCGCCGTTCCACCGCAACAAGATCGCCACCCGCCACGAAGTCGTGCGCTACCGCGTGGAAGAAACCGGCGTGCCGATGGCCTACGTCAACCTCACCGGCGGCCAGGACGAACTGGTATTCGACGGCGGTTCCTTCGCCCTCAACCAGGCAGGCGAAGTGGTGGCGCAGGCCGCCGCCTACGACGACGAACTACTGCTGGTGGACGTGGTGGATGGCGACATTGCTGCGGCCAACATCGTCCCGCTGCCGGATGAGCTGGAAAGCATCTACCGCGCACTGGTGGTAGGCGTGCGCGACTATATAGGTAAAAACCGCTTCCCCGGCGCCCTGCTCGGCCTGTCCGGCGGCATCGATTCCGCGCTGACACTGGCAGTGGCGGTGGACGCACTGGGCGCCGACAAGGTGCACGCGGTGATGATGCCCTCGCGCTACACCGCCGACATCAGCGTGCTGGACAGCCGCGACATGATCGGCCGCCTGGGGGTGAAGTACGACGAAATCGAAATCTGGCCGATGTACGAAAGCTTCATGGCCGCGCTGGCGCCCTCCTTTGCCGGCCTGGATGCCGACACCACCGAGGAAAACCTGCAGGCGCGCATCCGCGGCACCCTGCTGATGGCGCTGTCCAACAAGAGCGGCAAGCTGGTGCTGACCACCGGCAACAAGTCCGAGATGACCACCGGCTACTGCACGCTGTACGGCGACATGGCCGGCGGTTTTGCGGTGCTGAAGGACGTGGCCAAGACCCTTGTTTTCGCACTGTGTCGCTGGCGCAATAGCGTGGGAGAGGTGATTCCGGAGCGCATCATCACCCGCCCGCCGTCCGCCGAGCTGCGCCCGGACCAGAAAGACCAGGACAGCCTGCCGCCGTACGAAGTGCTGGATGCCATCATGGAACGCTACGTGGAAGGCAACCAGTCTGCCGCCGATATCGTCAAGGCCGGCTTTGCCGAAGCGGACGTGAACAAGGTGGTACGCCTGCTGAAGATCAACGAATACAAGCGCCGCCAGGCGCCGGTAGGCCCGCGCATCACCCACCGCGGCTTCGGCAAGGACTGGCGCTATCCGATCACCAACCGCTTCATGTAAGCGGTGGCAACAAGGTTGGCCGCAGGCTTGCGGCCAACATCATCACGCATTCGTTAACAAAAGCGTACGAACAGTCACTGTGAAGCATGGTCAGATGCAGGACCGTTTCACCGACAGGAACCCCATGAAAGCATTCGCCAGTCTCGCGCTGTGCTGCGCGCTGATCGCCCCGGCCAACGCCGCCGCCATCGCCCAGCTCAAGGCCTTTGTTGCCGGTACCAAGACCCTGTCCGCCAGCTTCAGCCAGACCGTGACCAACAAGAACGGCCAGGAAAAAGCCAGCGGCCAGATGGAAATCCAGCGCCCGGGCAAGCTGCGCTGGAGCTACACCCAGCCGTATGAACAGCTGATCGTCGGCGACGGCAAGACACTGTGGGTGTACGACAAGGAACTGGCGCAGATCACCAAGCGCAACCAGTCCGGCACACTGGGCAGCAGCCCGGCGGCGCTACTGGCCGGCAGCAACGCCATCGAGCGCGATTACCTGCTGCGCGAGGTTGGCCGCCAGGGCCAAGTGGAATGGCTGGCCGCCACGCCGAAAAAGTCTGACAACACCTTCGACGCCATCAAGATGGGCTTCAGTGCCAACCAGCTGGTGGCCATGGAGCTGACTGACAGCTTCGGCAACACCACCCGCATCAGCTTCAGCAACATCAAGAAAAACCCACCGCTGGGTGCCGAACACTTCAGCTTTACCCCGCCCAAAGGCGTGGATGTGGTCAGCGAGTAAACCATGGACCTGTTTGCGCGCGAGCCGGTAAAACCACTAGCCGAGGCGATGCGGCCAACCTCGCTGGATGAAGTCATCGGCCAGCAGCATCTGATCGGTGCCGACAAGCCGCTGCGGCTGGCGGTGGAAGCACAAGTGCCGCACTCCATGATCCTGTGGGGGCCGCCCGGCGTGGGCAAAACCACGCTGGCGCGCATTCTGGCCAATGCCTTTGACGCAGAGTTCATCCCGCTGTCGGCGGTATTGTCCGGAGTAAAGGAAATCCGCGAGGCAGTGGAGCGCGCGCATGCCACGCTGCAGCAGAGTGGCCGTCGTACCATCCTGTTCGTCGACGAGGTGCACCGCTTCAACAAGAGCCAGCAGGATGCCTTCCTGCCCTTTGTCGAATCCGGCCTGCTCACCTTCATCGGCGCCACCACCGAGAACCCTTCGTTCGAAGTCAACGCCGCGCTACTGTCACGCGCCCAGGTCTACGTGCTGAAATCGCTGCAGAACGACGACCTGCTGGCACTACTGCAGCGAGTACAGGCCAGCGGCCGGCTGGACGGCATCAGCTTTGTCGACGGTGCCGCCGAGGCATTGGCCGGCTACGCCGACGGTGACGCGCGTCGCTTCCTCAACCTGCTGGAACAGACCATCACCGCCGCGCGCGCGCGCAAGGCCGCCAGCGTGGACGCTGCCTTCCTGGCCGAAGTGCTCACCGTCAGCGCGCGCCGCTTCGACAAGGGCGGCGACAACTTCTATGACCAGATCTCCGCACTGCACAAATCGGTGCGCGGCTCCCACCCGGATGCCGCGCTGTACTGGCTGACGCGCATGCTGGATGGCGGTGCCGATGCCCGCTACCTGGCGCGACGCATCGTGCGCATGGCGTGGGAAGACATCGGCCTGGCCGACCCACGCGCCATGCAGATCGCCAACGACGCCGCCGCCACCTACGAGCGGCTGGGCAGCCCGGAAGGCGAGCTGGCACTGGCGCAGGCGGTGATCTATCTGGCCATCGCCGCCAAGAGCAATGCCGGCTACATGGCCTACAACCAGGCCCGCGCCTTCGTGCAGCAAGACAAGAGCCGCGAAGTACCGGTACACCTGCGCAACGCACCCACCAAGCTGATGAAAGAGCTGGGCTACGGCCACGACTACCGCTACGCCCACGACGAGCCGCACGCCTACGCCGCCGGCGAAACCTATTTCCCCGACGGCATGGCCGAACCCGGTTGGTACCAACCGGTACCGCGCGGGCTGGAAAGCAAGATCGCCGACAAACTAGCCTTCCTGCGCCAGCTGGACGAGGATGCCGGCAAGAAGTAGCCACCGGTCGCCATGCGGCCAACCTCTGCGCCGGAAATCATCGCCACGGCATTGCCGGACAGGACAAACCGCACGGCTAGCCATTACACTTGCGGTTTGCGCCAGCCGGATCGATACCGGCGGCAACACCCGGCCAGCAACCGCCGCCATGCCGGGCACAGCAAGCACAAGATGACAGACCCGCTCGCGCCAGGCGCGGGCGCAATCGACAAGCCAATTCAAAAAAACAGGATTCAACCATGCTGGACATTCAACTGCTGCGCAGCAATATCGAGGAAGTGGCCGCCCGCCTGGCCACCCGTGGCTACACCCTGGATGTGGACGCCTTCAACGCACTGGAAGCCGAGCGCAAATTCCTGCAGACCCGCATGCAGGAGCTGCAGTCCAAGCGCAATACCGTTTCCAAGCAGATCGGCATTGCCAAGAAGAACGGCGAAGACGTATCCGCCATCATGGCCGAAGTGGCCAACCTGGGCGACGAGCTGAAAGCCGCCGAGGAAGGTTTTGCCGGCGTGCAGCAAAAGCTGGATGGCTGGCTGATGTCCATCCCCAACCTGCCGCACGAATCGGTGCCGGCCGGCAAGGACGAGAACGACAACGTGGAAGTGCGCCGCTGGGGCAGCCCGCGCCAGTTCGACTTCGAAGTGAAAGACCACGTGGACGTGGGCGCACCGCTGGGCCTGGATTTCGACACCGGCGCCAAGCTGTCCGGCGCACGCTTCACCGTGCTCAAGGGCGAGATTGCCCGCCTACACCGTTCGCTGGCGCAGTTCATGCTGAACACCCACACCGGCGAGCACGGCTACACCGAGCACTACACCCCGTACATCGTCAACGACAGCGCGCTGTTCGGCACCGGCCAGCTGCCCAAGTTTGCCGAGGACATGTTCAAGGTAACCCGTGGCGGCGAGGAAGGCACTGTTGACCAGTACCTGATCTCCACCTCGGAAATCACCCTCACCAACACCGTGTCCGGCAGCATCCTGAAGGAAGAAGAGCTGCCGAAGAAGCTGACTGCGCACTCGCCCTGCTTCCGTTCCGAAGCCGGCAGCTACGGCCGCGACACCCGTGGCCTGATCCGCCAGCACCAGTTCGACAAGGTGGAAATGGTGCGCATCGAGAAGCCGGAAGACTCCTACGCTGCGCTGGAAGAAATGGTGGGCCACGCCGAGAACATCCTGAAGGCACTGGGCCTGCCCTACCGCGTGATTACCCTGTGCACCGGCGACATGGGCTTTGGCTCCGCCAAAACCTACGACCTGGAAGTGTGGCTGCCGGCACAGAACACCTACCGCGAGATTTCCAGCTGCTCCAACTGCGAAGCCTTCCAGGCACGCCGCATGCAGGCCCGCTACAAGGACAGCAACGGCAAAAACCAGCTGGTGCACACCCTGAACGGCTCTGGCCTGGCAGTTGGCCGCACGCTGGTGGCGGTGCTGGAGAACTACCAGAACGCCGATGGCAGCGTGACCATTCCGGAAGTGCTGCGTCCGTACATGGGCGGCAAGGACAAGATCGGCGGTTGACTCTGCTGATAAGGTTGGCCGCATGCGGCCAACCTTGAGACAACAAAGCCCTTGCAGCAGTGCAAGGGCTTTGTTGTCTGCGCAGGACGGCGGCCAGCGCAGTCAACGGCTCGCTATGGCTGATAGGCGCATGTAGCCGTGCAGGCCAGTCGCGGGGGGAAGAAGCCGAGCAAATGACAGCTCAGCTCAGCCTCTGCACGGTAGCAGCTGACTGGGGACGCCGCTCTCACTCGGCAGAAAACATTTCTGCTTGGGAGTCGGCAAATAGCGTGGCTTCCTTTATGTCACTTTGCAATTTTAGTGCCAGTGCAGAAGCAATTATGCCTACAGCATCATTAAGGTTTACATATGAAGCTTGGACCAATGAAGCCAACCAGTAAAGATCAGCAATATAATTCATTTTTCATTCCATTTTACAATTGCACTATAGATTCTGCCGAAACTAAGCCCATGGTAGTGATACTTGTCTTCCATTTCTGGATAGGCAGCCTCACAGGACCCGGTCTGCGTCCAGAATTTGTAAGCACTTAAATCATTTGCACCATTTGCGAGAGATGCATTTCCTGAGCCACCATAGAAATCTATGTTTTCTAACATCAACTGACCAGAAATATCATCATACAGCCTGTTTATTTGTATTCCATTATGAAAGGCATAACCCCGTTCGATTGACCTGGTATACTCGCGACGAAAACCATATGCAGGGTATATAATGGTCGTTTCATAAACTCCATTATTAATGTGTCTCGCATCCGCATGGTATCCCGCATTTTCCAGAACCTTGCGGTATCTCTCCGGGTTTTCTATCATCCACTGCTGCGGCGTTTTGTGGACTTTCAACCCACCTTCGGTTTCGCATAATTTGTAATGGGTGTACCAAGTTGGTATGGCATCCCAAAAAACCACTCCGAAGCCACCAAGCAGAATTAAACCAAACAGCAGTCTCGCTAGTAGTGGGTTTTTCCATCTATCCAATGCCGATCGATAGCCGGATTTTGACCACCGACATACAAAATATAAATATGTTAACAACGGAATAATAATCATCAGCGCAAACATTTTTCACTCTCCATATTGGAAATTCATTAAACACTGCCACCCCTATTGAAGATAGGCAGTACAATATGATATTTCTCCCCATCAGCGCTCTCGCAACCCCTCACTCGCATACTCCTGCAACGGACTCAGGAAATATTCAATCACCCGGCGTTTGCCGGTCTTGATCTCGGCACTCACATTCATACCGGCACTGAGATTCACTTTCACCCCGTCGATATTCAGGTGGTTTTGATTCAGACGGACGCGTGCGGCGTAAAACCACGCTGATTTTGCATGTTTAGCCATCACAACAGCCCGTCAGATGAGGTTGTGTCCTCTGTGTAAGTTGGTTGTTTCTTCATCGTGAATCGCCACGACTCTTGCAGGCAGCTCTGCCCTAGGAAAAATGGCAATGGCCGGTCTTTAAACAGAACCGGCCATATTTCTTTGAAGGACTCACCGACTGCTTTGGCCGAGTTGTGTGCATTGGCTGTCAGGCAGGTTTCAAAGCACAACAGTCATTCAGAGAGCTGCTTTGCAGCAGGGGCTGCCGTCCGCTCCTGGCCGATAGCAACCATGCCAACACACTAGCATAAAAAATTACTTTAGCCCGCCCTGACTGCTGGCGGAGGTTATTGAGCAGGCTATCTGGCCAGTGGCCTGAAAGGTTGGCCGCAAACAAAACGGGCCACTGCAATGCAGTGGCCCGTTGTCATGCTGGCTACCGGCTTATGCCAGTTGCAACGTGTTGTGCGGGTCGATCACGAATTTCTTCGGCGCGCCGCCATCAAACGCACGGTAACCTTCCGGCGCCTGATCCAGCGAGATCACTTCCACGTTGACGATGTCGGCGATCGGCAGACGATCCCACAGAATGGCCTGCATCAGGTTGCGGTTGTACTTCATCACCGGGGTCTGGC
>CAMLGD010000169.1 GCA_946479405.1 uncultured Vogesella sp.
CGTCGTCGCGGCGCAGCGTCTTGCCCGGCGCCTTGGCCTGGGCTTCTTCCAGGCTACGGCCGACGTAGACGTTGCCGTCTTCGTCGTACCAGGCCGGAATCTGGTGGCCCCACCACAGCTGGCGGCTGATGCACCAGTCCTGGATGTTGTTCATCCACTGGTTGTAGGTGTTGACCCAGTTTTCCGGGATGAAGCGCACCTGGCCGGATTCGACGGCGTCGATGGCCTTCTCGGTGATGCTCTTGCCGGTGGCGTCGCCCTCGCCCACCTTGGTCATGGCGACGAACCACTGGTCGGTCAGCATCGGCTCGATCACCGAGCCGGTGCGGTCGCCGCGCGGCACCATCAGCTTGTGCGGCTTCACTTCCACCAACAGGCCCTGCGCCTCGAGGTCGGCGACCATCTTCTTGCGCGCCTCGGAGGTGTGCAGACCGGCGTAGGCGGCCGGCAGCTCGATGGTGCCCTGGGCCGAGCCGTCGAAGCCGAACACCTGCGCCTTGTCGAGGATGGTGGCCTGCAGGCTCATCACGTTGATCAGCTGGGTGTTGTGGCGCTTGCCGACCTGGTAGTCGTTGAAGTCGTGCGCCGGGGTGATCTTGACGAAGCCGGTGCCGAAGGCGGCGTCGACGTAGTCGTCGGCGATCACCGGGATCTGGCGGCCGGTCAGCGGCAGTTCCAGCATCTTGCCCAGCAGGTGCTGGTAACGCTCGTCTGTCGGGTTGATAGCTACCGCCACGTCGCCGAGCAGGGTTTCCGGACGGGTGGTGGCCACGGTGATGAATTCATCGCTGCCCACGACCGGGTACTTGATGTGCCACATATGGCCATCTTCTTCCTCGGACACCACTTCCAGGTCGGAGATGGCGGTACCGAGCTTGGCGTCCCAGTTGGACAGGCGCTTGCCACGGTAGATCAGGCCCTGTTCGAACAGGCGCACGAATACTTCGGTCACCACTTCGGCGCGGGCGTCGTCCATGGTGAAGTATTCACGGCTCCAGTCCACCGAGCAGCCGACGCGGCGCATCTGGCTGGTGATGGTGCCGCCGGATTTTTCCTTCCATTCCCAGATCTTGCTGGTAAAGGCTTCACGACCCAGGTCGTGACGGTTGATGCCCTGCTCTGCCAACTGGCGCTCCACCACGATCTGGGTGGCGATGCCGGCGTGGTCGGTACCCGGAATCCAGGCGGTGTTGTGGCCCTTCATGCGGAAGTAGCGGGTCAGACCGTCCATGATGGTCTGGTTGAAGGCATGACCCATGTGCAGGGTGCCGGTCACGTTTGGCGGCGGCAGCTGGATGCAGAAGGCGGGCTGGGTGCTGTCCATATGCGGCTGGAAGTAGCCGGACTGTTCCCATTGATCGTACCAGCGACGTTCGATGTCGCCCGGCTCGTAGCTTTTGGCAAGTTCCTGGGTCATGGTGTGAATTCGGTCTGTTGAGGCAAAAAATGGCGTAAATTATAAACCGAATCCCGTTCTGCCGTCCCGCCTGCGCCGCCAGGCATCAAGCGCTGTTTGCTGGAAAATGTGATGATGCAGCCGCGCAGTTGTAAATAGTTGTATATATTACCGGCACCTTGCCATCGGGCCGACAGCACCGTCGCCCAGACATCAGCTCCGACACCATCACACCATGCACAGTCGCCACGTTCTGCTCGTTGAAGACAACCCCTCCGTATTGCGCGCCGTGCAACGCATGCTGGAGAACGAAGGTTACGCCCCGCTGTGTGCCAGCAGCCGCCGCGAGATGCTGCACATCCTCAACGACCAGACCACCGGCCCGCTGATGGCCTGCGTGCTGGACTATTGCCTGCCGGACGCCCCGGAAGGCGAGGCGCTGGCCGATCTGCTGCAGCGCCAGGTGCCGACCATCGTGCTGACGGCACGCAACGACCTGGCCACCCGCGAGCAGGTGCTGCTGCAACCGGTGGTGGATTACATCCCCAAGGAAAACCCGTCGGCCTACGAATACACCCTGCGCATGCTGCGGCGTATCGAACACAACCCGGGCTCGCGCGTGCTGGTGGTGGATGATTCCAGCGCCATTCGCGGCTATCTCAAGCAGCTGCTGCGCCGCCAGTTGTATGAAGTAGTGGAGGCGGCCAACGGTGATGCGGCGCTGGCGATCCTGAGTGCCGACAGCAGCATCCGGCTGGTGCTTACCGACCACGACATGCCGGGCATGAACGGCGTGCGGCTGTGCAGCGAGATCCGCCGTTTCCGCAAGTCGGAAGAGCTGGCCATCATCGGCATCTCCAGCAGCCAGGACCCCAGCATGAGCGCCCGCTTCATCAAGGCCGGCGCCGACGATTTTCTGACCAAGCCGTTCAATCACGAAGAATTTTTCTGCCGCGTCACCCGCAACATCGAGTACGTGGAAAACCTGTGCGCACTGGCGCGTGCCGCCCGCGAGGACATGCTCACCGGCCTGCCCAATCGCCGCAGTTTTTTCGAGCGTATCCAGCGCCAGGGCCAGCCGTACGCGTTGGCGATGCTGGATATCGATCACTTCAAGCGCATCAATGACAACTATGGTCACGACGTTGGCGATCAGGCGCTGTGCTGGCTGGCCGAGCTGCTGCGCGAGACCTTCGACCAGGAAAACACCGCCCGTTTCGGCGGCGAAGAGTTTGTGATGCTGCTGCCGGATGCCGGCGATCCGTGGCCACTGCTGGAAGCATTCCGCCAGCGGGTGGCGGCAGCTGTGCTTGCCACCAGCCACGGCGAACTGCAGCTCACCGTCAGCATTGGCGTGGCGGCCAACCAGCCGGATGTCAGCCAGCTACTGAAAAAAGCCGATGCCCAGCTGTACCAGGCAAAACAGGCCGGACGCAACCGGGTGTGCAGCGCCTGAAGCCAGCCCCGATAAAGCACAAGGCCGCCCGATGGGCGGCCTTGTGCTTTTAGCGCAGCATCACGCCGCACGGGCCAGCACCCAGTCCAGCAGCCGGGTGGGTAACAGCCACTTGAGATGCCAGAACAGGTGGGTAGGAAAAGTAACGCGGTAGCGTGCCGCCGGCCGACGTGCGGCCAACGCTTTTTGTACCTGACTCAGCACCGCGGTGCCCGGCAGCGTGAACGGCGCAGCGTGGCCTTCCTTTTGCAGCCGCAGCAGCTGGCGCTGGTAGGACTCGCGGTGGGCACTGGATTCGATATTGATATTACGCAGAAACTTCTGCAGCGCATTGGGGCGGAAGCGACTTTCGATCGGCCCCGGCTCGATCAGGCTGACGTGGATGCCGGTGCCGGCCAGTTCCAGTCGCAGTGTGTCGCACAAGCCTTCCATCGCGTACTTGCTGGCGTTATAGGCGCCACGGTACTTCATCGCGGCAAAGCCCAGCACCGAACTGTTGAACAGGATGCGCCCCTCGCCCTGGGCGCGCATCACCGGCAGTACGGTATTCAGCAGCTCCCAGGCGCCAAACAGATTGGTCTCGAACTGCTCGCGCATCGCCTGGCGCGGCACATCCTCCACCGCACCCGGCTGGCCAAAGCCGGCGTTGTTGAACAGTGCCTCCAGCCGGCCGCCGCTGCGGGCCAGCACCGTGGCCACCGCCGCGCGAATGCTGTCGCTGTCATCCACATCCAGCTGCAACGCATCAGCAAAGCCCGCTGCGGCCAACCTGGCCACATCCTCGCTGCGCCGCGCAGTGGCGAACACGCGCCAGCCATCCGCCTGCAAGCCTCGGGCCACATCCAGGCCAATGCCACTGGAGCAGCCGGTAATCAGAATATTTTTTTGCATGAATAGTGAACCTGACGCAGCGGGCTCCGTCAGAGTTAGTCCTAAGTATGTAACAGTATGTACATCGCCAAACGGGAGCTGTTTAACCACCCCGGCCGATAATAACAAAACACGACTCACTCGCCTTCTACACACAAAGGAGCAATCTCGATAATGGAACAGGCCCTCCCCTCGATTGGATCGCCTTTCTTCTACACGGTGTTTTTTGTCGCCGTTTTCATCATGGTGGTCATCGACATGCTGGCGCTCAAACAAAGCGGCTCGCATAAAGTGTCGATCAAGGAAGCCGCCGGCTGGTCCGTGGTCTGGGTCAGCGTGGCCTGTGCCTTTGGCGGCTGGCTATGGTGGACGCTGGCGGGCGACCCGGCCTACGGCGAAGCGGTCGCCAACCAGAAAACCCTGGAGTTCTTCACCGGCTACGTGATCGAAAAATCACTGGCGGTGGATAATATCTTCGTGTTCCTGATGATCTTCGGCTTCTTCAAGGTGCCAGTGGAATACCAGCGCCGCGTGCTGCTGTATGGCGTGTTCGGCGCCATCGTGTTGCGTACGCTGATGGTGTTTCTGGGTGCAGCGCTGGTACAGGAATTCAGCTGGATCCTGTACGTGTTCGGTGCCTTCCTGCTGTTTACCGGCCTGAAGATGATGCTGCCGGAAAAAGAGGAGGAGCAGGATCTCACCAACAACGGTCTGCTCAAGTTCCTGCGCCGCCATATCCGCATGAGCAACGACTACCACGGCGAAGCCTTCTTCGTGATGAAGGACGGCCTGCGCTACGCCACACCGATGTTCCTGGTACTGGTGATGGTGGAGCTGTCGGACGTGGTGTTTGCGGTGGACAGTATCCCGGCCATCTTCGCGGTGACCATGGACCCGTTCATCGTGCTGACCTCCAACATCTTCGCCATTCTCGGCCTGCGCGCGATGTTCTTCCTGCTGGCCGACGTGGCCGACCGCTTCCACCTGCTGCGCTACGGCCTGGCCATCGTGCTGTCGTTCATCGGCCTGAAGCTGCTGCTGCTGCAGGTGCTGCACGTGCCGATCATGCTGTCGCTGGGCGTGGTGTTCGCGGTAATCGGCGGCTCGGTGCTGGCTTCGCTGCTGTTCCCGAAAAAGAGCCACTAAGCCACTCGCCTTGCCGCTTCCCACCCCGCTGCAGACAGCCTGCCAGCGGGGTTTTTCATCTGTTGCAGCGCGAGATGGCAGCTTTGTTACGCAGCGCAAAAACGCCTACAATGGCGGCCAACTTGCCATTCACTTACGGAAAGCCCCGCAATGGCCAAACCGACCAAAGCGCAAGCCAGCTTCGAAAGCGCGCTGGCTCAGCTGGAAGACATCATCCGGGCGATGGAAAGCGGCGACATGCCACTGGACAACGCCCTCACCTCGTACAAGCAAGGCATGGAGCTGATCAAGTTCTGCCAAAGCAAGCTGGCGGATGCCGAACAACAACTGCGCGTGCTGGAGAACGACGAACTCAAGCCGCTGGATCTCGCCGATGGCCAATGACACTTTTACCGGCTGGATGACCGCCACCCAGCAAGCGGTGGAAACCGCGCTGGAAACCCTGCTGCCGGACGCCAGCCGTGCGCCGCACGTGCTGCATGAGGCGATGCGCTACAGCACGCTGCAGGGCGGCAAGCGCGTACGCCCGCTACTGGCCTTCGCCGCCGCCGAGCTGGTGGATGCCGATGCGGCCAACGTGGCGCGTGTGGCCTGTGCAGTGGAGATGATCCACGCCTACTCGCTGGTGCACGACGACATGCCATGCATGGACGACGACGTGCTGCGCCGCGGCAAGCCGACCTGCCACGTACAATTCGACGAAGCCACCGCGCTGCTGGTGGGCGATGCGCTGCAGACACTGGCGTTCGAACTGGTGGCCAGCCCGCTGCCGGGCGTCGCCGCCACGCAGCAACTGGCGATGGTCAAGCTGCTGGCGCAGGCGTCCGGCCATGCCGGCATGGCCGGCGGCCAGGCTATTGATCTGGCGAGCGTCGGCAAGCCGCTGTCGCAGCCGGAACTGGAATTCATGCACCTGATGAAGACCGGCGCGCTGATCCGCGCCTCGGTGCTGCTGGGTGCGCTGTGCGGCCAACCGCTGGATGCGGCGCAGACTGAGGCGCTGGACCACTTCGCCAAACGCATGGGACTGGCGTTCCAGGTAGTGGACGACGTGCTGGACGTGGAGGCCGACACCGCCACGCTGGGCAAGACCGCCGGCAAGGATGCGGCCAACGATAAACCCACCTATGTCAGCCTGATGGGCCTGGGCGAAGCCAAAGCCTACGCGCGCGACCTGTACGACGACGCGCTGGCGGCGCTGGCACCGTTCGGCAGCAAGGCCGCGCGCCTGCAACAGCTGGCCGACTATATCGTCGCCCGCTCGTTCTGATCACGACAACAAAACCAATATGACAACATTGCTCGACACCATACAGAGTCCGGCCGACCTGCGAAAACTCGTGCGCCAGGAGCTGCCGCAACTGGCACAGGAGCTGCGCGAGTTCCTGGTGGAATCGGTCAGCAAGACCGGCGGCCATTTTGCCTCCAACCTGGGCAGCATCGAGCTGACCATCGCCCTGCACTATGTATTCAATACCCCGGACGACCGTCTGGTGTGGGACGTGGGGCATCAGACCTACCCGCACAAAATCCTGACCGGCCGCAAGGAGCAGATGTCCACCATGCGCCAGCTGGGCGGACTGGCCGGCTTCCCCAAGCGCGGCGAGTCGGAATACGACACCTTCGGCGTCGGCCACTCCTCTACCTCCATCGGCGCGGCGCTGGGCATGGCGGTGGCCGCCAAGGCCCAGGGGCTGCAGCGCAAGTGCGTGGCCATCATCGGCGACGGCGCCATGACCGCCGGTCAGGCATTCGAGGCGCTGAACAACGCCGGCGCGATGGATACCGATCTGCTGGTGATCCTCAACGACAACGATATGTCGATCTCGCCCAACGTCGGCGCGCTCAACAACTACCTGGCCAAGCTGATGTCCGGTCGCTTCTACGCGGCGATGAAACAGGGCAGCAACAAGGTGCTGGGCATCGCCCCGCCGCTGCGTGAAATTGCCAGCAAGATGGAAGAACACGTCAAGGGCTTCTTCACCCCCGGCACGCTGTTCGAGGAATTCGGCTTCAACTACATCGGCCCGATCGACGGCCACGATGTGGACGTGCTGGTAGACACGCTGAAGAACATCAAGAGCCTGTCCGGCCCGCAGTTCCTGCACATCGTCACCAAGAAGGGTCAGGGCTACAAGCTGGCCGAGAATGACCCGGTGAAGTACCACGGCGTCACCAAGTTCGACCCGGCCAACGGCCTGGCCGCCGGCAAGAGCGGCGGCGGCAAGCCGCAGTACACGCAGATTTTCGGCGACTGGCTGTGCGACATGGCCAAGCAGGACAGCCGGCTGGTGGGCATCACCCCGGCGATGCGCGAAGGCTCCGGCATGGTGCGCTTCGAAAAGGAGCATCCGGACCGCTACTTCGACGTGGCGATTGCCGAACAGCACGCGGTGACCTTCGCCGCCGGCATGGCCTGTGACGGCATGAAGCCGGTGGTGGCGATCTACTCCACCTTCCTGCA
>CAMLGD010000170.1 GCA_946479405.1 uncultured Vogesella sp.
TCGGCAAGTTTCCGGTCAACGCCGGCTAAGCCACCGCTTGCGGCCAACGTTGGCCGCAACAAACACAACGCCCGCCCGTGTTACGATGCGGGCGTTTTGCATGCTTCGGGCCGCAAGCGCCGGCGCTGACCGCTCAGCGCCGCCCCAGCTTGATCTGCTGCAGTTGCGGGCTGCTGACGATGCGCGCAATGCGAAAGCGGGCATCGTCCAGCCAGCTGCCGGACAGCTCGCGAAAATGCGCCAGATCGCGGCAGCGCACCCGCAGCTGGTAGTCGAACTCGCCGCTCACCAGCCAGCAATCCTCCACCTCGTCGCAATCGCGCATGGTCTGCTCGAATGCCAGCTGCGCACTGCGCCCCAGTTTGTCGCCCAGCGCCAGCTGCGCCAGCACCACCACCCCTTCCTGCTGCGGTAGCGCCACGTCGGCGTGATAGCCGCGGATATAGCCGGCCTGCTCCAGTTTGCGCACCCGTTCCTGGCAGGGGCGGGCGGTCAGGTGCACCTGCTCGGACAGCGCCTGATAGGTGATGCGGCCCTCCCGGCGCAGGATGTCGAGGATTTGCAGGTCGATACGGTCCAGTTGCATGGCATCGGCAGCAGAAACCGCTGCGGCAGGAAATGATAACGACGGCAAGTGTGCGTCAAGCGCACCCGATTCGTCGTTTATCAATGCGACACCTTTTGCACAATCCACTCATGTTCACCACCTGGCCAACGTTGCCCCCCACGCCATGCAAACCACTTCCCGCGTCCTGATGGTTCGTCCCTGCCGTTTCGGCTTCAACCCGGATACCGCCGCCAGCAATGCCTACCAGCAGGCCACGCTGGATGCCGAGGCCGCACAGGCGGCGGCGCTGGCCGAGTTCGATGCCTACGTGGCGCTGCTGCGCGCCAACGGCGTGACGGTGCATGTGTTCGACGACACCCCGGAGCCGCACACGCCGGATTCGATCTTTCCCAACAACTGGTTCTCCACCCACGCCGACGGCAGCCTGTACCTGTACCCGATGGAAGGCGCCAACCGCCGGCTGGAGCGCCGGGTGGATATCGTGGCCTGGCTGCGCGGCAGCTTTGCGGTGCGCAAGCTGGTGGACCTGTCGCCGTCCGAGCAGCACGGGCGCTACCTGGAGGGCACCGGCAGCATGGTGCTGGACCGCGCCAAGCGCCGCATCTACGCCGCACTGTCCAGCCGCACCCACCGCGATGAGCTGCAACGCTTTGCTGCGCACATCGATTACCAGCTGACGGCGTTTACCGCCACCGATGCCGCCGGCCGGCCGATCTACCACAGCAATGTGCTGCTGTGCGTGGGACCGGATTGGGCGGTGGTGTGCCTGGAGGCGGTGGAAGATGCCGAGGAGCGCGCGCAGCTGCAGCGGCAACTGCTGGCCGACGGCAAGGAGGTCATCGCTATCAGCCGGCAGCAGGTGGTGGCGCTGGCCGGCAATATGCTGGCGCTGCACAACGCTGCCGGCGAGCCACTGCTGGTACTGTCGCAGCGGGCGCATGACGCGCTGGACGAGGTGCAGCGCACCCGGCTGGCGGCGCATGGCCGGCTGCTGCGGCCGGCCATTCCGGTGATCGAGACGCTGGGCGGCGGCGGCGTGCGCTGCATGCTGGCCGAGCTGTTCCTGCCCGAGCACCCGCAGGCGCCGGCAGCGTTTACACCGCGGTACTGAGCAGCTGGCTGCCGCTGGCGTTGTCGTTGCTGTCGTAGGCGCGCAGCATTTCCATCAGCCGGTGTAGCACACGGGCGTTCTGCGTGCTGTCGCTGCTGTTGTCGGCGCTAGCGCTTGTGGTGGTGCTGTCGCTATTGCCCGACTCGCTCTGCGACTGCTCGTAGGCGATGCTTTCCTGAAAGCTCACCTTGCCATCGCCATTGCTGTCGGCAGCGTCGAAGTTGGCCGCCAGGCTGGAAAAACGCGCCGCCGCGGTGCTGTCGCCGCTGGCGCTGGCATCGCTGGCCATGGTGCTGAGCTGATCCTGGTCCAGCCCGGCATCGTTGCCGGGCGGCGGCGGTGGCGGCATGCCGCCCATGCCCCCCATCCCGCCCATCGCCGCCATGCCGCCCATACCCTGGGTGCGCATGGCGTTGAACTGGCTGTCCAGCTGCGACTGCAGCTCCTGCAGGCGGGTGGTCAGCTCGTCCTGGGTCACCTTGCCGTCGCTATCGCTGTCCAGCGCGGCAAACAGGTCGCTGGCGGTGCTGTCGCTGCTACTGCTGCTGCCGTTCAGCGCGCTGATGGCGCTGTCGAAGTCGCTGGCCTGCAGATAGCCCTGCTGTTGGGTGTCCAGCGCGCTGAACAGGTCGGCGGCCAGCTCGCTGGCATCCGGTTTGCGCGGGCGGCTGCCGTAGGCGGCCTGCGTCGCCGGCGGATAGCCGCCGTAACTGCTGATGGCACTTGTCATGACGATTCTCCTTACGCCCGCAGGGCGGGCACACGGGTCCGGCCGCCGATATGGCGGGGTGTTGCCAGTGTGTAGGCGTCATGTCTACTGCATGTATGGAGTTGGTATCAGGCTTGATACAAAGCGGCGGCGGTATCCAGCGGCAGCTCCAGCCGGGCGGTGAGGCCGCCTTCTGCCGCATTGAACAGCGTCAGTTTGCCGCCCATGCGCCGCGCCGCGTCGCGGGCGATCGACAGCCCCAGGCCGGTGCCGCCGGTGTGGCGGTTACGCGACTCTTCCAGCCGCACGAACGGTTCGAACACGGTTTCCAGCTGTGCTTCCGCAATGCCCGGGCCGTGGTCATGGATGTCGATGCGCAGCTGGCCGGCGGCACACTGCAGGCTGATTTCTGCCTCGCCACCGCCATAGCGCATGGCGTTTTCCAGCAGGTTTTCCAGGCAGCGGCGCAGGCTGGCGGGCAGAGTGTACAGCCGGTCGGCATGGCCGCTGGTGCTGACGTGGTAGCCCTGTTCCTCGGCGTCTTCCGCCATCGCCTGTACCAGCGCGGTGACGTTGAGCCACTGCCAGGCCTCTTCCTTGGCATCGTCGCGCAGGTAGGCCAGGGTGGCGTCCAGCATGGCGGCCATGTCGTCGATATCCTTGCCCAGCTTGGCCTGCAGCGTGGGGTCTTCCAGCTGCGCGCTGCGCAGGCGGATGCGGGTCAGCGGCGTGCGCAGGTCATGCGATACCGCTGCCAGAAAGCGGCTGCGCTCGGCCATCTGCTGGCGCAGCTTGTCCTGCATGCGGTTGAACAGGCGGGCGGCCTGGCGGGTTTCTTCCGGCCCGGCTTCTTCCACCGGCGGTGCCTGCAGGTTGTCGCCCAGCAGTGCCGCGGCATGGGTCAGCTGCTGGATCGGGCGGGTCAGCCGGCGCGCGCCATACCAGGCCAGCAGGCTGATGATGGCCAGGGTGACCAGCTGTGCCAGCCAGAAATCCGGCGGAAAGTGCGGGCGGTTGCTGCGTGGCGGCGGCGGACGCAGCAGCGGCGCGCTACCCGGCAAGGTTGGCCGCAGCTTGTTGGGTGTCGGCTGGCTGCTGGCCTCCGGTGGCAGCTGGCCCGGTGGCTGGTGCGGGCCGAAGAACAGGAACAGGCTAGTCATCACCAGATGCGAGGTGAGCAGCACCGCCACCACCAGGCCGAACAGGCGGGTGAACACGGTATCGGGAAACAGCCGGAGCAGACGTTTCATCAGTGCGGTCCTGTCATTCCACTTTGCAGTCGAACAGATAGCCTTCGCCGCGCACGGTTTTCAGCAGCCGTGGCGATTTCGGGTCGTCGCCCAGTTTCTGCCGCAGCCGCGATACCAGCAGGTCAATGCTGCGGTCGAAGGCCTCGATGGCGCGGCCGCGGGCGGCATCCAGCAGCTGTTCGCGGCTGAGCACGCGCTGCGGGCGTTCCAGGAACACGCACAGCAGCCGGTATTCGGCATGCGACAGCGGGATCAGCACTTGTTCCGGAGTGGTGATCTCGCGCTTGATGTGATGCAGCGTCCAGCCGGCAAAGCGGACTTCCTGCACTTCCAGCGGCTGCTGCTGGCGCTTGCTGCGGCGCAGGATGGTATGGATGCGTGCCACCAGCTCGCGCGGGTCGAATGGCTTCACCACGTAGTCGTCGGCACCCAGCTCCAGCCCCACCACGCGGTCGGCCGCTTCGCCGCGTGCGGTCAGCATGATGATGGGGGTGTCGCCCTGGCGGCGAATCTGGCGGCACAGCGCCAGGCCGTCCTCGCCGGGCAGCATCAGGTCGAGAATGATCAGGTCGAAGCTGTCGCGCGCCAGCATGTCCTGCATGGCAGCGCCGTCTGCCACCGTGGTGCAGAGCATGGCGTAGCCGCGCAGGTAATCGGCGAGCAGGCTGCGGATATCCGGATCGTCATCGACAATGAGCAGGCGTATGGCTTGGGCAGACATAGGGGGTTCCGTGGCTGGGAAAGGGGCTGCAGGTGCGCAGCGGTTGGCCGCAAGGCCACCGCTACCCGGCCTCACGGTTTGGGCATGGCACCTTCGTGCGGCAGGCCGGGCAATGCGGGCGGCATGGTATCACCGGATTGCGCCAGCAGGTATTGTCGCACCTGGCCGGCCTGCTGCGCCGACAGACTGTCGAAGAAGCTGACCCACTCGGCACCGGTGAACGGGCTGTCTTTCGCCGCCGGCTGTGCGTCGCGCAGTGCCACGCTTAGCGGTACTTTCGGGTTGGCCAGATTATCACGCAGTGCGGCCTGCGCCTGCTGCGCGCTACGGCGCTGCGCCACCATGCGCGCCAGACGCGCGGTTTCGGCCTGCTGCCACAGCACTTCCTGCCGTGCGTTCAGTTGCAGCTGCGGCAGCAATGGCTCCAGCGCGCCCGCTTCGGCGTGGGTGCGGCCGTCGGCGTGCGGCGGCAGGCAGTTGCCTGCCGCGCCGGGTGCGCCGCTGGGCGGCAGGGCTTGGGCGGCGATGGCGCTGGCGGCCAGCAGGCTGCTGCACAGGGCGAGCAGGCTGCGGTGCAGGGTCGGATGTGGCATGTGTGGGGCTCCGGGCTGGGAATTATGTGGTCGTCAGCCTGCAGTGTTGCAGCCGGCCATATCGCGTGCTTGTCGGCTTTGTATCATGTCGCTTACAGCCGGGACTGCGGCACTGGCATGGCGCAATCGGTCCGCAGCTCGGCCGGATACTGCCTCGTGTCGGGTGTTTGCTTCAGTCACAATGGCGCCATCACTCAACCCCATCCGGCTGGCGGCTTCCACCCGTGCCGCCAGTCCCAGGAGCCAGACATGCTGACCTTGCGCCCCGGTTGTGAAACATGTGACCGCGATCTGCCCGGCGACAGTGCCGACGCGCTGATCTGCAGTTTTGAATGCACCTTTTGCCGCGATTGTGCGACGGCGATGCAGCAGGTCTGCCCCAATTGCGGCGGCGAACTGTTGCCGCGGCCACGCCGGGTCGGTGCGAAGCTGGCGGCCAATCCGGCCAGCACGCAGCGCATCTACAAGCCGCGCCAGCTGTAACCGCGCATTCGTGAACACACTGTTGCTGTTGCCGCTGGCATGAGCCGGGTAAGGTAATAGCTTAGGCTGGACAGCGCAGTGTCGGCGCGTTCCGCCAAATTTTGCATGCAAAAACGGGAGCGCAGGCCATGAACTGGCAAGACCGTCTGATCGCCCTCGCCATCGTGGCGGTATGGGGCTTCAATTTCGTGGTGATCAAGTGGGGGGTGGCCGGGGTGCCGCCATTCCTGCTGGGGGCGCTGCGCTTCAGCGCCGCCGCCGCCATCGGCCTGCTGTTCGTGCGCCGTCCGGCGCTGCCGTGGCGCTGGCTGGCGCTATACGGCATCAGTGTCGGTCTGGGGCAGTTCGCCTGTCTGTTTACCGCCATCAAGCTGGGCATGCCGGCTGGTCTCGCTTCCATCGTGCTGCAGTCGCAGGCGTTCTTTACCCTGCTGATCAGCCTGCTGTGGCTGCGCGAAGGCTTTACCCGCTGGCAATTGTCCGGCCTGCTGATCGGCAGCGTCGGGCTGTACCTGATCGGCGGCCTGGGCGCTGCCGGCCTGCCACTGGCCGGCTTCCTGCTGACCCTGTGCGGCGCGCTGAGCTGGGCGTTTTCCAATGTGGTGGTGCGCCGCATCGTGGCCGCCGGCTACAAGCCGGACATGCTGGGGCTGGTGGTGTGGAGCAGCCTGATGCCGGTGTTGCCGTTCTTCGCGCTGTCGGCGCTGTTCGAGTCGGCGCAGATCGACTGGGCGCAGGTGTTCAGCGGCAAGAGCCTGTTCGCGGTGGCCTATCTGGCGCTGATCGCCACCCTGTTTGGCTACGGCCAGTGGAGCAAGCTGCTGGCACGGCATGCGGCCAACGTGGTGGCGCCGTATTCGCTGCTGGTGCCGTTCTTCGGCGTGCTGTCCTCGGTGCTGGTGCTGGGCGAGCGGCTGAGCTTCTGGCAGCTGGCCGGCGGCGCGGTGCTGCTGGCCGGGCTGGCGGTGAACGTGTTCGGGCCGCGGTTGCTGGCGCGTTTGCGCCGCCCGGCGGTGGCGGGGCAGCTGTGATGGCACTGCACATCCGTGCGGCGACGGCCGCGGATTACCCGGCGTGGCGCGAACTGTGGGCCGGCTATAACACCTTCTACGGCCGCCACGGCGACACGGCGCTGTCCGAGTCACAGGTGCGGCTTACCTGGCAGCGGCTGCTGGACGACGCCGAGCCAATGCAGCTGTGGCTGGCGGAGCTGGATGGCCAGCTGGTGGGGCTGGCGCACGCCATCTACCTGCGCAACACGCTGCTGCCGCATTACGCCTGCTATCTGCAGGACCTGTTCACCGCGCCTGCCGCTCGCGGGCAGGGAGTGGCCAGGGCGTTGATCGCGGCAGTGGCAGACGCCGCCCGCGCGCAAGGCTGCCCCAGCGTGTACTGGCACACCCATCAGGACAACACCGCCGCGCGCCGGCTATACGAGCAGCTGGCACGCGATACCGGTTTCATTGTTTACCGCGCCATGCTGTAAGCGGCGCGCCACTACAGGAGCACACCCCACATGAAGCTGTACCGCCTGCTGACCGGCCCGGACGATTCCGCCTTCTGCCTCCGCGTGACCGAGGCGCTGAATCGCGGCTGGCAGCTGCACGGCCAGCCGACGCTGACTTTCAACGGCGAACGGGTGATCGCCGGCCAGGCCATCGTCAAGGAAGTGGACGGCGACTACGCGCCGGATATCAAGCTGGGCGAGCTGTAGGCA
>CAMLGD010000171.1 GCA_946479405.1 uncultured Vogesella sp.
ATACGGAGTACACCGGACATCCTCAAGCAAGGGACTGAACGACCGCTCTGGCCGAAGATCGGGCGTTTGACCACACGAACCAAGTTGATCCGTGTACCCCCATCAAGAATGAAGAAAGCCGCTCGGCATCCCGACGCGGCTTTTTATTTGGTGCATTGCAAAGTGCTACAGCACAAAAACAACTTCATCAAGCTTTTGATAAGTAATGAATTTTACGAACAGTGGCGCCCATCCAGCATCGGCGCAACCGACAGCCGCCTGGCGGGACGTGTCGCCTGATTCATGGAATGGGTGGAGCGATCCGCTCCGGTAACAGCTGTTTCGTTTCTGTTCATTCAGGCCGATTCTTGACCATTTATGCCTTGCCGGTGCTGCACAACGAATCCCGTCATCGCGCAACACGGTTAACTGACTAAGCGATTGAAAAGCCTGCAATTATCCTGTCAGCGCCCTGCACGGGTCAAGCGCGAGGAGCCAATCCGGTCCGGCACCGGCCGCGGCTGGCAGCCCGCTATCTCATCCCTCCGGTTGATGGGCGCCGGCACCACCCGCCGCTACATTGCCGCCATCGCCCCGCCCGGGGCTGCACACGCAATGGAGCACGCTATGCAACAGCAACCGGTATTCATCCAGGTCGGCGCTCTGGCCGACGGTTTCGCCCCCGACAACAACACCCTGCCCGACTGCAGCGAGCTGGCGGGCCGCAGCTTCCAGCTGCATGACGCCGACGGCGGCATTGCCACGCTGCAGCTGACCACCGACGGCAGCCTGACGCTGCACGACGCCGGGCGCGACATCCATGCCCCCAGCCGCGTCACCACGCTGCGCGACAGCCTGTACTTTGTCGATTGCCTGCCGCCGCAGCCGGCCGGCAGCTCGCTGAGCCTGGTGCTGGATCTGGCGCGCGGCCTGTACACCCGGGTTGACGGCCAACTGCCGGACGAGGCCGCCACCCGGCTGGACCCGTTCCGCCGCGTGGCGCAGGGGCTGGAACTCACCGCGGTAAGCGTCAATATCAGCCACGGCACCGTGGACCATGCGGCCAACACTGGCGAGGAACTGCACCACGCCACCCGCGAGCTGATCGGCATGCGCAACCAGTACCGCTACAGCCGCACCGAGTGCTACGAACACATCTACCTCAACGACAGCTTCTATGCCTGGCAATGCCTGCAGGGGGTGGAACAGGGTCTGGCCGATGTGGATCGCTGCCATTACATCAAGCTGGCCGAGCAGCTGTACCTGTTCGTGTGGCGCGAGAAGATCATCCCCACCCTGGGCGTGGTGCTGATCGACCTGGCGCGCGGCAAGACCGACGGCAAGATTACCGGCTACCAGGGCGGCGACTTCGGCGTGCTGTCCAACTTCGCGGTGGGGGCTACCGCCCAGGTACTGAACACTACCCGCCACGCGCTCGACTGAGCTCCATCGACCACCCGCAAGGCGCCGGCCAGCCCGGCGCCGGAGACTCCGCATGCTGACCCCCTGCTACACCCCGGATTTTGCCGGCCGCGTGGTACTGGTTACCGGCGGCGCCCAGGGCATAGGCCGTGGCATCAGCCACGCCTTTGCCGCTCACGGCGCCCGCGTACTGATTGCCGACCTGCAGGCGGACAAGGCCGCTGCCACCGCTGCCGAACTGAACGCTGCCGGCGGCGATGCACACGCCTACGGCATCGACCTTGCCAGCCACGATGCCATCGCCGCCCTGCTGCAGGACGTTGGCCGCACGCATGGCCGGCTGGACGTGCTGCTGCACAACGCCGCCTACTTTCCGCTGACGCCGCTGACAGACATCCGCCCGCCGCTACTGCAGCGCACGCTGGACGTGAACCTGTCGGCGCTGTTCTGGCTCACCCAGGCGGCACTGCCGCTGCTGCGCGTGCGCGGCGGGCGCATTCTGGCCACCTCCTCGGTTACCGGCCCGCGCGTGGCCTATCCGGGCCTGGCGCACTATGCCGCCTCCAAGGCCGGGGTGAACGGCTTCATCCGCGCCGCCGCGCTGGAGCTGGCGGCAGAGGGCATCACCGTCAACGGTGTGGAGCCGGGCATGATCCGCACCCCGGCGATGGCCAACCTGGGCGATGCCACGCTGAATGCCGGCATTGCCGCCGGCGTGCCGCTGGGCCGGCTGGGTGAACCGGCGGACATCGCCGCCGCCATGCTGTTCCTGGCGTCGGATGCCGCCGGCTACATCACCGGCCAGACCATCGTGGTGGATGGCGGCGCCACGCTGCCGGAATCTGCCGCCGCACTGGGCTGAACCAGAACCGGCAGTACCAGCCTGCTGCGCGGTAAGTCTTCGAACAAAGCCCTGTCGCAACGCGGCAGGGCTTTGAGATTGATGACAAACCCTGCTTGCAACGCAAACAGGGTTTGTTTTGTAAACAGCAAGGCTGCGGATTCGAGTCCTTATGTGCTACGGCCCGGCTTTGCCGGGTCCGGTGCAAGTTAGACGGGCACTTTGTCTGCAGCCTGAAAGCCCTGCAGCAATGCGGCAGGGCTTTGTTGTATCCCACGGGAGGCAGCAGAAGCAGTGAGCTGGCCGCTACCAACGCCGGCAGCGGCACAGCGAGGTGCCCGGCTGGCTGCGGTTACAGCCGCTCGAACGCCAGCGTCGGCACATCCACGATACTGGCCCCGCCGTCGGCGACGATGCTGGCACCGGTGATGATGCTGGCCTCGTCCGACACCAGGAAGCGGCACAGCGCGGCAATCTCGTGCGCCTCGGCCGGGCGACGCAGCGGCACCTCGGCACACACGCGGCGATAGGCGGCGTCCAGGCTTTCTTCGTAGTGCGCCATCAAGGGTTGCATTTCCTCGTCCGCCATCGGTGTGCGCACCCAGCCCGGACACACCGCATTCACCCTCACGCCGTGCGGGCCGTAGTCGCGCGCCAGCGAGCGGGTGAGCCCCAGCAGCGCATGCTTGGCGGTGGTGTAGCCGCACACCCCCGGCCCGGCCGCCAGCGAGGCGATGGACGCCAGCAGCACGATGCTGCCGCGGCTGTGCTGCAATGCCGGCAGGCAGGCGCGGGCACTGGCAAAGGCGGTGCCCAGGTTGGCCGCCAGCGCCTGTTGCCAGGCGACATCGTCGGTATCGGTGGCGCTGCCCAGCCCCATGCCGCCGGCGCAGGCCACCAGCGCATCGATACCGCCGTACTGCTGCTGGATGCGGGCGCTGAATTCCTGCCAGTCGGCGCTGCTGGCGGCATCGCCCACCAGCACCAGCCCGCCGGTAACCTGCGCCACCCGCTGCAGCGGCGCGGCGCGGCGGCCGATCAGCACCAGCCGCGCGCCCTCGGCGGCAAAGCGGCGGGCGCAGGCTTCTCCGATACCGGTGCCGGCCCCGGTAATCACGATGATCTTGTTATGCAAGGACATGGCGTACTCCTGACACTGAAAACCCCAGTCTGGCCTGCGCCCCGCACTGGCAACATCAACCGGAGGGATGAGCTGCTGCCCTTGGCCGCATGAAATGTTAAGATATTCAGCATTCTGATTACCGGCCCGCACCATGGATATGCAACGCCCGCACCAGCACCGCCTGCCGCAGCACCTGCTGCGCGCCCGGGAGGCCGTAATGGCCTACTTCCGCCCGCTGCTCAACAGCTACGGCCTTACCGAACAGCAGTGGCGCATCATGCGGCTGCTGGATGACCGCGGCGAAATGGAAGCCGGCATGGTGGCCGACCTGGCATGCATCCTGCCGCCCAGCCTCACCGGCATCCTGGTCCGCATGGAAAAGGCCGGCCTGATCCACCGCCGCAAGGACAAGACCGACAGCCGCCGGCTGATCGTGTCGCTGTCGGACCAAGGCCGCGCGCTGACACTGGAAATATCGCCACAGTCCACCGCCTGCTACCTGCAGATCGAGCAGCACTTTGGCGAGGACAAGCTGGAGCAGCTGCTGACGCTACTCACCGAGCTGGAACAGCTGCCGGCACCCACCGCCCAGCCGGCCACGCCGGAGGAAGCAGCCACCACCGAGTGACGCGGCTGGCCGCAAAACAACAAGGGCGCCTCAGGCGCCCTTGTTGTTGGCCATGTGCACACCAAAACGGGTAGCCCGGATAAGCCACAGGCGCATCCGGGGCGATGCGGCCAACGTTGGTGCGCGTTCCCGGATGCGCTGCGCTTATCCGGGCTACGCATGGCACTTCGCAGGATAAGGTTGGCCGCAGTGCGTAGGGTGGACAGAGACCGAAGGCCGTGCCCACCTGGCGATGCGGCCAACTTATCAAACCTTAAAACCGCACCGACGCGCACCTTCCCCGTTGGCGCGAGCCGGGCAAAATGGTGCGTCCCAGGTGTTAAGCCGCCGCTTTGTCTGAGCCGCGCGACGTTAGCGCGCGGCGAGTTCGGCGGCGCCTGGGGCGTGCCGTTTTGCACGGGGTTTCGAGCCGCCGTCGGGTCGCCTTTTCTTCGGATACCTTCTTTTGGCGAAGCAAAAGAAGGTATCCCGTCCGCCGGGCGGAACCGGCGACTTCAAACAACATCCGCGCAGCGGATTCCACACCAGAACAACCCCAACCAGGCCACCCAGCCGGCCACGCCGGAGGAAGCAGCCGCCGCCGAGTGATGCGGCTGGCTGCAAAAACGACAAGGGCGCCGCAGGCGCCCTTGTCGTTGGCAATGTGAAAACGGCACTCAAGCTGCCAGCAGCTGCCGGCAGGCTCGCAGGCTGTGCAACAGCGCCTGGCGCTGCGGCGCGATCAGCCGGATGTAACGCCGCATCGGCGGGATGTTGGTGACCACCTCGCTGGCGCCAAAGTGCTCGATGCACAGCTGCCAGCGTCCGTCCTCCTGCCGCAGCTCGCAGCGACGGAAATCCAGCGGCAACAGCGCCGCCTGCAGTGCGGCATCGTCCTGCAGCCGGCGGGCGATGGCGGCCAGGCTGCCGTCATCCGGCCCCTGTACCTGGCAGGCGATGCCCTCTCGGCGCAGTGCACCGGTGTGGCGGATCACGATGCGGCCAACGTTTGCGGCAGCTGCATCCACAGCCAGCGCCAGCGGCAGGCGGAACTCGCAGCTGACGGTATGCGCCAGGAACACCGCGTCGATGCGCTCGCTCACCGTGAACTGCAGCCCGTCGGCACTGCGGCAGGCCAGCATGCGCTCACCTGCCGGCGTGCATTCGGCACCCACACGCTCCTGCCCCAGCTCCAGCCGCAACCGCGCCAGCGTGGCGCCCGGGCGGTAGCCACGAGGCGCACGCTCGCGGCGCAGCCAGTCAACCAAGCGATGCAGCACGCTTCATTTCCTCGTCGATCAGCGACTCGTGGCCGGCGGCCTTGCCAAACTCCTCTTCCAGGATTGCCTCGATCGCCACCGGGCGGAACGGGTGCACCTTCTGCACGAATATCGTCCACACCAGCGCATACACGGCGGTAAGGCCCAGCATCACACCGAACGGCACGTAGATGTCACGGCTGTTCATGCCCGGCGGGGTGATATACCAGATGGCGATGATGATGCCGACGCTGGAAATGATCTGCGGCAGCGGGAACCACGGCGAGCGGTAGGCACGCGGGAACTCCGGGCGACGCAGGCGCAGCAGCGCCACCGAGATATTCACCAGCAGGTAGGCCACACCCCAGGCGCACACGGCGGCCAGCACCAGCGGCATGATGCGGTCGAGGTCGCCGTGGATGTACCAGGCGTGGGCACACGGCACCACCACCGCAACCAGGATGCCGAACAGCGGCGTCTTGAAACGCGGATGCAGGTAGGTGAACACCTTGGGCAGTGCGCCATCCAGTGCCATGCCGTACAGAATGCGCGGCAGCGCGGCGATCAGGGTATTGATGGTGGCGGCACCGGCAAACAGCAGGCCGACACCCAGCCAGATCTTGCCGAACGGACCCATTACCTGGCCGGCAAAGGCCGGAATCGCCATCGGGGTATCCAGCAGGTGCGGGCCAGCCAGATTTTTCGGGTCCATCGGCACGTTGGCCACCTGGTGCACCATGGCGGCGCCGTAGATGAACATGGTGGTCGCCACGCCGGTGAGGCCCAGTTTGGCGGCCAGTGGAATGTTGCGGCCGGCACGCTTCAGTTCCGGTGCCAGCGGCGTCACCAGTTCAAAGCCGACGAACATGAACATCGCCATACCGATCAGGCTCAGTACGCCGCTGGGGTCGGACAGGTCCAGCGGGCTGCCGAACCAGCCGTCCAGATGTACCGCCGGTGCCTTGATGAGGCCGATGATGCCGAAGATGGTCAGCGTCGCCCACATCACGAAGGTAAGAATGATCTCGGCCTTGCCGAAGATGGTGATGCCCAGCGCGTTGAGTATGCCGAACAGCACCACCAGCCCCACGCCCACCTGCCAGGAGCTGCCGCTGCTCTCCATCATGGTGTTGAGGTGCTCGAAGTTCACCAGCGCCATGATGCCGGAGAGGATGGTCTCGGCGGTGCCGGCAAACACATGCACCAACAGGTAGGCGGAGATGGTGCCGGTAATGGCGAAGAAGCGCCCCATGCCACAGGAGATGTAGTCGTACACCGCGCCGGAGGTAGGCAGCATCGATGCCGCCTCGGAGAAGGTAGTGGCCTGCGCCTGCATCATGATCCAGGCGATCACCATCGCCAGCGCGAAGGTACTGCCGGCCATGCCGAAGCCGCTGGTGACGGTGAGGATCACCGGGCTGGCCATCACCACGCCCACCGAGCTGGCCAGCGCCACCGGAAAGCCCACCACCCCCTGGTCGAGGTAGCGGGCAAGTTTCTGTTGAATAGTCATTGCTGATGACTCCTAATCTGTTTCTCGCTTTGTAGCCGGCACCCTGTACTGGGTTTTATCGCGGGGCCGGTGCTGTTTGGCCAATTCTAGCCGGCCAATCCTTGTTCCGTGCCCTGCGCCAGCTCCAGAAACAGCCGGCTGGCAAGCCCGGTACGGTTATTCACGCCGAACTTGCGGTACAGGTGCTGCAGATGGGTTTTCACCGTCGGCAGCCCCATGTCCAGCAAGCGGGCAATGCTCTTGTTGCTGGCACCATCGCGCAGCAGCAACGCCACTTCGCGTTCGCGCGGGGTCAGCGCCACCTCTTCCAGCCCGGCCTCTGCGGCCAACTGCAGCGGCAGATTGCCGCTGGCCGCCAGCTCCAGCAGGCCGTGCAGCTGCTGCAGC
>CAMLGD010000172.1 GCA_946479405.1 uncultured Vogesella sp.
CGCCCACGGTACGGTCGCCGATGGTGATCAGGAAGCTCTTGTCGGCCACGGTCGGGTTGCGCAGCACGCGGTAGGCAGACTCTTTCAGCGCATACTGGCTGGCATTCAGCTCGCCGGTCACCACGGTCTTGCTCTTCACGTCGCGAGTCATGCGCGGCGGCTTACCCAGCAGCACGTTCAGCGGCATGTCCACCGGGTTATTGTCGAAGTGGTCGTCGCGCACCTGCAGGTGGCCGTCATCGGTGGCCACGCCCAGCACGGCGAACGGGCAGCGCTCGCGCTCACAGATCTGGGTGAAGGTGTCCAGATCCTGCGGCAGGATGGCCAGCACGTAACGCTCTTGCGATTCGTTGGACCAGATCTGCATCGGGGTCATGCCTTTTTCTTCCAGATGCACCTTGCGCAGATGGAAGATGGCGCCACGACCGGCGTCGTTCACCAGCTCCGGGAAGGCGTTGGACAGGCCGCCGGCGCCGACGTCGTGCAGCGACACGATGGGGTTGGCCGCACCGCGCTGCCAGCAGCGGTCGATCACTTCCTGGCAGCGGCGCTCGATTTCCGGGTTGCCGCGCTGCACCGAATCGAAATCCAGGTTTTCGCTGTTGGCACCGGTATCCATGGAGGATGCCGCGCCGCCGCCCAGGCCGATCAGCAGGCTGGGGCCGCCCAGCTGGATCAGCAGTGCGCCTTCCGGAATCTCGTTTTTGAAGATCTGCTGTTCCTGGATGCTGCCCAGGCCACCGGCGATCATGATCGGCTTGTGGTAACCGCGGCGCTCGCCCTGGAAGTCTTCTTCAAAGGTACGGAAGTAGCCGGTCAGGTTCGGACGGCCGAATTCGTTGTTGAACGCAGCACCGCCGATCGGGCCTTCGAGCATGATGTCGAGGGCGGAGGCGATGCGCCCCGGCTTGCCGTAGGACGGCGACTCCCACGGCTGTTCAAAGCCCGGGATGTTCAGGTTGGAGACGGTGAAGCCGGTCAGACCCGCCTTCGGGCGCGAGCCGCGGCCGGTGGCGCCTTCGTCACGGATCTCACCGCCGTTGCCGGTAGAGGCGCCCGGGAACGGGGAAATCGCGGTCGGGTGGTTGTGGGTTTCCACCTTCATCAGGATGTGGGTCGGCTCTTCGCTGTAGGCATAGATGTTGCTGCCCGGCTGCGGATACAGGCGCTCAATGGTGGCGCCTTCAATTACCGAGGCATTGTCCTTGTACGCCACGCGGGTGCCCTGCGGGTGAGCGTCGTGGGTATCGCGGATCATGCGGAACAGCGATTTGGCCTTCTCTTCACCGTCCACGATGAACTGGGCGTTGAAGATCTTGTGGCGGCAGTGCTCGGAGTTGGCCTGTGCAAACATCATCAGCTCGACGTCAGTCGGGTTGCGTTCCAGCTTGATGAAGTTTTCTACCAGGTAGTCCACTTCGTCCGGCGACAGCGCCAGGCCCATGTCGGCGTTGGCCGCATCCAGCGCGGCCTTGCCGCCGCCCAGGATGTCGACGCTGGTCAGCGGCTGCGGATCAACGTGCACGAACAGGCGGCCCGCGTCGTCCAGCGACGACAGCACGGTTTCGGTCATGCGGTCGTGCAAGAGGCCCGCCAGACGCTGGCGAGCCTCGGTATTCAATGTAGTGGCGGATTGCACGCGATACGCGATGCCGCGTTCGATGCGCTGGATGACTTCCAGACCGCAGTGACTGGCGATATCGGTGGCTTTGGAGGCCCACGGCGACAGCGTACCCAGACGCGGGGTAACCAGGAACAACTCGCCTGTCGGCTCTTGCGCCAGCGGCGGCTCGCCATAGGTCAGCAGTTTTTCCAGAACGGCGACTTGGGACTCGGTCAGCGGCATGTCGCTTTCGGCGAAATGCCAGTATTCCGCAGCGATAGTCAGATCGGGTAGACCCGCTTCGCGTGCAGCCTGGAGGAGTTTATCAAGTCGGAACTGGGACAGGGCAGCACCGCCCCGCAGCTTGAGAATGTGCGACATTGGGTTCCCGCAACAAGGTGAGACAAGGATCTGGAAAGCGCGTCATAATACACGGAATCACTCATATTTTTAAGGCCGCATCCAGATTATTGTCTGACAGCCGCCATGCCACCCATCCGGTTAGCCAAGAAAAATCAAGGAGTTGCGAACATGAAAAAGATAGAAGCCATCATCAAGCCATTCAAGCTCGACGAAGTGCGCGAGGCACTGTCCGAAATCGGCATCAACGGCCTGACCGTTACCGAGGTCAAGGGCTTTGGCCGTCAGAAAGGCCATACCGAGCTGTATCGCGGCGCCGAATACGTGGTGGACTTCCTGCCCAAGGTGAAAATTGAGGTAGTCATTGCTGACGATCTGGTTGACCGCGCCATTGAGTCCATTGTCAGCAGCGCCCGCACCGGCAAAATCGGCGACGGCAAGATTTTCGTGACCTCGGTGGAACAGGTGGTGCGCATCCGCACGGGCGAGACCGGCGAAGACGCGGTCTAATCCATCCGACGGCAGCAAACAAAACGGCGCCTATGCAGGCGCCGTTTTTTTATCGTATCGAGATCAACCCCAGAACTGCCACCATGGCAGTTCTTTGCCACGCCACTGCTGGGTGGCAAACTGGCTTTGCGGATAGTTCAGCTTCAGCACGCGCAGACTATCCTGGCTCAGATCTTTCATGCCCAGCTTGTCGTAAGCCACAGTCATGATTGCCAGCGCCTCGTCGTTGAAGCCGGTATTGCCGTACTCTTTCAGCACGGTCTGCGCACGGCTGATGGCTGCCATCCAGGCGCCACGCTTCATGTAGTAGCGCGCCACATGCATTTCGTTGCCGCCCAGCGCCACCACCAGTCGTTGCATTTTTTCAGTGGCATCGTCGGCGTACTGGCTTTGCGGGAAGCGGACGATCAGCTCGCGGAACGCGGCATAGGAATCGCGCACCGCCTTCGGATCGCGCTCGCTCATGTCCTGGCCGGTCATGCGCGACAGAAAGGAGGTGTCATCGTTGTAGTACACCAGGCCCTTCAAGTAGTACATGTAGTCTACGTTCTGGTGTGTCGGGTACAGGCGGATGAAACGGTTGGCTGCTGCCACCGCCAGCTCTGGCTCCGCATCCTTGTAATGGGTGTAGGCCTGCTCCATCAGCGCCTGCTGGGCATGCTTGCCATACGGATAGCGGGCTTGCAGCGTCTCATACAGCTTGATGGCGCGCGTGTAGTTGCCGCCGTTGAGCTCGTCGCGGGCTTCGGAATAAATGCGGTCTACCGACCAGCCGCGGGTTTCATCCTGGGTGTCTACCGTGGCACAACCCGCCAGCAACAGCGCGGCGAGCAAGGATACAAAGCGTTTTTTCATGAGACGTCCCTATTTAGGCTGCGGACGATTATAACCAAAACAGCCCGCCGCGCACGCCCCGTGCAGTAGCGCGGCCCGCCTGACACAAGCAGCCCACGCAAAGGCCGGCAGGACAACCCCCGCCGAAACCTTTAAAATCACTCCTTTAGAAGAACACGCACCAACACCATGAACGAACAAGACATGCTCGGCGACGAGTTGCTGGACGACGAAACACTGGACACCGGCAGCGAGCCCGTAGCCGAGATGAAGCAGCTGACCGTACCGTATGAACTGGGTGGCGAACGCCTGGACGGCGCGCTATCCAAAATGCTGCCCGACTACTCACGCAGTCGGATGACGCAATGGATCAAGGACGGCAAGGTCAAACTGGATGGCAAGGTAGTAGCCGGCAAGACCAAACTGCTGGGCGGCGAAATCGTCGATCTGGAAATCGTCCGCCTGCCGGATGAGCAGACCTACCAGCCGGAGCCGGTGGATTTCCCGGTACTGTACGAAGACGAACACCTGATTGTGGTCAACAAGCCGGCTGGCATGGTGGTGCATCCGGCAGTGGGCAACTGGAGCGGCACCCTGCTCAACGGTCTACTGTATCGCTACCCGGAGCTGGCCAAGATTCCGCGCGCCGGCATCGTACACCGCCTGGACAAGGACACCTCCGGTCTGATGGTGGTGGCCCGCACGCTGCAGGCACAAACCAATCTGGTGCAGCAGCTGCAAGCTCGTACGGTTAAACGTGTATACCGCGCCATCGCCACCGGGGTGGTGCCGTTCGACGGCAAGATCGAGACCCTGATCGGCCGCGACCCACACAATCGCCTGAAAATGGCCGTAGTACGTTTTGGCGGCAAGCCGGCCATCACCCACCTGCGCGTACTGGAACGCTTTGCCGATTTCAGCTACGTGGAGTGCAAGCTGGAAACCGGCCGCACCCACCAGATTCGCGTCCACATGCGCGAGGCCAAGCATCCGCTGGCTGGCGACCCTACCTACGGCAACCCGCGCCATCACGGCAGCGAGGCAGCCGACGCCATCATCAAGCAACTGGGGCGCCAGGCACTGCACGCCTACACCCTGGCACTGGTACACCCCGCCACCGGCATCAGCCGCAGCTGGAAAGCCCCGGTGCCGGACGACATGAAAGCGGTGCTGGAAGTGCTGCGTACCGAGGCCGAGGAAAAACTGGCCGCGGCCAACGCCAAGCAGGCGCTGAAGAGCGCAGAAATCGCCGATGACGATGACGACGACTGGGACGACGACGATTACGACGTCGAGGTGCACTATGTCCCATGAGTGGATCACCCCGGCCTGGCCGCTGCCAGCCAACGTCGGCAGCCTGATCACCACCCGCAGTGGCGGCGTTAGCCCTGCCCCGTATGCCAGCCTGAACCTGGGCGACCATGTCGGCGACGATGCGGCCAACGTTAGCGCCAACCGCGCGCTGCTGCGCCAGCAACTGCCGGCCGAACCGGTCTGGCTGGAACAGGTGCACGGCACCGTGGTGGTGGATGCCGCTACCGTGCCCCCCGGCAGCAAGCCCAAAGCCGACGCCAGCTTCAGCCGGACCCCCGGCGTGGTGTGCAGCATCATGACCGCCGACTGCCTGCCGGTATTGCTGGCCGATCGTGCCGGCACAGTGGTGGGCGCCGCCCATGCAGGCTGGCGCGGGCTGTGTGGCGGCGTGATCGAGGCCACCGTGCAGGCGATGAACGAGCCGACGGCCAACCTGATCGCCTACCTGGGGCCTGCCATTGGCCCGGATGCCTTCGAGGTGGGCGCCGAGGTACGCGAGGCCTTTCTGGCGCACGACATCCATGCCGTAACCGCCTTCCAGCCGATAGACGACGGCAAATACCTGGCCGACATCTACCAGCTGGCACGACAAAGGTTGGCCGTACTCGGCATCAGCGAGGTGTACGGTGGCGAGGCATGCACGGTGATCGACCGCGACCGCTTCTTCTCCTACCGCCGCGACCAGATCACTGGTCGGATGGCCAGTCTGATCTGGCTCAGCTGATCTGGCGCAAGCAGACACAAGATATTGTGTCCAAGGGGCGGCCGAGGCCGCCCCTTGTTGCGTTTTGGCCGTATCGAAATTGCCACAGCCCCGATTGGCGTCGCGCCGTCCTTGATGCAGAACAGGCCGCAAAGCCTTGATGCAACAGGCATGTCGCGCCGACGCCACCGCAGCCGGAAATTTTCTTAAAAAAATCGAACCACCCGCCAAGCCAATACTGGCGCGGATTTCGGTTTTTCCGGCAGCTGTCAAGACTTGTCCCGCCGCCCCTTCACCACTAGAATTTGCGTCGTTCTCGCGTACCGACCCACTATATTGTGTTTGTACACAGCCAGCTCACAGCTTTTCAACAGAATTGTCCACAGCTGGCCACTATACCTCGCGCCCTGCCCGGCCCACCCGCCGGACGGGGTCGCCACCGGGTCGTCAGCCCGACGCCGCACACGCGGCCAACGTGATGGCCGCCCGCCAGCGGGCCGTCAGGTCGATACGAATAACCACCCCACCACGAGGGAAAGACAATGCCACTGACCACTACCGAAGCGAACACCGCCGCCGAACTGGGCCGCGCCGCCGCACCGCAGGCGGATTTCAGCCAGTACAAGACCATTCGTCGCAACGGCGCCGTTGTCGCATTCGAGCCGGTGAAAATCTCTATCGCCATGACCAAGGCCTTTCTGGCCGTGCTGGGCGCAGAAAGCGTCAACTCCGCCAGCATCCGTGACAAGGTAGCCCAGCTCACCGAAGGCGTGGTCAATGCGCTGATGCGTCGCAAGCCGGAAGGCGGCGCCATCCATATCGAAGACATCCAGGACCAGGTAGAACTGTCCATGATGCGTGCCGGCGAGCACGACGTGGCCCGCGCCTACGTACTGTACCGCGAACAGCGTTCGCAGGAGCGCGCCGCCCGTGGCGAAGCGCTGCACCAGATCCAGATCAACGTGGTGCGCAAGGACGGCCGCAAGCTGCCGCTGGATGTTGCCCGTCTGCGTGGCACCATCGAAGCCGCCTGCGTGGCACTGGCCAACACCGACGTGGACGCCATCCTGTCCGAGACGCTGAAAAACATCTACGACGGCGTATCGGAAGAAGAAGTCAACAAATCCGCCATTCTGGCCGCCCGCGCGCTGATCGAACAGGACCCGGCCTACGACTACGTGACCGCCCGCCTGCTGCTGGGCCACATCCGCCTGGAAATCCTGGGCGAGGCCATCAGCCAGGCCGAGATGGACACCCACTACCCGCTGTACTTCCCGGACTTCATCAAGAAAGGCATTGCCGCCGAGCTGCTGGATGAAAAACTGGGCGAGTACGACCTGAAAAAACTGGGCGCAGCGCTGAAGCCGGAACGCGACCTGCAGTTCGGCTACCTGGGCCTGCAGACCCTGTACGACCGCTACTTCCTGCACGTGGACGGCACCCGCATCGAAATGCCGCAGGCGTTCTACATGCGCGTCGCCATGGGCCTGGCACTGAACGAAGTGAACCGCGAAGAACGCGCCATCGAGTTCTACAACGTGCTGTCCAGCTTCGACTTCATGTCGTCCACCCCGACGCTGTTCAACTCCGGCACCCGTCGCAGCCAGCTGTCCAGCTGCTACCTGACCACCATCGCCGATGACCTTGATGGCATCTACGAAGGCATCAAGGAAAACGCACTGCTGTCCAAATTTGCCGGCGGTCTGGGCAACGACTGGACCCCGGTACGCGCCATGGGCAGCCACATCAAGGGCACCAACGGCAAATCGCAAGGCGTGGTGCCGTTCCTGAAAGTGGT
>CAMLGD010000173.1 GCA_946479405.1 uncultured Vogesella sp.
GCCAGATACGGCGCAGTCGGCAGCCCGGCCTTGTTGATCCAGCTCTTTTCGGCGATGCGATCCTGGGCGATGGCCACGCAGTCGCCGGACGGCGATACGCGCGTGGTTTTCGCCAGCTGGCGCATGGCGTCGGCGTTGACGTTCTCGAACTCGGTAGTCACCGCGGCACAGCTGGCCGCCAGGGTCTTCAGCGCCTCGGCGTCGTCGAACGATGCACACAGATGCACGTCGGCAAAATCGGCGGCCGGTGCGTTGGCATCCGGATCCAGCACGGTGACGCGGTAGCCCATGCGCTTGGCAGCGGTAACGAACATGCGGCCCAGCTGGCCACCGCCGAGGATGCCCAGCATCGCGGGCGGCAGGATGGCGCGCATCAGTTCACCTCCGGCAGCGTCATCGCCAGTACGGTTGCTTCCTGTTGCTTGCGGAAGGCCTTCAGCTTGCTGGCCAGTTCCGGACGGGTGGTGGCCAGTTGTGCCACGGCAAACAGGGCAGCGTTGGCGGCACCGGCTTCGCCGATGGCAAAGGTGGCCACCGGAATACCCTTCGGCATCTGCACGATGGACAGCAGCGAATCTTCGCCACGCAGGTATTTGGACGGTACCGGCACGCCCAGTACCGGCACGTGGGTCTTGGCTGCCAGCATGCCCGGCAGGTGGGCAGCACCGCCGGCGCCGGCAATGATGGCCTTCAGGCCACGCGCTTCGGCTTCTTCGGCGTACTGGAACAGCAGGTCTGGGGTGCGGTGGGCGGAAACGACGCGGGTTTCGAACGCGATGCCGAAGTCTTTCAGTACGCGCGCGGCGTTCTGCATGACTTCCCAGTCGCTGTTGCTACCCATCACGATGCCAACTTCGATCATGGAGGCGAGTCCCGTCAAGGAGAGGAAAAACGGGATTTTACCTGATTCGGCAAGGGCTTGCCCGCCGGATATAGCGCGCCCGGCTGCTCCAGGCCGGCGTGGCACGTGACGATTACCCTCACGCCGCGCGAGGGGCGGGGAAGAAAACCGGCCGGCGGTGGATTCCGCCACTAAATGACGGCCAGCCGGCGCAGCGTGTGACGGCGGACGCCGGCCAAAGGTTGGCCGCAGACCTGCGGCCAACCTTTGGGCCTTACAGCGTGCCCAGACGCTGCTTGGCTTTTTGCGCCGCAGTCGACGCCGGATACAGCTTGATCAGCCGCTGCAGCGTGCTGCGGGCCTGATCCTTCTGCTGCAGCGCGATCTGGTTGTCCGCCATCAGCCGTAGCGCGTCGGCGGCGCGCGGGTTCTTCGGATACTGCTCGGCAAAACGGCGCTGGATATCGATGGCGGCGTCGTACTGTTTCAATGCGGTATGCGCCACACCCAGCCAGTAATTGGCCTCGATGCCCTGCGGCGTACCCGGATAGCTGTCCATCACGCCCTTGAGCTGACCGACCGACTGGGCGAAGTCGCGCTTGCGCAGTGTGTCCAACGCCTTGCCCAGTGCTGCATCGGCGGCCGATACCGTCGCCACCGGTGCCTCGGCCTGTGCCGCGCTGGCCTCGCCCTGTGGCCGTTCCAGCTTGCCCAGCCGCAGGTCCAGATCGGCATACAGGTCGTTCTGCCGCTTCTGCGTTTCCGCCAGCTGGTGCTGCAGCACTTCATTCTGGCCGCGCAGATTGGCCATCTCCGTCTGCATTTCCCCCACCTGGTTCACCAGATCCAGCAGGCGCTGGTTGGCCAGTTTCGCTTCCACGTCGGACAGGCGCGCACTGGCCTGCTGCGCATTGTTCGACATCTGGCTCTGCAGCTGGCGGCGGGTTTCTTCCAGGTCGGTAGAGGTGGCACAAGCGCCCAGCAGCAAGGGCAGCAACAGCGGCAACAGTCGGTTTTGCATGGTGTGATCGCCAATCGCGTCAAATAAAAATCCGGGACAGCGTGCCGCGATCCCGGATGGGGGTCAAGCCGCTTGCCGTTTACGGGTAAACAAAGTCGGCGCGACGGTTTTCGGCATAATCCTGCTCGCTAGTCCCCTGGGCGCGCGGTTTTTCCTTGCCCAGGCTCACGGCTTCCAGCTGTTCCGGCTTCACGCCCAGCACTTCCAGGCCCTGCTTCACGCTCTCGGCGCGCATCAGGACCAGCGCCCGGTTTTATTAACGGCATCCACGGGCCTCGGTATTAAACGGGATCGTAACATTGGTCTTGTAATTGTTGATGTATTTGGCATGCGCCTGTACGGTGCTCTTGTCGCCATCACGAATGCTGGACTGGTCAAAATCGAAATACACGCTCTTGCCGTTCACACCGGCAAATGCGGCGGCCTCGGCGGCACGGGCATCCACTTCCGGCAGCGGCTGAGCCGGTTTCAGCTCGTTGTTGCTGCCCGCCGTGCCATTGCCGGCAGTGACCGGCGCGCTGCCGGCCATTGTGTCGCTGGGTGCCTTGCTGGGAGTGGAGGCGCAGGCGCTCAGCAATACCACGCTGGCGGCAACGATAAACGGAACAACTTTCATGCGGATCTCCTTCTTGCGGTTTTATTGGGCAATGATGGGCGGGCAAAATCATTTTGCACAAAAACAAAGACTCATCAGCTGCGCGAGAGTTCAGCCAGCGGGCTTACGGGTTGAACGGCCCCCAGGCGGCATCCTGTACTTCACCTTCAATCACCCCCAGCCGCACCCGGCCCGGGTGTGCCACCGAGGCGGCAAACAGCACACTGCGCCCACCCTGATCACTGGCATACAGCACCATCTTGCCATTGGGGGCGAAGCTGGGTGACTCATCATAAGCGCTGTTGCTCAGCTGGCGGCTGTCGCCGGCGGCCAGATCATGCAACATCACCTTGAAACGGCCGGCCTCGCGCTGCACATACACCAGCTGGCGGCCATCCGGCGAGAACGACGGCGACACGTTGTAGCTGCCCTGGAAGGTGAGGCGGCGCACATTGCGGCTGCCATCCACCGGCTGCACATACAGTTGCGGGCTGCCGCTGCGGTCGGAGACAAAGGCGATGCTACGGCCATCCGGGCTCCACACCGGCTCGGTATCGATGGCGCTGCTGTAGGAGAAGCGCTGCAGGCCGCTGCCATCGGCATTCAGCAGATAGATCTGCGAATTGCCGGACAGCGTCAGCACCACTGCCAGCCGGCGGCCGTCCGGGCTCCAGGCCGGTGCCGAATTGCTGCCCTTGAAGTTGGCCAGTATCCGACGCTGGCCGGTGGACAGATCCTGCACGTAGATGATCGGCTTCTTGTTCTCGAACGATACGTAGGCCAGGCGGCCGCCGTCGTAGCTCCACGCCGGCGAGATGATCGGCTCGTTGGAGCGCAGCACGGTCTGCGCACGGCGACCGTCGACATCCGCCACCTGCAGCCGCCATTCCTTGCCGACCTGGATCACGAAGGCAATGCGGCTGGCAAACAGGCTTTTCTCGCCCAGCAGCGCCTCATACACCATGTCCGCCATGCGATGCGCCACATCGCGCAGCTGCGACGGGTGGACATCGAACTCCATCGCCAGCTTCTGCTCGCGCGGCGCCAGCGTATCGGCCCAGAACGTTACCCGCAGCATGCCGCCATCCAGCCGCGTCACCCGGCCGTACACCATGGCGCGCGCGCCCTGCTGCTGCCAGTAGCCGGCATCCAGCGACGCACCGCTGGCCGGCACCGGCAGCAGGTTGAACATGCCGGTCATCGCCAGATCGCTCTGCACAGTGCTGGTCACCGCATCCGGCAGCCATTCCTCATTGGTCAGCGGCAGGACCGCCAGCGGGTAGCGGTTGACACCTGCACCGACGATATCCACGGTCAGATCGGCGCGGGCCAGCGGTGCGGCCAACAGCAGGCAACACAGCAACAGGCGACGGACAATAACAAAGCAGGTGTGCAAGGTTTACTCCTTGGGGCGGAAATTCAGGGTCAGCCGGCGAACATCGGTAAATTCAACCCCCTTGGGTAGTGGGGGCATACGCCGCACCTGGGCCAGGGCGGCCAGTACCGCCTGATCCCAAGCCGTAGAAGTACTGGCACGCACTATCCGGGTGTTCATGATTTCAAGGGTCGGCAACAGAATGATTTCAACGGTAGTCTGCGGATCGCCCTTGATGCCATCAGGCATGACGATGTAAGGGCGAACTCGGTTGCGGATGGCTTCACCATATTGCTGCGTCAGGTCGGGTTGTCCATTAGGTATCCCCTGCCTGCTTCCTGTTTTGCCGCCCGCCTGCGTCACCTTGCCCTTGCCCGGGCCTGGAGGCAGATCGTCAAGTTCGGACAGCAGATCGTCGGTACGCGGCGGCGCTGCTTTGGCGGCGGGCTTGGGCTGTGGCGCGGCCGGTTTGGCCACCGGGGTCGCGGGCGCCGGTTTGCTCGAGGCCGGCGGCAACGGTTTTTTGGTGAGCTCCTTGTCCTGTGGTAGCGGGCTTGGCACCGGCTTCGGCTGCGGCTTGCCGCCCTTGACGGTGATGTCGGCGCTGTTCAGCGTCGGCAGCTGTGCTGCCGGTGCCGGCGCGACTTTGGCGGCTGCCGGCTTGCTGACTGGCGCCGGTGTAGCCGCCGGCGCAACGGCCGGCTTGGTCGCGGATCGGGTGATGGCACCGCCACCGGCCCACAGTTCTACCGCCAGCGGTGGCGGGGTGTGCAGCACCGCCGGTGCGGCGGACCACCACAGTACGGCGATGACCGCCACGTGCAGCAGCGCCGACAGCAGCCAGGCGGCAGCGCCCGGTTGGCGTGCGGCCAACATCAGCTCCCCTGCTGGCGTACGGTCAACGCCACGCGCTGGATGCCGGCTTCGTGCAGGCGATCGGCCACCGCCACCACCGCGCTGTATTTCAAGTCGCGGTGCGCGGTCACTACCACCGGCCGGTTGTCGTGTACCCGTGTCTGCACCGCGGCAATCAAGGCATCCAGATCGGCTACCGGCTGGCGCTTGCCACCTTCGCCGACAAAATAATGGCCATCGGCTTCGATGCTGATTTCCAGCGGTGTGGTGTCCACCTGTGCGGCGCGGGTCACGCTGGGCACGTCGATCACCCCGGGGGTAAACATCGGGGCGGTCACCATGAAGATCACCAGCAGCACCAGCATCACGTCGATGTAAGGCACCACGTTCATCTGGTTCATCATGCGGCGGGGACGGCGTTGCAGCATTGGCAGTATTCCTGGGCGGTGGATGCAGGATGTTAGCATCTGCATCCGGCGAATGGTTTCGGCAATGTAACGACCGGCGGCGGCCGGCAGGGTTCCCGTCAGCGGCGACGCAGCAGGGTCATACCATCCCCCATCGGCAGGATGCACTGGTCGACGCGGGCATCGTGCTTGAGGCTGGCATTGAATGCGCGCAGTACCTCCACACTGTGCGGCTGCCCCGGCTGCGACTCCACCACCCGGCCGTTAAGCAGGATATTGTCGATGGCAATCACCCCACCCGGGCGCACCAGTTGCAGGCAGGCCTCGTAGTAGTCCGGGTAGTTGCTCTTGTCGGCATCGATGAAGGCCAGATCGAAGCTGCCGGCGGCGCCCTCGGCCAGCAGCTGGTGCAGCGTCAGCAGGCCATGCTGCAGGTACAGCTGGATGCGTTCGGCCACGCCGGCCTGCCGCCAGTACTGCATGGCAATGCTGGAAAACTCCACGCTCATGTCGCAGGCCACCGTGCGGCCGTGCTCGCCCATCGCCAGCGCCACCGTCAGCGCGCTGTAGCCGGTAAAAGTGCCGATTTCCAGATAGCGGCGCACCCCCAAGAGCTGCACCAGCCAGCCCAGAAACTGCCCCTGCTCCGGCGCAATCTGCATCTTGGCCATGCGGTGACCGGCGGTGAATTCGCGCAGCTGGCGCTGTACCGGGTGCTCCTGCACGCCGATGTCGAACAGGTATTCGGCCACCTGCGGGCCAAATGTCATGGTGTGTCGTGTCATGCCTCGGGTCCGGAAAAGCAAAACGCCCTTGCGGGCGTCGTGGTGTGTCGCAGCGGCCGGTTTATTCCGGCTGGTACACGTAGGCTTTCTGCGGTACGCGCGATTCTTTCCAGCGCTGCACGTCGTCCAGGTTCTGCGGACGCTCCCACCAGGTCAGGCGCAGTTCGCGGCGTTCGCTCTCGACTTCCGGGTGCTTGTCCAGGTAGTCGTTCATGAATTGGGTGAATTCGGACTGGTACATCTGAGTACTCCCGGTAAAAGATGGCGGCGATTGTACTGCAAATCCGCGCCGGCCGGCAGCAGGCTACGCGCTAACGGTGTTGCTGCGGCGATGGCACATGACGCTGCAGCCAGGCCTGCCGCTGCTGCAGCAGCATATGCCGGCGGCGGCGCAGCACGCCAAATTGCAGGTAGCTTAGCCAGCACAGCAGCAGGCTGAGCAACAGCCACACCAGCAACAGCCACAGCCGCGGCGAGTGGATGTCTTCCCAGCCCAGCTGTCGCGCCAGATCCAGCCGCAAGGCAAACGGGCCGCTGCGCACTTCGACGCTGGCATGCAGGCGCCCGCCCCAGCTGTCCTCCTGCGGCAGCGCGGTCTGCAACGGCACCAAGGTTGGCCGCAGACGCTCATCCGTCATGGTCGGCAACAGTGCAGACGGCTGCAGCCACAATGCCAGATAGTTGCCGGGTACACCGGGCAACAGCAGCAATTGCTGCAGGCCGCTGCGGTCGCGCCACGGCGCCACCGCCGGCTGGCCCGCCTGCAACAGCGGCATGATCTGCGCCACCGCGGGCTGCCGGCTCAGATCCTGTGTCGGCAGCACGTCGCCGCCTAGCAGGAACGGTGCCACCTGGCGCACCAGCAGCTGCTGGCTGCGCACCTCCCCGCCCAGCAACGCCACGCGCTGCAACAGGGGAAACGCCTGATGCAGGTTGGACAGATAGCGCCCCGGGTCGCTGCCGGCCTCGGCTTGCTGCAGGCTTTCCAGATCCTGCAGCAGCTGCTCGCCGGCGTCCTGCAGCTGGCTCAACCGTGTCCGCACTTGCGCCGCCAGCTGTTGGGTCTGCTCGTCCAGCTCGCTCTGGGCCCGGGCACGCTCGTAGGCCAGCAGCCAGCTGCCGCCCAGCAAGGCCAGCGCCAGCC
>CAMLGD010000174.1 GCA_946479405.1 uncultured Vogesella sp.
CCTGGTCACCCAGCCAGTCCGACCCCTTCACGGTGTCGTACATATGCCATTCCCAGCGGTCTTCCTGCACGTTGCCCAGCGAGGCGGAGATGCCGCCTTGTGCTGCAACAGTGTGGGAACGAGTCGGGAATACTTTGGAGAGCACGGCGGTTTTCAGGCCGGACTCGGACAGTTGCAGAGCAGCACGCAGACCTGCGCCACCGCCGCCAACAATCACTGCGTCAAAACGACGAACGGGTACAGTCATTACAGCCCCCAGACAACCTTGAGTGAATAGATGAAACAGGACACCAGCCAAACCGCGGTCAGAGAGTGCAGCGTCAGGCGCACGCCAACCGGTTTGATGTAGTCCATCCACAGGTCACGGATGCCAACCCAGGCATGCATGAACAAAGCCAGCAGCGTGGTCTGGGTCAGTACTTTTACCCAGGTCAGGCTGAACAGGGTTTTCCAGCCCTCATAGCCGGCTGGCATGGCCAGCAGGAACAGCACCAGCATTACGGTGTAGGCCAGCATGATGACGGCAGTAATACGTTGAACGATCCAGTCCTTCAGGCCGTAATGGGCGCCAACGACGTTGCGGTTTACCATAGGATCGCCCCCAGGATCACGGTCAGGGACAGGCTGACGGCCAAGACGATCTTGGCGGTAGCGCGAGCGGTTTGCAGCTCGAGGCCCTTGTGAATATCAAGAAACAGGAAACGGACGCCGGCACAAGCGTGGTGCAGGAATGCCCACAGGAAACCGATCAGGATCAGCTTCATCAACGGATGGGCAATGACTGCATGGTAGCTATCGAAGGTTTCGGCGGCGCTGAGAGAACCGGAGAGGAGGTAAATCAATAACGGCAGGGCGAAGAAGAGTGCCACGCCGCTGATCCGGTGCAGGATCGAGACGATGCCCGGAACAGGCAGTCTGATCTTCCCCAGATCGAGGTGCTTTGGTCGTTGCTTCTGCATAGAGCTTCCTTGGATGTGCATGTACCAAGTGGTTATATCGGGCTCCGCTGTACAGCTGCGAAGTCCTCTGAACAGGGGCCTTGTGGCTGCCCCCACCCGATTAAAAACATGTCGAACCGATGCTGCAGGTGCAACATGTCCGTAAATTCTAGCAAATTAGCGCCGCCATGCCGACGGCTGACATAAAACGGTCGCCTGCTTACACCTTTGCGACAGACAAAACCGCTAGTCCTGCTGTTGTCTGGTCAGCCCGAGTGCGCCGGTCAGGCACCAGCGTTCGCGCCATTCCACTGCCTGCCCCTGCATGTCTTCAGCTACCCGCAGATAGAACAGTGCGGCATCGCCTTCACGCGCCTGCAGCAGCTGGGCTTCTTCCCGCGCCAGCGCTACTGCACGCCACTGCTCCGCAGCCACCCGCAGCCGCACACCGAAGTGCTGCTGTAGTACTGCCCACACGCCGGCACTCTGTCGCAGCCAGCGGGCGTCCAACGTATCGAAGCGCTCTAGCGGCAGCGTCACTTCGTCGAGTGCTACAGCCTGGCCTCGCAGCCGCCACAGCATCCTGATGCGGTGCACGCTGCCACCCCGGCGCAGGCCCAGCACTGCGGCCAACTCTTCACTGGCATGTGCCCGGCTGATGCCCAGGAATTCACGCGCCAGCCGATCCGGTTTTTCGTTCAGCAGGCCGGGGGAAACCATGCTCATCCCGGCCCAGTCATCCAGTGCTTCGGCGACAAAAGTGCCGCGACCCTGTTGGCGAAACAGCACGCCATCGTTTACTAGGTCAGTCAGCGCCTTGCGTACGGTGCCTTGGCTGACGGCAAACTGTTCTGCCAGCTCCCATTCGCTGGGCAACAGCTCGTTGCTGGCCCATTCGCTGTTCGCAATTCGCTGCAGAATCTGCAGTTTGATCTGCTCGTACAGCGGTAGGCGAAGGAGGGATTTGGCATTCATTGCTGCTTTTTAACATCAAACAAATCAAGCGTAAAGGTTGGTCTTATATAAGACACAAGACAAATGTTGCGGACCGGCGGCGATAAGGGGTAAGGTGGTGGTCACAAACCGGGTGTTGCGTGCTACACTCGGCCTGTATTGCATAGCAACATGCGCAAGTAGAAGCATGTGCGCGCAACCATCGCCACGTCCAAAGGAGAGTACCTAGATGAAAGCCCCCGTACGCGTTGCCGTTACTGGCGCAGCCGGTCAGATTGGTTACGCCCTGCTGTTCCGTATCGCCTCCGGTGAAATGCTGGGCAAGGATCAGCCGGTGATTCTGCAACTGCTGGAAATCCCCGACGAGAGGGCTCAGAACGCGCTCAAGGGCGTGATCATGGAGCTGGAAGACTGTGCATTCCCGCTGCTGGCCGGCATCGAGGCCCATAGCGACCCGATGACTGCCTTCAAGGACACCGATTACGCGCTGCTGGTGGGTTCCCGTCCGCGCGGCCCGGGCATGGAGCGTGCCGAGCTGCTGTCCATCAACGGTGCCATCTTCATTGGCCAGGGCAAGGCCCTGAACGCCGTGGCTTCCCGCGACGTGAAGGTACTGGTTGTCGGTAACCCGGCCAACACCAACGCCTACATCGCCATGAAGTCTGCGCCGGACCTGAATCCGAACAACTTTACCGCCATGCTGCGCCTGGACCACAACCGTGCCGCCAGCCAGATCGCTGCCAAGACCGGCAAGGCCGTGGCCGATATCGAGAAGCTGACGGTATGGGGCAACCACTCGCCGAGCATGTACGCTGACTACCGCTTTGCCACCATCAACGGTGAGTCGGTCAAGTCCATGATCAACGACGAAGCCTGGAACCGCGACGTGTTCCTGCCGACCGTTGGCAAGCGTGGTGCCGCCATCATCGCTGCCCGTGGCTTGTCGTCTGCAGCTTCCGCTGCCAACGCTGCCATCGACCACATGCGCGACTGGGCGCTGGGTACCAACGGCAAGTGGGTGACCATGGGCATTCCGTCCGATGGTTCCTACGGCATTCCGAAGGATGTGATGTTCGGCTTCCCGGTAACTTGCGAAAACGGCAAGTACACCATCGTGCAAGGCCTGGAGGTCGACGAATTCAGCCGTGAACGCATCAACTTCACCCTGGCTGAGCTGGAAGAAGAACGCGCAGGCGTTGCCCACCTGCTGGGTTGATGTCTGAGTGTTGCAGGCAAAAGCGCACCGAGAGGTGCGCTTTTTGTCTTTACTGAATTAGCGTAATTTGCATCGAAATGTTCTTTATTGTGGAGGTTTTCCAACATGATTGAAGCTGAAGTTCTCAATCAGATTCAGGCTCAGATCGACGATCTGAGCACGCGCAATACCGATATCCGGGGGTATCTTTGACTTCGACGGCAAAAAAGACCGTCTGGAAGAAGTTTCCCGCCTGACCGAAGACCCGGATGTCTGGAACGACCCGAAAAAAGCCCAGGAACTGGGCCGTGAACGCAAGCAACTGGAAGACGTAGTCCTGGTGATCGAAGGCATCGCCGCCACGCTGACCGATTGCGGCGAACTGTTCGACATGGGCAAGGCCGAGGATGACGACGATACCATTTTCGCGGTGAAAGCCGACCTGGACGAGCTTGAGGCCAAGCTGGCCAAGCTGGAATTCCGCCGCATGTTCCACGATCCTATGGACCCGAACAACTGCTTCGTGGACATCCAGGCCGGGGCCGGTGGCACCGAGGCGCAGGACTGGGCGGGCATGCTGCTGCGTATGTACGTGCGTTACGCCGAGCGCAAGGGCTTCAAGGTCGATGTGCTGGAAGAATCCGAAGGCGACGTGGCCGGCATCACCAGCGCCACCATCAAGATCGAAGGCGAGTACGCCTACGGCCTGCTGCGTACCGAAGTGGGCGTACACCGCCTGGTACGCGTGTCGCCGTTCGACTCCAACGCGCGCCGCCACACCTCGTTCTGCTCCGTGTTCGTGTATCCGGAAGTGGACGACAGCTTCGAGATCACCATCAACCCGGCCGATGTGCGTACCGATACCTATCGCGCCTCCGGTGCCGGTGGTCAACACATTAACAAGACCGACTCCGCCGTGCGTCTGACCCACGCGCCGACCGGTATTGTGGTGCAGTGCCAGAACGACCGTTCGCAGCACCGCAACCGCGACGAAGCCTGGCAGATGCTGCGTGCCAAGCTGTACGAGCGCGAGCTGAAACTGCGCAACGAGGCCAAGCAATCGCTGGAAGACAGCAAAACTGACGTGGGTTGGGGGCACCAGATCCGCTCCTACGTGTTCGACCAGTCGCGCATCAAGGATCTGCGCACCAGCTACGAGGTAGGCAACATCAAGGCCGTGATGGACGGTGACCTCGATGGCTTCATCGAAGCCAGCCTGAAGCAGGGCGTGTAACGCATTCCCAGGGTTGGCCGCAGTGTTGCGGCCAACCTTTTACATTTGACGGAGATTTCCATGTCGGAACAAGAATCCAGCCTAGTGCAGCATGATGAAAACCACATCATGGCCGAGCGTCGCGAGAAGCTGAAAGCGCTGCGCGAAGCCGGTATTGCCTTCCCCAACGACTTCAAGCGTGAGCACCTGGCCGGTGAGCTGCACAGCAGCCACAACGACAAGAGCAAGGACGAGCTGGAGCCGCTGAACGTGCATGTGTCGGTTGCCGGCCGCATGATGCTCAAGCGCGTAATGGGCAAGGCCAGCTTTGCCACCATCCAGGACATGTCCGGCCAGATCCAGCTGTACATCAATGACCAGGGTGTTGGCCCGGAGGTGCACGCCGCGTTCAAGCACTGGGACATGGGTGACATCGTTGCCGCCAAGGGTGTGCTGTTCAAGACCAACAAGGGCGAGCTGTCGGTGAACGTTACCGAGCTGCGCCTGTTGACCAAGAGCCTGCGTCCGCTGCCGGACAAGTTCCACGGCATGACCGACCAGGAACAGAAATACCGCCAGCGCTACGTCGACCTGATCATGAGCGAAGACAGCCGCAATACCTTCATCAAGCGCTCCAAGATCGTGCAGGCGCTGCGTGAAGTGATGGTGGGCGAGGGTTACCTGGAAGTGGAAACCCCGATGATGCACCCGATTCCGGGGGGCGCCACCGCCAAGCCGTTCGTGACCCACCACAACGCACTGGACATGCCGCTGTACCTGCGCGTGGCACCGGAGCTGTACCTGAAGCGCCTGGTGGTCGGCGGTCTGGAGCGCGTGTTCGAGATCAACCGCAACTTCCGTAACGAGGGGATGAGCACCCGCCACAACCCCGAGTTCACCATGATCGAATTCTACGAGGCCTACAGCGACTACCAGCGCATGATGGACCTCACCGAGCAGATCATCCGCAGCTGTGCCATTGCCGCCACCGGCCACACCGTGGTGACTTACAACGGCAAGGAAGTAGACCTGGGCAAGCGCTTCGACCGCTTCACTATCGTTGGCGCCATCAAGCACTACAACCCGCAATATACCGACGTGCAACTGGGCGATGCCGAGTGGGTGGCCGCCGAGATCAAGCGCCTGGGTGGCAAGCTGCCGCCGGCACCGGGGCTGGGCAGCCTGCAGCTGGCGCTGTTTGAAGAGTGCGCCGAAAGCCTGCTGTGGAATCCGACCTTCATCATCGACTACCCGGTGGAAGTGTCGCCGCTGGCCCGCGGTTCCGATACCCAGCCGGGCATCACCGAGCGCTTCGAACTGTTCATCGTTGGCCGCGAGCACGCTAACGGCTACTCCGAGTTGAACGATGCGGAAGACCAGGCCGCGCGTTTCATGTCGCAGGTGGAGCAGAAGGATGCCGGTGATGATGAGGCGATGCACTACGACGCCGACTACATCCGCGCCATGGAATACGGCCTGCCGCCGACCGGTGGTTGTGGCATCGGCATCGACCGTCTGGTGATGCTGCTGACCGATGCACCGTCCATTCGCGACGTGATCCTGTTCCCGCAGATGCGTCACGAGCATCAGGACTAAGCGTTGCTGCAGTTACAGGATTGCTGCCAATTTCCAGCGCATGGCTGAAAAGGTAGCCAACAAAAAGCCCGGCCATATATGGCCGGGCTTTTTGTTGATTGCAGCGCAGTGGGTGAGGGGCTGATTCGCTTATTGCGGCAGGCGAATCTCGGTCAGCTGCCATGACAAAAGATTGTGCCGCTGCAGAACCAGATTGATTGCCTGCTCCGGTTTGCCGCGCTGGTAAACCTTGACCGTAAACTGGCTGAGCCCGTCGTAGCCCATCTTAGTCTCGACCTTGTCCGACGCCGTGTCCGGTTCTGTCTGTGCGCTGGATTCCGTGGGTTCCGCTTTGCTGGCGGCGAGCGGTTTTTCTCCCTGCATCATCATGGCGAGGCCTTGTGGCGAGACCATCGCATCGACCATGGCATTGACCAGCGCGCTGGTAAAAACGGCGCCCACTGCGGCCAACGGGTTCCCCTGCAATTTCTGCAGCATCTGGCCATTCAACTCGGCCTTCAGGTTTTCTTTGACCGCGGGAAAGTCCACGTAAGTGGCGAGCTTGCTTGCATTGTGTGCTTGCGCCGCCTCTTGCATATTGTGGACCGCCTGATATGGCGTGTAGTAGAACCAGCCGGCCATGGCGACCGCGGCAAGGGTCAGGCCGCTTTTCAACTTGTTATCCATGCTGCTTCCTGAGTGAGGTCGGAGGAATGATCATCCGGATTGGATACCAAATTTCTGTGATCGGCAATGTTCGATCGAACGGCAGCCGTTTGGGACAGCAGGGGAGTGTCACAGTCATTCGAAGGGGGTAAGAATAAGCTATTGTATTTGTGTGTTTATTTCTGGTTTGTGCCGGTGGTTGTGGCCTTGCCGCTATGCTTTCACAAGCAAAACCCCTGCTTCCGGTACTGGCTGCTCTTCGGGTGAGCAGGGCGGGTGTTGGCGTGCAAAGGGGTGTTCGAGCACTCGGCGTGCTGTTGCAGGTGTCGCCGGATGCTACGATTACTGCCGCTGGCGTTTTGTTGCGGACTGCGTGCAATGCAACATCGACAACGCTTGCGGCGTGGGCGGCACAGGCGTAATCTCGCCGCCACCTGTC
>CAMLGD010000175.1 GCA_946479405.1 uncultured Vogesella sp.
CACGCGCACCAGCATCACCACGCCGACATAGTTGTCGAACCAGGAGTCGATGATCAACGCCTTGAGCGGACCATCCGGATTGCCTTCCGGCGGCGGAATTTTGCTGACCACGGTCTCGAGGATGTCCTCGATACCGATGCCGGACTTGGCCGAGGCGCGCACCGCATCGATAGCCTCAATGCCGATGATGTCCTCGATCTCCTGGCTCACGCGCTCCGGATCAGCCGCCGGCAGGTCGATCTTGTTCAGCACCGGCACCACTTCCACCCCCAGCTCGATGGCGGTGTAGCAGTTGGCCACGGTCTGCGCTTCCACGCCCTGCGACGCATCCACCACCAGCAGTGCGCCTTCGCAGGCGGACAGCGAGCGCGATACTTCATAGGAGAAGTCGACGTGCCCCGGGGTATCGATCAGGTTCAGGTTGTAGACCTGACCGTCGCGCGCCTTGTATTGCAGCGCGGCGGTTTGTGCCTTGATGGTGATGCCGCGCTCTTTCTCGATATCCATCGAGTCAAGCACTTGCGCACTCATTTCGCGCTGTTCCAGACCGCCACAAAACTGGATGAAGCGGTCGGCCAATGTCGATTTGCCATGGTCAATATGGGCAATAATCGAGAAATTACGGATATGTTTCATCTGAATCCAGCAAAAATTAAGGGCACACAAAGTGCCCTTTTTAACACTGGCGCGGATTTTAGCTGATTTCGCTGCCCTGTGCAGCCGGGTGTGCAGCCAGATGTGCGGCCAACCTTGCTTCGTCCAGGTGCCAGTGACAGATTTCCAGCTCACCGTGCATCAATACCGGGACCAGTTCGTTGAAACGCTCCTCCAGCACCGGGTCGGCATCCACGTCCACCACGTCGATGGCAAAGCCATACTGCTGCTGCCATGGCCGCAGCTGCGCCAGCATGTTGTGGCACAGGCTGCAGTATTCGCGGAAATACAGTGTCAGCGTGATCAAGATTTCGCCTTTTCCGGCTTCAACGCCATAAACAGCGGCTCGCCCTGGCGCAGAATGCGCAACGCCACGCTGCCGCCATCCGGTACCGCGTTGATTGCTTGCTGCAGTTGTCGCACGCTGGACAACTCCTCGCCGGACACGCCCACTACGACGTCCCCCGCCTGCAGGCCGGCATCGGCCGCCGGCCCTTGGACGGCACGTACCAGCAGACCGAACTTCACTCCCAGCTTCTGCAACTGGGCCGGTGCCAGCTGCTGCACCGCCAGGCCGCTACGGTTGGTCATGCTCTCTTCGCCCTGCTGCTCCGGCGACTTGCCACGATAAGCGCGCTCGGCGGTGCGTGGATCCTCTTCCTGCAACTCAGCGGTCACCACGCTCAGCTGCATAGCCTTGCGATTGCGCCACACCTGCAGCTGAACCTTGCTACCAGGGCGAATCACACCCAGCAGCCGCGGCAAATCGTCGCTGCCATCCAGCAGCTGGCCATTCAGCGCCAGTACCACGTCGCCAGACTTGAGCCCCGCCTTTTCTGCCGGGCCATTCTTTTCTACCGAGGCAATCAGCGTACCCTTGCTATCCGGCAGACCAAAGGATGCGGCCAACGCCTGGGTCATCGGCTGCGACACCACTCCGATACGACTGCGGCTCACCTTGCCGTCCTTCTTCAGCTGCTCGGCTACCGTCAGCGCCACATCCACCGGAATGGCAAAGGAAATGCCCATGAAGCCACCGGAACGGCTGTAAATCTGCGAGTTGATGCCCACCACCTCGCCATTGAGGTTGAACAGCGGGCCACCAGAGTTACCCGGGTTGACTGCGGCATCGGTCTGGATGAACGGCACATAGCTTTCGTCCGGCAGGTGACGCCCCTTGGCGGAGACAATGCCAGCGGTCACCGTATTTTCAAACCCGAACGGCGAACCGATGGCCAGCACCCACTCACCCACCTTCAGTGCATCCGGCTTGCCCAGCCGGACGAACGGCAGGCCCTTGGCCTCGATTTTCAGCAAGGCCACATCAGTACGCGCATCGGCACCCACTACCTTGGCTTTGAACTCACGGCGATCGCCCAGGGTGACAATCATCTCGTCGGCCTCGGCAATCACGTGGGCATTAGTCAGCACATAGCCATCGGCGGACAGGATGAAACCGGAGCCCATACCGCCGGTTCGGTATTCGCGCAATTGCGGCGGGGCAAAGCGGCGGAAAAATTCGGCAAATGGATCGTTCTCCATGCCCTGCGGTAATTCGCGCACCACCTGGCGCACCGTCTGCACGGTACGGATATTCACCACCGCCTTGCCCTGCTCTTCCACCAGCTGGGTGAAATCAGGCAGCGACGACAGCGGCGCGGCAAGGGAATGCGGGCTGGCCAACAACCCGGCCATCAGCATAGAGGCGGCAATCAGCTTCTTGAGCGGCATGTTCCGACAAACTCCATGGAAAGTTGGTGAGGAGAAACACGACTGGCTACGTGCGGCTGAAAGCGCACATCACCCGCCAGGCGGCGGCTGTAGCCGCGCACAAAGCACAAGGCCAGCAGCAAGGCCAGCAACCCGCCGATCACCGCCGCCAGCTCGCCCGCCGGTGCGGCCAACATAGCCCCGGCCAGCAGCGCCAGCACCGGCCCCGCATACAGCAGCGCAGCACTGCGCAGCATGCCGGACTCCGGCACCGCAATATTCACCTGCTCACCCGGCAACACCCCCAACGGGTCCAGCACACGGAAGCGTGGCTGCCGCAGGCTGAACATGCGAGCCAGTTGCAGCGAGCGGCAACCGTTGACCGGGTCGCACTGGCCACAGGGCGAATGCGGGCGCGGCTCCACCCAGGCAAAACCGGGCCCCACCTGCAGAACCCGGGCTTCGGTTTCGATCATGTTATTTCTGGATCAGGCGAATGTTTTTCAAGACCGTCTGCAAACCGGCCTCCGGCAAGTCGCCAACCACGGTCAGCAACTGCTCACCCACCCGCCGCGATGCGACGCCAATGCCATTGGGCGCCACCACCACCGGGTGCGGCGGCACCTCGGCATCGGAAGTTTCGACAAACAACGACAGTCGGGCAAAGCCATCCGAATACACATAATGCTGCACTGCCTGCTCATGCCCCGGCAGCGGCCGGCTCATGTAGCGCACCAGGCGGAACCCCGCCGGCATGCCCTTCACTTCCAGCGGCGGCGGCGCGCTCGGCGCCGTCACCCCGGTCTTGCCAAGGGGCAGCGCCTGCTTGTAGCGCGGCCGCAACTTGGTCTTGTCGCGCTCGGCGCCCATATCCAGCTCGGTAAAGGCGAATTGCTCGATGACCTCGCCGCGCACACCATAGGTCACCGCCTTCAGCGGCAACGCCGTGCTCGGGTCGATGCACAAGCGCTGGCTGTAGCGGGAATTGGCTTCACGCGGCTTGAGCAGCAACCATTGGCAATCGCGCTCGGCCACGCGGTCCATGCCGCCGCGGCTGATGCCGTAAGCCACCGCCAGCTCGGACGGCAGGTCCGGCAACACTGCCGGGAACATTTTCATTGCACTCAGCTTGGCGGCACTCAGCGACTTGGCATCCGGCGCGTAGCAGGTTAGCTCATTGCCATGGCGAACGATTTCGCGCGGCAGGCCGTCCAGCGATTCGCGCCGCTCGCGCAGCTGACCATCGTCATGGGTGCGGTAAATGCGGAAGGTTTCCAGCTCGCCCCCCAGCTGGTGGGTGTAGATGGCACTGAACGGTAACGACTGACCCGCTACTGCGGCACGGCGCAGCAGCGCCCAGTCATCATCGGCCAGTGCCACCAGGGGCAGGGACAGCAACACACAGGCGGCAAGCCGACGCATCAACGCACCCCCTGGGCGACAGGCTGAGTCAGGCCGACACGCGTCAACCCTTCACCAAGGGCACCATCCTGATGCGCATCCAGATACGATTGGCGGCCATCTGCCGCCACCTGCACCAGCGCCGCCGGCGCCGGCACCGCCTCGGCCACCAGCCCGGCGTCCGCCGGCTGGCTCTGCCAGTTGTACCAGCCCACCACGCCAGCCAATGCCACCGACGCGGCAACGGCAAAGCGGGCCGCCGGGCGACCGACCCGGCGCTGCGACGGCCGCGGCGCCAGCACGGTCGGCTCTGCGGCCAACCTGTCGCTCACCTCGGCACGCACATCGACCGACAGCAGCGATGCACCGCGCATGGCATCACCGATCAGGTGAAACTCCTGCCACGCAGTCTGCAGCTCGGCATCGCCAGCCAGGCGTTTAATGAGCGGCTCGGCGTCCTCGTCGGCCAGCTCACCATCCATCAGGGCGGAAAGGTTTTCTTTCATCATCTGCTCACCATCTTTTGTTCTTTGCCGTATCCAGCAACGGACGCAACTCTGTCGCAATCGCCTCGCGGGCCCGGAAAATCCGCGACCGCACGGTACCGATCGGACAATTCATTGCCTCGGCAATCTCCTCATAACTGAGGCCCTCCATTTCCCGGAGGGAGATCGCCGTACGCAATTCTTCCGGCAGACGCTCCACCGCCGCATTAACGGCAGCCAGAATCTGCTGGTTCATCATTTCCGCCTCGGGCGTGTGGTAGTCCGGCACTTGCGAGGCCATGTCCAGCGTATCGCCGTCCTCGTCCTCGAACTCCGCACTCACCACTGGCCGCCGCCCGGCCGAGGTCAGAAAATTCTTGGCTGTATTGATGCCGATCCGATACAGCCAGGTATAAAACGCGCTTTCGCCACGAAACGATGGCAAGGCGCGGTAGGCCTTTACAAAGGCTTCCTGCGTCACGTCTTCAATGTCGGCACTGTCACGGATAAACCGCGACAGCAGCCGCGACAGACGGCGCTGATACTTGCTGACCAGCAAGTCGAACGCTCGTTTTTCGCCGCGCTGGGCACGCTCCACCAGTTGCTGATCGAGTTCTCGATCACTCATCGTTGTCATTCACTCCCTGATTCGCCCTGCTGTTCTTTGTTTGTTGCCGGCTTGCACCGGCGCAGGGCACAACTTATGACCGGAGGCCCTCCGCTTTAGTTCACACTGAATGTGACATCACCCTGAATGGCACATTGAACCACGGCAGCCGCGTGCCAAGCCAGCCTGTGACTACAGGTAACACGCCCCAATACAAAAAGTCGGTTTCCAAAAAACCAAGCACTTGCTAGAATTTCCAGCAACTACCCGAGAACAAGGACAGGAGAACCCGATGACGACACCCGGCCAACGTTTCCGCGACGCAGTCGCCCAAGAAAAACCCCTGCAGGTCGTCGGTGCGGTAAACGCCTACGCCGCCCGCCTGGCTGAGCACAGCGGCTTCAAGGCGCTGTACCTGTCCGGTGGCGGCGTGGCCGCCTGCTCCTGCGGCATTCCCGACCTCGGTATCACCACGCTGGAAGACGTGCTGATCGACGTGCGCCGCATCACCGACGTGACCGAGCTGCCACTCTTGGTGGACATCGATACCGGCTGGGGTGGCGCTTTCAACATCGCCCGCGCCATCCGCAGCCTGGAAAAAGCCGGTGCCGCCGCGGTGCACATCGAAGACCAGGTGCAGCAGAAACGCTGCGGCCATCGCCCGAACAAGGCCATCGTCGGCCAGGACGAGATGGTGGATCGCGTCAAGGCCGCGGTAGATGCCCGCAAGCACGATATGGTGATCATGGCGCGCACCGACGCGCTGGCAGTAGAAGGCCTGGATGCCGCCATCGAACGTGCCGTCGCCTGCGTGGAAGCCGGCGCCGACATGATCTTCCCGGAAGCCATCACCGATCTGGCCATGTACAAACAGTTTGCCGAGGCGGTGAAGGTGCCGGTACTGGCCAACATCACCGAATTCGGCGCCACCCCGCTGTACACCACCCAGCAACTGGGCGACAACGGCGTGAGCCTGGTGCTGTACCCACTGTCCGCCTTCCGCGCCATGAGCCAGGCCGCGCTGGCGGTCTACGGCGCCATCCGCCAGGACGGCACCCAGCAAAACGTGATCGACAAGATGCAGACCCGCATGGAGCTGTACGACCACCTGGGCTATCACGATTACGAGCAGAAGCTGGACGCGCTGTTCCGCCAGGAAAAATAAACGATGACCCCGCCGCGCAACCTGCTGACCGACATACCGGCCACGCTGCCACAGGAGCAGTTCGAGACGCTGCTGGCAGGCAAGCGCGGCTTTCGTGTCGAGCGCATCGTGTCGCGCGGCCACGCATCGCCGCCCGGCTACTGGTACGACCAGCCGCAGCATGAATGGGTGCTGCTGCTGGCCGGCCAGGCCGAGCTGGAATACGACGCACCAACAGCGCGACAAACGCTATATCCCGGCGATGCGGTACTGATCCCGGCGCACCGCCGGCACCGCGTGGCCGCCACCGCAGCCGATACCGACACCGTGTGGCTGGCGATATTCCACGACGCCGACTGACCCGAACACGACACAACCCCAATCAACACCAGCAGCAGGAGAAGGAAAGATGAGCGAGACCCTCCAAGTGCTTCCCAAAGCCAAGAAATCCGTAGCCCTGTCCGGCGTGGCCGCCGGCAACACCGAGCTGTGCACCGTTGGCCGCAGCGGCAACGACCTGCACTACCGCGGCTACGACATTCTGGACCTGGCCGCGCACTGCGAATTCGAAGAAGTCGCCTACCTGCTGGTGCATGGCAAGCTGCCGAACCAGGCTGAGCTGACCGGCTACAAGAAAAAGCTGAAAAGCCTGCGCGGTCTGCCGGCATCGGTGAAAGCCACGCTGGAAGCGCTGCCGGCGGCATCGCACCCGATGGACGTGATGCGCAGTGGTGTATCCGCACTGGGCTGCACCCTGCCGGAAAAAGATGACCACAATGCCCCTGGTGCCCGCGACATCGCCGACCGCCTGATGGCATCACTGGGTTCCATGCTGCTGTACTGGTACCACTTCAGCCACAACGGCAAGCGCATCGAGGTGGAAACCGACGA
>CAMLGD010000176.1 GCA_946479405.1 uncultured Vogesella sp.
GTGCTGCGCGAGCTGGGGGTGGTGATGGGGCAGGGCTATCTGGTGGCGCGGCCGGTGGCGCAGCCGCCGCGGCATGGCAACTATCTGCTGCCCGTGCCGGCGGCCGGCAAGGTTGGCCGCCAGTTGCCGGTGGCGCGCGACTTGTTGCTGGATATGCCGTTTCTGACAGATCAATCGCGTTGCGACGAGGCTTATCGCCTGTTTGCCGATAATCCGGCGCTGTTTGCGCTGCCGGTGCTGCGTGGCCAGCGGCCGCTGGCGCTGTTGTCACGCCACCGGGTGGTGGAAACGTTTGCCAAACCGTTCAACCGCGAATTGCTGGCCAAGAAGCCGTGCCTGGCGCTGGCCGACATGTCGCCGCTGGTGGTGGCGGCGGATACCGATATCCAGACTCTGTCCGCGCTGGCGGCGGCCGATCGACGGCATCTGGTCAATGGTTTCATCATCGTGGAAGACGCCGCCTATCTGGGTATGGGCACTGGTCACGAGCTGATGCGGGTGATCAGCGAGATGCAGCTGGCTGCCGCGCGTTATGCCAATCCGCTTACCGGTTTGCCCGGCAATGTGCCGATCAGTGACGAGGTGGCACGCCTGCTGGCTGGCGGCCAACCTTTCGTGGTGGCCTATGTCGATCTGGATCATTTCAAACCGTTTAACGATCACTACGGCTACGGTGCCGGCGATGACATGATCCGCTTGCTGGGGGCGATTCTGGAGGCGGCAGTGGACCCGCTGCTGGATTTTGTCGGCCACATCGGCGGCGATGATTTTGTGGTGCTGTTGCAAAGTTGCAACTGGCAGCAGCGTTTGCGGCAGGTGCTGCAGCAGTTCGATTTGTCGGTGCCGACGCTGTTTCTGGCGGCAGACCGGGCGGCGGGGGGCTTTGAAATGGCCGATCGTGACGGCCGCGTGCGCTTCTTTCCATTGACCAGCGTGTCCATTGGCGTGCTGCCGGTGCAGCCCGGTTGCTATGCCTCGCACTATCAAGTGGCATCGGCCGCTACCTCGGCCAAAAAATCCGCCAAAAAACAGGAGGGTAGCGTGCTGTTTATCGAGGCGGCCGCTTCCGGCACCACTCTGGTGCGTGCCGTGCCCGTGTTTGAGTAATTAAACGCCACTGGCAATTCTGCCGTTCAAGGTGGCTATTTTGTTGCGCCGCAGCGTGTAAGTGCCTGTTGCGCTGCGAAAAACTGGCGCTGTTAATTTTCTTACGTCGAACTTGTCAATTTTATTAAACGTGGAGTAGCCTGAAGTTGCGCGTGCCGGAATAGGGTGCCAACCAGCGGACATGGCTGCCATGCCGTCGGAAGCAATGGCCAGTCGGTGCTAGTATGCTGCGCCCTGCACGATAGACCCGGTTTTTGCGCTTTCTGTACGGAAAGTTTGCTCCGCGTTCAGTGTCCACCTGCCTGCTGGTGTCTTGCCTGCAGCTTGCCTCGCAGGGTAGGGTTGAAATTGGTCGCTTATACAGCTGTTTGAAAATTACCGGAGGCCTTAGCAGCCTCCATTCGGGAAGAAATATCATGGTGGAAACTGGTAAACAGTCTGCTGTTTCTCAAACTGAGACGCCCTATCTGCGCATCAGCAATGTGGTGAAACGGTTCGGTGAGACTGCCGCGGTGGACGGCGTCGATCTGGATATCCGCAAGAACGAGATTTTTGCCCTGCTGGGCAGCTCCGGCTGCGGCAAGTCCACACTGCTGCGCATGCTGGCGGGGATGGAGCGGCCAACCTCCGGCAAGATCATTCTGGATGGCGAGGACATCACTGGTCTGGCGCCGTACGAGCGCCCGATCAACATGATGTTCCAGAGCTACGCGCTGTTTCCGCACATGAGCGTGGCGGAAAACATTGCCTTCGGCCTGAAGCAGGACAAACTGCCCAAGGGCGAAATCGACGCCCGCGTGACAGAGATGCTGGACCTGGTGCAGCTGCGCAAGTACGGCTCGCGCAAGCCGTACCAACTGTCCGGTGGTCAGCAGCAGCGTGTGGCGCTGGCCCGTAGCCTGGCCAAACGCCCGAAACTGCTGCTGCTGGACGAACCGCTGGGCGCACTGGACAAGAAGCTGCGCCAGCAGACCCAGCTGGAGCTGGTGGCCACGCTGGAAAAAGTAGGGGTGACCTGCATCATGGTGACCCACGACCAGGAAGAAGCCATGACCATGGCGACCCGCATCGGCATCATGTCCGAAGGCCAGTTGCTGCAGATCGGCACCCCAGCCGAAATCTACGACTACCCCAACTGTCGCTTCACTGCCGAATTCATTGGCGATACCAATATGTTCGCCGGCCCGGTGGTGGTGGACGAACCGGATCGCGTGGAAATCGAATCGTCGGATCTGGGTGGCCGCGTGATGATCGATCACGGCATTACCGGCCCGAAAGGCATGCAGGTATGGGCCAGCGTGCGTCCGGAAGACGTGCATGTGCATGTGGCACCGCCGCCGGCCGGCCCGAACACTGCGCGTGGCGTGGTGGACGATATTGCCTACCTGGGCAGCTTCTCCATCTATCACGTCAAGCTGGGCAGCGGCAAAGTGGTGAAATCCATGGTGTCGGCCAACCATTGGCACGAGAACGACATCAAGGCGCCGACCTGGGGCGAGCCGGTGTACGTAAGCTGGCGCCCGGATATGCCGGTAGTGCTGACGCGCTAAGGAGACGGTCATGAGTCTGCTGAAAATGAAAGCCAAGTTCAGGTTGGGGAAGACTGCTGTCATTTCCATTCCCTACACCTGGATGCTGCTGTTTTTTCTGGTGCCGTTCTTCATCGTGCTGAAGATCAGCTTCGCCGAACAGGCACTGGCGATTCCGCCGTTCACCAGTCTGTTGCAGGAAGAAGAGGGGGTGATTCGCGGCCTGTCGCTGTACTTCGGCAACTTCAGCTTCATCTTCACCGATGAGCTGTATGCGGCAACCTACCTGTCGTCGCTGAAGGTGGCGTTCTTCACCACCGTGATGTGTCTGTTGCTGGGTTATCCCATCGCCTACGCCATTGCCCGTACCGATCCTGCGCGGCGCAATATCCTGCTGATGCTGGTAATGCTGCCGTTCTGGACCTCCTTCCTGCTGCGGGTGTATGCCTGGATGGGGCTGCTGAACGAAAACGGCCTGATCAACAACTTCCTGCTGTCGCTGGGGGTGATCAGTGAGCCGCTGCACATGTTCCACACCGACTTCTCGCTGTACCTGGTGATGTTGTATGCCTACCTGCCGTTCATGATCCTGCCGCTGTACTCGCATCTGGTAAAAATGGACGTGCGTCTGCTGGAGGCCGCGGCCGACCTGGGCGCCGGGCCGATCAAGGCGTTCTGCGCCATCACCCTGCCGCTGTCCAAGAACGGCATCATCGCCGGTTCGATGATGGTGTTCATTCCGGCGGTGGGTGAGTTCGTGATCCCGGAGCTGGTGGGCGGGACTGATACGTTGATGATCGGCAAGGTGCTGTGGAACGAGTTCTTCGACAACAACAACTGGCCGATGGCGGCCTCCGTGGCCATCATCATGGTGCTGCTGCTGATCGTGCCGATCGCGCTGCTGCATCGCTTCGAAACCCGTGAGCTGGAGGGCAAGGGCAATGTATAACGGCAATAAACTGTCCCCGTTCCTCAAGGGCGTGCTGGTGGTGGGCTTCCTGTTTCTGTATATCCCCATCATCAGCCTGATCGTGTACTCCTTTAACGACTCCAAGCTGGTGACGGTGTGGGGTGGCTTCTCGGTCAAATGGTATGGCTCGCTGTTCCAGAACGATCAGATCATCAGCGCGGTGAAGCTGTCGATCGAGATCGCGCTGGCCAGTGCTACCGCGGCGGTAATGCTGGGTACTGTTGCCGGTTTCGTGCTGGCGCGCTTCAAGCGCTATACCGGCAGCACGCTGTTTGCCGGCATGATGACCGCGCCGATGGTGATGCCGGAGGTGATTACCGGTCTGTCCATGTTGCTGCTGTTCATCTCGCTGGAGCAGTTCATCGGCGTACCGTCCGAGCGTGGTTTCTTCACCATCTGGGTGGGCCATACCACGCTGTGCATGGCCTACGTGTCGGTGGTGGTGCGCTCGCGCCTGCTGGAGATCGACAAGAACCTGGAAGACGCGGCCATGGATCTGGGCGCCCGCCCGCTGAAGATCTTCTTCGTCATCACGCTGCCGCTGGTGTCGCAGGCGATTGCGTCCGGCTTCCTGCTGTCGATTACCTTGTCGCTGGATGACCTGGTGACCACCGCCTTCCTGTCCGGTCCGGGCTCCACCACGCTGCCGCAGGTGATCTTCTCCAAGGTGCGTCTGGGTCTGAATCCGGAAATCAACGCCTTGGCGGCGATTACCGTGCTGGTGGTGGGGGTGATCGTGCTGGTGGCCAACTACCTGATGCTGAATGCCCAGCGCAAGCGCGAGCAGGCGATTGCCGCCGCCATGCGTGAGGCCGCACCGGTTCCGGTTGCCAGCTGAATCTGTTGTTGTTCCCACGGCGAGGCCCTTGCGGGCTTCGCCGTTTTTCATGCCTGTTCGACAGCCCGCTGTCATGAGGTGTCTATCTTGTTGCCCAGTATCGCGTTTCCCTGATTCCTGTTTCCTTACATCAACCAGAGGTATCTATGCTCAACTGCGCTCGTCAGCCACATGCCCCGTCCTACTACGTCGCCACTGCGGTTCCCTGGGAGCCTGGGGAGGCGCTGCAAGGTGCGGTCGAGTGTGATGTGTGTGTGGTGGGTGGTGGCCTGGCCGGGGTGACGACCGCACTGAACCTGGCTGAGCAGGGGCTGCAGGTGGTGTTGCTGGAGGCGTCGCGCATCGGTTTTGGTGCCTCCGGGCGCAATGGCGGGCAGGTGATTGCCGGTTTTGCCTGCGATATGGACACCCTGCGCGGCCAACTTGGCGATGCCGCTGCCCGCCAGATGTGGCGCATGTCGCTGGAAGCAGTGGAAATCATCGAGCAGCGGGTGCGGCAGCATGGCATCGAATGCGACTGGACGCGCGGCTACTGCACGGCGGCGGTCAAGCCGGCGCATTTTCAGGATCTGGTGAGCTGGCAGCGCGAAGCGCAAGACTTCTATGGCTACGAGCATTACCAGTTGTGGGAGCGCGAACAGTTGGCCGCATTACTGGCGTCCGACCGCTACCAGGGTGGGCTGTTCGACCCGCTGGCCGGGCACATCCATCCGCTTAATTACCTGCTGGGGCTGGCACAGGCAGCACGCCATGCCGGGGTGAGCATTTACGAGCAAACGCCGGTAGTGAGCTATGAAGAAGGAGCGGCGCCGCTAGTCAAAACCGACGCCGGCAGCGTGCGTTGCCGGCAGCTGGTGCTGGCCTGCAATGCCTACGTGGGGACGCTGTCCGGCAAACTGGAAAACCGCATCATGCCGGTGGGTACCTATGTGATCGCTACCGAGCCGTTGGGCGAGACGCGTGCCCGCGAGCTGATCGCCAACAATATGGCAGTGTGCGATACCAATTTCGTGCTGGACTACTACCGACTGTCTGGCGATCACCGCATGTTGTTTGGTGGCAAGGTCAGCTATTCCGGCCGCGAGCCGGCTGATCTGGCGGCGGTGATGCGCAAGGACATGCTGCGCGTGTTCCCGCAGCTGGCCGATGTGAAGGTGGAGTACGCCTGGGGTGGCTTCTGCGATATCACCATGAATCGTGCGCCGGACTTTGGTCGGCTTGCGGCCAACGTCTACTATGCACAGGGCTTCTCCGGCCATGGTGTGGCGGTGACCGGGCTGGCCGGCAAGGTGATCGCCGAGGCCATTGCCGGTGACGACAGCCGGCTGGCGCTGTTCGAGCGCCTGCGGCACCGGGCCTTCCCCGGTGGCAAGCTGTTGCGCACGCCGGCGCTGGTGCTGGGCATGGGGTGGTATCGCCTGCAGGATTACCTGTAGGCTGCGGCGGGCCGGTGTCGAAAATCATGCACGAGCCGGCCCGGTTTTTTACTGCCGCAAAATCGCGGCAATCGTTTAAAAAACAGTCATGTACACGGTGTAGGGTGTGGTGTGTGGCCAAGGGTTGGCCGCATGCTTGTTCATTAAAATGGACACGGCAAAATTATGCTTGTCAAGGGGCGTGAGATTGCTAAAATCCGCGCTCGTTTTTTGCGGCAACCGCCGTTTTATTGCGCGCTCCGACATCCCAGGCCCACATGAAGCTTTCTTAGCCCGAAAGCCGCGCACTAAGGAGCAGTTTTCCATTTTTGAATAATTAGGAAATCCTTTCATGGCTTGGACTGTGGCGGATAGCCGGAGCCTGTATGGCATCCGGCATTGGGGTGCTGGCTATTTCAATGTCGGCGAAAACGGCTGCGTGAAGGTGCGTCCCAACGCGCATCACCAGCGCGAGATCGATCTGCACGAGCTGGCGCACACCCTGGCTGACAAGGGGCTGGACATGCCCTTGCTGGTGCGCTTTCCCGATATCCTGCAAGACCGCGTCACCCGGCTGTGCCGCGCCTTCGACAACGCGATTGCCAGCCAGAACTATGGCAACCGCTATACCGCCATCTACCCGATCAAGGTTAATCAGCAAGAAGCGGTGGTGAAGAGCATCATCGCCACCCAGGACGTGTCCATCGGCCTGGAAGCCGGCTCCAAGCCGGAGCTGATGGCCGTGCTGGCACTGTCGCCCAAGGGCGGTACCATCGTCTGCAACGGCTACAAGGACCGCGATTTCATCCGCCTGGCACTGATGGGCCAGCGCTTGGGCCACGAAGTGTTCGTGGTAATCGAGAAAGAATCCGAAGTCGACTTGCTGATCCAGGAAAGTGCCAAGCTGGGCGTGAAGGCCAATATCGGTCTGCGCGTGCGTCTGTCGTCGCTGGCGTCCAGCAAGTGGGCGGATACTGGTGGTGAAAAAGGCAAGTTCGGCCTGTCCGC
>CAMLGD010000177.1 GCA_946479405.1 uncultured Vogesella sp.
CGCCGATGCCGATGCCGAGGATGCCCGGCGGACACCAGCCGGCGCCCATGGTCGGTACGGTCTTGATTACCCAGTCAACGATGCTGTCGGACGGGTTCAGCGCGTAGAACTTGGACTTGTTCTCCGAGCCGCCGCCCTTGGCGGCGCAGATCACTTCCACGCCGTCGCCTTCCACGATCTCGAAGTGCACCACCGCCGGGGTGTTGTCCTTGGAGTTCTTGCGCAGGCCGGCCGGATCCAGCAGCACCGAGGCGCGCAGCTTGTTGTCCGGGTTCAGGTAGGCGCGACGCACGCCTTCGTTGACCATCTCCTGCACGCTCAGGGTGCTGTCCCACTGCACTTTCATGCCCACTTTCAGGAACACCACGGCAATGCCGGTATCCTGGCAAATCGGGCGGTGGCCTTCGGCACACATGCGGCTGTTGATCAGGATCTGCGCCATGGCGTCCTTGGCCGCCGGGCTTTCTTCGTGCAGATACGCCTGGTACAGCGCGTCGATGTAGTCTTTCGGGTGGTAGTAACTGATGTACTGGAAGGCATCGGCGATGCTCTGGACGAAGTCTTCCTGACGGATGATGGTCATTGTTGCGATCTCCAGCGTGGGGCTGTTTCGGGTTAGCCCGCCCATTTTAGGCAGTTACGCTGCACTGCGCCATCGTCGGCGACTTGTCAGCCGCCAGGCGCACGCGCATGCTGCGCCTTTTATTGACACATGGATATCGCACAGCATGCGCATCGCCCTGCTCCTGCTGCTGTCCTGCCTGTCGCCGGCCAGCCACGCCGCCAGACTGCTGGCGGTCACCACCGAGTTTCCACCGTTCCAGAGTGCCAGCCCGCAGCCGTGGGGCCTGGCGCTGCAGACGGCGCAGGAGTTGGCGCGGCGCAATGGCGATACGCTGGACATCCGCTTCCTGCCGTGGCCGCGCGCCTACCAAATAGCAGAAAGCACCCCCGATACGCTGATTTTCTGCCTGGCACGCACGCCGGAGCGCGAGGCACGCTACGGCTGGATCGGCCAGATCGCCCACAATGATGTGGTGCTGTGGCGGCTGCGCAGCCGGCCGGAGGTGAACCCGCGCACACTGGCCGATGCCCGCCGCTGGCAACTGGGCGTCACCGCGCAGGATGTCAAGGCGCGCTACCTGCTGCAGCAAGGCTTTGTGATCGGCAGCAATCTGCAGGAAAGCAGTGACGACAGCAGCAATATCCGCAAGCTGCTGGCCGGGCGCATCGATCTGCTGCCGTTTACCAGCAGCACCGCCCTGCACTACCAGCTGCGAGAGGCCGGCCTGGCGCCGGATAGCCTGCAACCGGCACTGGCGCTGCCGGCGCTGTCCGGCCAGCTGTATCTGGCCTTCAGTCCGGGCAGCGATCGCGCCCGGCTGGCGCGCTATGTCGCCCAGTTCCACCGGCTGCAGCAGCAGTTTCTGCCGCGGCTGCGCCAGCAGCTGCAATTGCCGCCGGAAGCGCCGGGGCAGCCCTGAGCACCAGCCGTGCGCTGCGGCCAACGTTGGCCGCAAAAATGTAAAAAGCCAGCGGCAATAGCACGCTGGCTTTTTTCAACACGGCACGCCGCGTCAGGCTTTCTTCACGAACTCCGATTTCAGCCCCATGGCGCCGATACCGTCGATCTTGCAATCGATATCGTGATCGCCATCCACCAGGCGGATGTTCTTCACCTTGGTGCCCACCTTCACCACCAGCGACGAGCCTTTCACTTTCAGGTCCTTGATCACGGTAACACTGTCGCCGTCCTGCAGTACGTTGCCGTTGGCATCACGTACCACGCGTGCGGTTTCGGCTTCTTCGACGGCGGTTTGCGGCCACTCGTGCGCGCATTCAGGGCACACGTAGTTGCTACCGTCCTCGTAGGTGAATTCGGAATGACATTGCGGGCAATTTGGCAGCTGGCTCATACGGGACCTTGTAGCAAGTGGCGGGCGCCGGCAACGTTGGCCGCGGGCGTCCGCGCAAAGAAAGCGCGCATTATGCGCCCGTGGGCCGAGGCTTTGCCAGTCCCCCTACTGCGGCAGGGGTTTAGCCGGCACCGCGGCTAGCCCCCGGGTACGGCTGCGCGCTTGCGCTGCAGATAGGGAGCCACCGCGTCGCTAGGCATTGGCCGTGCCTCCAGAAAACCCTGCATTTCGTCGCAATGGTTGGCCAGTAGCCAGGCACGCTGCGCCTCGGTTTCCACCCCTTCGGCCACGGTGTTGCAGCCCAGGTTCTGCGCCAGGGTGATGATGGTGCGCGCCACCGCGCGCCCTTCTTCACGATCCAGATTTCGCACGAACGCCAGGTCGATCTTCAGCACCGATACCGGCAGTTGCTGCAGGTAGGCCAGCGAGGAATAGCCGGTGCCAAAGTCGTCCAGCGCGATATAGATGCCCAGCGCGCGTAGCTGATGCAGCACCGGCAACGCCCATTCCAGGTTTTCCATCGCCGCGGTTTCGGTGATTTCCAGCTCCAGCTGCGCTGGGGAGATACCGTGGCGGGCACAACACTCCAGCAGGAAATCCTGCAGCCCGACGTCGCTGAGCTGGCGTGTGGACAGGTTGATGGCCAGGCGGCCAACGTCGATGTCATCGCGCTGCCATTGCGCCAGCTGTGCCAGCGCCCGGTCAATGATCCAGCGCCCCAGCTCCAGGATAAAACCGGTTTCTTCCGCCACCGGGATGAACTCGCCCGGGCTGATGTTGCCTGCCGGCGCCTGCCAGCGCAGCAGCACCTCGAATCCGGCCACCTGGCCATCATCCAGCGCGATGCGCGGCTGGTAGACCAGGAAAAACTGGTTGTGCTTGAGGCCGCCAGCCATCTGGCTGGCCAGCTCCAGCCAGCGCCGCGTTTGCGCCGGCTGCACCGAATTGAATGCCTTGGCGCCGTGCTGGCCACTGCGTTTGGCTGCGGTCATCGCCAGCTCGGCGTACTGCAGCAGCAGATCCGGCTGCTGGCTATCTTGCGGAAAACGGCAATAGCCTGCCGTGGCACTGGCTTGCAGGCTGACCTCGCCGCTCAGTTTGAATGGACGGGCAAAAGCCCCCAGCAAGTAATCGGCCCGCGCTTCGACCACGACGCTACCGCTCATGATCACGGCAAAACTGTCGCCCTGCAGCCGGGTGATCACCTCGCCCGGCAACAACAATCCCTGCAACCGCTTGCAGCTGGCCACCAGCAATTCATCGCCGACCCGATGGCCGAACACTTGGTTGATACGCCCCAGCGCGTCGATATTCAGTACCAGCAGCGCCCCCTGCCCCGGCGATTTCACTACCGCGGCCAGCTGCTCCAGCGTGGCACGGCGGTTGGGCAGCGCGGTCAGCTCGTCGTGATCGGCCAGCCACTGCAGCTGCAGGTTCTGCTGCACCTCGGCGCTGACATCGCTGACAAATGCCAGGGTATGCATGCGCCCGCCCCATTGCAGCGGCGCCAGCGCCACATTGACGTAAAACTGGCTGCCATCACGCCGCACAGCCTGCAGCCCCTGCCGTTCGCTCATGCGCCGGACCTGCGGCGCGGCATGGTAGGCCACGCGGTGGCGCAAATGTGCGCCACGCAGGTCGTGCCCGACCAGCTCATCGACAGACAGGCCATCCAGTGCACCAGACTCCGCGCGGAACATGCTTTCAGCAGTACGGTTGCTACTCACAATCTGGCCCGCGGTATCCACCACCAGAATGCCCAGCGGCGCCCCGGCCACCAGCGCGTTGAGCCGCCCCAGCGCGTCCTCGTGCGCCGCCTTCTCGGTCGCCAGTTGCTGATACGGCAGCAGCAGCCGGGTTTCGATCACCCCGCGCAGGAAAAACGCCTGGCCGATCACCTTGAAGACATGGCCCAGTCCGTTGGCCAGGTCATCCACCAGCTGGTAAAAACAGAAAAACAGCTCGCCAAACGCCAGCACCAGCAAGCCTGCGGCCAACCATTGCCCGGCCAGAATACTCAGTCCGGCGCGATAGATGCGCCAGGCCAGCAGCAAGTAGCTGCCCACCAGCAGCCACTCCAACGCCACCTTCAGCAACGTCAGCCCATGCCCCGGCACAAACAGCAGCGGCAGCGCATCGTGGTAGCCCACCCCCAGTACCGCAAAGCCCAGCCCATACACCAGCAACAGCGGCGCAGCGCTGCGCTGATGCCGCTCTGGCAGCAACATGCACAGCATCACCAGCGCCACGGCACTGCGTGCGCCCAGCCACAGCACAATGGCCTTGTGTGGCGTATTCGGTCCCATCAAACCCGGCAGGCCCGTATACGACACCGCGTGCAGGATATCCAGCCCAGCCACCACCATGAAACCGATCGCCAGCACCCGCAGCCGACGACTGCTGTCGGTCTTGAACCAGGACATCACCGCCACCAGCAGACTCATGGCGATGGACAGGATTTCCAGCAAGGTGTGCAACGCGGCGTAATCCGGCAACCGTATCCAGCCCGGATGGATCACCTGCAACAACAGCAGGCCGCTGATCAGCACGCACACCAGAGCCGCCAGCTGCAGTGGCGACAGCCTGGTCGCTGCAGGTGCGGCAGGCGGGGGCATGGCGGGCAGTTGGATCATGGCAGGGCAGTTCCGCGGCTGAGTGTGGAATCGGAAAAATACGCGACCGACGGCAAACGGATGCCGGCGGCGGCAACGCTGTTGATCTGGCGCAGCAAGTCTGCAGAGTTTAATGAGAAATGCTGTTTCATTACAGCAATCATGCTTCAGTTATAAGCGCTGGTCTGTGATTCGATAATCCCGCGACACCGGCTGAGTCGCTGCGTCGTACCTTGGTCGGTGTTATTGCTTTTTTATATAACGGCCCGGTTAAAACCCGGCGGCCGCATGTAATGACAAACAATTTTAAAATTCTCTGGCCAAGTAAATAAGCACCGCTTGGTGATACCAGACCGGGCCGGTCAAATTCAAATAACATAATCAACGAGTTATGCAATTTTAATTAACTGCCGCCTAGCGCTTGCTAATCAAATCATTAGTAACATAAAAAGAGAAACTAGCTGCTTTCGCCACGTGGAGACGTTCATGAAAATTTCCCAGCGCCTGATCCTGCTGATCTCGGTCGCCATTGCCGGCCTGCTATTGCTGGCCGGCACCACCTTCCTGCAATTGAATCGTCTGTACCAGGAGCTGGAAAACATCGGCGACAACGTACTGCCCAGCGTGAAGCTACTCGGCAGCTTCAACCAGGAGCTGCTGGAGCAGCGCAACTCGCTGCTGGCGCATATTCTCGCCACCGACCCCAGCCAGAAGCCGGCCATCGAGCAGGCGTTCCAGCAGCACCGCGTCGCCATCGGCAAGGCGCTGCAGGACTACGCGCCGATGGTGATCAGCGACAAGGATGGCGACTACCTGAAGCAGCTGGAAGCCGGCATGGCCGAACTGGACAAGCTGTATGCGCCGGTGCTGGCAGCCTCCAGCAGCGGCCAGGCCGAAGAAGCGGTACGCCTGGCCAACGCCATGCGCGATCGCTTCATCGCCATCCAGGGTATCGCCAAGGGGCATCTGGACTACAACCAGCAGCTGGCGGATGACGCCAAGGCGCAGGCCAAGTCGGTCAGCGATAATGCCCGCCTGATCGCCGCCGCGGTCGCCGTGCTGTCCATCGCCCTGCTCGCCATCCTCGGCCTGCTGACCTACCGCCAGATTGTCGGCAGCGTGCAACGCGGCCAGGCCAGCATCCAGCAGTTGGCCGCATCGCTGGATTTCACCACCCGCTGCGAGGTGAAGGGCAAGGACGAGATCGCCCAGATGCTGACTGCCTTCAACCAGCTGATCGAAAAGCTGCAGGGCAGCCTGCGCGCGGTGATTACCGCCTCGCGCGATGTATCGCAATCGGCCACCGAGCTGGCCGGCTCGGCCAAGCAGGTGGCGGCCGGCTCCAATGCGCAGAGTGAATCCGCCTCCACCATGGCTGCCGCACTGGAACAGATCACCGTCAGCATCAACCACGTGGCCGACCGCACCCAGGAGGCCAATACCCTGGCACAGGACACTGGCAGCCGCGCCCAGAACGGCGCCGTGGTGATCACCGGCACCAGCCAGTCGATCGAAAGCATTGCCGGCGCGGTGGAGCACGCCGCCAGCGAAATGAGCCAGCTGTCCGAGCGCACCCGCCAGATCGCCGTGGTGGTGAACGTGATCAAGGATGTCGCCGACCAGACCAACCTGCTGGCGCTGAACGCCGCCATCGAGGCCGCCCGCGCCGGCGAGATGGGCCGCGGCTTTGCCGTGGTGGCGGACGAAGTACGCAAGCTGGCCGAGCGCACCGCGCAGTCCACCCAGGAAATCGCCGGCATCATCGGCGCCATCCAGACGGTGTCGGAAAGCGCCGCCGAACGCATGCAGGGCGTGGTGCACAACGTGGAAAGCGGCGTCGATGAAGCCGGCAAGGCACGCGGCGCCATCCAGCAGATTTCCGAGGTGGCGGAGCAGAGCCGCCACCTGGTCGGCGAGATCAGCCATGCCATCCGCGAGCAGGGCACCGCGGCCAACAGCATCGCCAGCCAGGTAGAAACCGTGGCACAGATGGCGGAAGAAAACTCCGCCGCCGCCTCGCACGTTACCGCGCTGGCCAGCCGGCTGCAGAGCCTGTCGCATTCGATGGAAAGCGAAGTCGCGGTGTACCGGGTATAGCTCCCGCACCGCGCCATGAAAAAGACCGCCGTTATGGCGGTCTTTTTCATGGCAACAACGCTGGCCGACATCTCAAACCAGCGGCATTACCGGGGCCGCCAGCCGCCATGCGGCCAACCTTGGAGCGGCGGCCGGGATGGTACCGCGCGAGCG